>NZ_JAGTHU010000020.1:0-61696 GCF_019895135.1 Dermacoccus sp. Tok2021
GGCGGGGGGGTGGGGGGGGGGGGGCGGGGGGCCCCCCCCCCCCCCCCCGCGCCTCTACCGAATTCGCTCGACGGCCGACGCCGCTGCCTGTTCGAGGTCGGCTCCGGTGTTGGCGAGCGCCTCGTCGAGGTCGGTGTAGCCGGCGTGGATCGGCTCGACGGCGACGATCGTGTCGTCGATGAGAGCGCGCCCCTCCGGGCGGACCTCTCCCCCGAGCATGACGACGGGCACGCCGTGACGGCGGGCGATTTCGGCGACGCCCCAGGGCGTCTTACCGAAGCGGGTCTGCCCGTCGATGCGGCCTTCGCCGGTGAGCACGAGGTCGGCGTCACGCACCGCATCCTCGAGCCCCACGGCCTCGGCGACGACATCAAGACCCGGCCGGAGCGTCGCACCCGTGAGAGCGAGGAACGCAGCGCCGAGTCCCCCGGCAGCGCCCGCCCCGGGCAGGTCGCGGACCTCACGGCCCGTCGCCGTCTCGAGAACGTCGGCCCATCCTGCGAGCACCGTCTCGATCACGGGCACCCGCGCGGGCGTCACGCCCTTCTGCGGCCCGAAGACGGCCGTTGCGCCGTCGGGCCCGAGCAGCGGATTCGTCACGTCACTGGCCAGGATCACCTCGACACCCGCAAGCCGCGGGTCGAGCTCCGACAGGTCGAGCGACGCCACATCGTGCATGCCCTCGGGCGTCGGAGTGACAGGCCTGAGGTTGCAGTCGAGCAAGCGCCCACCGAGCGCAGAGATCATGCCCGCGCCACCGTCGTTCGTTGCCGATCCTCCGAGACCGATGACGACCCGGCGCGGGTCGAGGTCGAGCGCGGCCGAGACGAGGTGCCCGACACCAGAGCTGCAGGAGCGGTACGGGTCGCGCAGTTCCAACTCGATGTGATGCAGCCCGGCCCCCTGCGCGACGTCAACGACGGCGAGGCGTTCCGAAGCGACCCACCCGAGCTCAGCTGTGCGAGGACGTCCGAGCGCGTCTGTGATGTCCACGGCGATCAGCTGACCGCCCATCGCCGCCATGAGGGTTTCGGTCGTGCCTTCTCCCCCGTCGGCCACCGGCAATTCGACGACGTCCGCCGAGGGAAGGACGCCACGCACACCCCGAGCCAGCGCTGCCGCGGCGTCCACCGCTGAGAGCGCTTCTTTGTACGAGTCGGGGGCACAGACGACCTTCATGGGGCTGACCTCGTTCTCATACGCCTCGCGGGGCGACGATCATCGGGATGGGCAGGTGGGCGAGCATCCGGCTCGCCACTGTACCGATGAAGATCTGCTTGCCCTGCGCCAGGCGGGACGAACCGATGATCAGCGCGCTGTCGGGCTTCCACTCGATGTGCGAGATGGCCTCCTTGAGGTTCTTGCCCTGCCCGACCTGAGCGTCCGGGTGCCGGTGCCCGCGCCGATGACGATGCGGTCGGCGTCGATCTCCTCGGCGGCGTCGAGCACGCCCGCCGCGACAGAACTGCTCCGACGCACGTGGAGGACGACGCCGTCGAGGTCGGTCAGCGCGTCGAGGTGCTTCTGCACGCCCTCGCTCGCCTGGCGCACGACTTCCTCGGTGAAACCGACGTCGCCGAACGTGTGGGCGCCGAACGTCTCCTCGCGCACGACGTAGACGACGGCGAGCTCGGCCCGGAAGGTGCGGGCGAGCGTCGCCCCGAGGGCGAGGGCGTCCTTGGAGCGGGCGTCGCCGCCCCACGCGACGAGGTATCGGACGGTCGAGTCGCTCATCGCGTTTCACCTTCGCCTGTTGTCGGGGTCGGCCCCGTCGGTACGCCGCTGAGCCCGCCGTCGGTGACGAGGTCGCCTTCCTGCGTGATCGTCACATCGCCACCGATGACGCCGTACTGGGTGCCCTCGGCGCGCCAGCGCTGCAGGTCTTCGAACGAGCCGGTGCGCAGCGTCCGCCCCCGGAAGAACGCCGCATCCCGCGACCACTGCAGGGCCATGAGCACGAATCCGCACAGGAGCGAGACGACACCGACGACGGCCACGGCGCCGAAGCCCCAGATGGTCACGTTCTTGCCGTTGTCGTCGAGCAGGTAGTCGGGTTCGGCGTACGACTTCACGGCGTAGGCGAACGTGAGGAACAGGAGCGCCCCGCCGAGGCACGGGATGAGGCCGCGGTTGACGAAGTGGCGCGCCGAAGTGCGCAGCGAGTGCCGGTAGAACCAGGCGCACGCGAAGCCGGTGATGCCGTAGTAGAAGGCGATCTGCAGCCCGATCGCACCGATGAGCGCACCGAGGATGTTCGTGCTGATGAGCGTCATAAGCAGGTAGAAACCTGCCGAGACGATGCCCATCCCGAGCGTCGACCACGTCGGCGTCTGGTAACGCGGGTGGACGGTGGAGAACTTGGCCGGCAGCGCGCGGAACACGCCCATCGACAGGGCGGTGCGCGCCGTCGGGAGGATCGTCGTCTGCGTCGAGGCGGCCGACGAGGTAAGAATCGAGATGGCCAGGAGCGCCAGCCCGGCATGGCCGAGGAAGGTGTCGCCGAAGAGCGCCGGCCCGATGGCGGTGAACACGTCGTCGGCGTTGGATTCGTTGCCGAGCCCGATGCCCGTGTCCCCCGTTCCGGCGAACGCGACGGTGGCGATGGAGACGAAGACGTAGATGACGAGGAGCAGCAGCGTCGAGATGACGGCGGCGCGCCCCGGCGTGCGGCTGGGATCGTCGGCCTCCTCGTTCGTCGAGACGGCCGAATCCCAGCCCCAGTAGATGAAGACGGCGAGCAGCACTGTCGAGGACAGCACCGACATCGAGAGTCCACTCGGCCACAGCCACGACAACGACGGCTTCGCCGAGCCGGCCGGGGCGCTGCCGGAGTAGACCTTCCACAGCGCCACCCCGACGACCATGATGAGCGTGAGCACCTCGATCGTCAGCAGCGCGTACTGCAGGCGGGCGGAGACTTCGATGCCGCGGAACGAGATCCACGTCATGACGCCGATCCACAGGAGGCCGGCGGCGGTGGACCAGAACGTGCTCGTGTCGAGGCTGTTGTGCAGGCCGAGTTCGTTCGCGAGGGTGAACGAGTAGGCGCCCGCGATCTGGGCGAGGTTGGCCATGACGATGATGTCGGCGATGACGATGCCCCAGCCGCCCATCCAGCCGGCCACGGGGCCGAAGGCGCGGGTCACCCAGGTGAAGGTGGTGCCGCAGTCGGGTTCGGCCTCGTTGAGCTCTCGGTAGGCCACCGCGATGAAGTACATGGGCAGGAAGGCCAGCAGCATGATGGCGGGCGCCTTGAAGCCCGCGCCACCCGCGACGACGAAGCCGAGCGTTGCGGCGAGTGAGTACGCGGGTGCCGTCGAGGCCACGCCGACGACCACGCTCCCGGTGAGGCTCAGGGCGCCCGCGCGAAGCCCCTTGCCCTCGGTGACGACGGTCGCGACCGATCCTGCGTCGCCCATCTCACCTCACTGCTCCCGCATGCCCCAGGGGGAACCGAAACCGTCGGGCTTCGGCGCCTTGAGCAGGTCGAGGAACGGCACGGCATCGAACGCCTCGGGGCCGAGGACGCCGGCGCCGGACCACGCACCGATGGCAAGGAGTTCGAGAACGACGACGGGGTTGATCGCCGTCTGCCAGACGACGCACTGGGAGTCGTAGTCCTTCATCGTCTGCTCGTTGTCGACGACGTGGTAGAGGTACGTCGAGCACGGCTCGCCGTCCGTTCCGGTGCCGGTGACCCACAGTCCGGCGCAGGTCTTGCCCTTCATGCGCGGCCCGATGGTGGCGGGGTCGGGCAGAGCTGCTGCGACGACGTCGCGCGGCGAGATCTGCTGGCCCTTGACGGTGATGAGTTCCGTTGAGTCGAGGCCGAGGGTGTGGAGCACCTTGAGGATGCCGATGAACTCCTTGCCGAGGCCGTACTTGAAGGTGACGCGCTTGGCGTCGACCCAGCGCGGCATGAGGAGCACTTCCTCGTGTTCGACGTTGACGCACTCCACCTCGCCGATGCCCTCGGGGAAGTCGAAGGTTTCGGGCTCACTGAACGGCGGCGTGGTGAACCAGCCGCGGTCCTTCTCCCAGACGACGGGCGGGTTGAGGCATTCCTCGATGGTCGTCCACATGGAGAAAGACGGCGCGAAGATCTGTTGCCGTCGTCGCCGGTGACGACGAGGTTGGCGCCGTCGCGGGTGCCGAGTTCGTCGATCTCGGAGAAGAGGTGGTCGGCGGCGTAGCGGGCGAAGACGTCCGAGAGGCCGGGCTCGACTCCGATGCCGACGAGCGCGAGGCGTCCGGCCTTCTCCCACGCGTCGGCCTTGGCGAACTGCTCGTCGCCGAGCTTGACGCCGACGTTCGCGTACGGCTCGCTCTCGTGGGGTCTCGAGAGAGACATCGCCATGTCGAGGTAGTCGGCGCCCGCGGCAAAGGCTCCGTCGAAAATGGGGATGACGAAGACGGGGTCGACGGCGTTGAACACGTGCGTGATGGCGTGCTCGCGGCAGAGCGCCTCGACGCCCTCGGCGCTCGAGGCGTCGATCTGAGCGGACGCGACTCGGGTTTCGCCGTCACGACGCTCGGACGCAGCGCGGGCGCTCGCCTCGGCGCGCTCGGCGGAGTAGTCGGCGACGACGAGTGCGTCGAAGAAGTCGCGCTCGACGAGGAGTTTCGCGGCGGCCGAGCCGACGCCGCCGGCGCCGATGAACAGGATGCGCATGGTCGTGTGGTCCGTTCAGGAGGTCGAGCGGTTCGGGACGTGCTGACTGCGGTGTGATCTCAGGTCAGCCGCACCGGGCCGTCGACTCGTGCGTGTGCCCGGATCGCCCCTACGGATCCGCCGGCATCGCCGCGTTGCCCGCGCCTGCGCCAATCATGCTCGTGAGACGCAGTTCACTATGGGCGCGAGCATAGGCCTAGCCCCCGACAACCGCTAGCGATGCGTCAGCCCGTAGAAGGTGGGGCGGCGGGAAGCCCCAACCGTCACCAACTACGCAGTGAAGACAAGCGCCCAGCCGTACCCTGAGCCCATGCGGCCCGGCCTTTACGAAAAGCTCATCACTGCCCGCCCTGTCGCTACTGGTCGACGTCGAAGTGCTCGCTGAGCCGTTGCAGGGTGAACTCCTGACGGAGTTTGCACGCGCTGTTCTGGTTCGCGAACATCCCCTTCTCCCACACAGCGTCCGTGACCGAGCGCGTATCGAGCCACTCCACAGGCACCACCCACTCAGCATCATCGTCAGTGTTTGAGCCTGCGTGCCAGTACGAACCCATCAACGGCTGTTAGTGCAACGGAACGTCTCGTCCGCCAGTCGCGAGAACCGTGTCTTCGAAGCGCTGGGCGGGCCCGGTCGTGACGCCCACGCCGACGTACCCAGTTCCGGGGACGTTCACCCAAACGCGGGCTTCCTCCGGCAGGGCCCGAATCGTCCGGCTGTAGAACTTTCCACCGCCCGCCGACAAGAATCCATAGCGCCGTGCGTCTTCCCAGTTGCGATCACCGCCAAAAGAGACGTACCAGTCCCGCCCGTTCCACAGTGGCTTCTTCCTCCCCCGAGTACCCGACCCTCCCTCTTGGTCAAGTCCCGGGTAGTGGTGTAGCGCCTGCGTGGTCCTTTTGATGGTTCAGGCGGTCAGTGCGGGCAGGGCGTCAGCTCCGATCTCGGTGTCGAGGGCGGGCACAATGTTGACGCGGCAGCGGGCGAGGACGTCGAGGCCGAGATAGCGCCTGCCTTCGGTCCATTCGTCGGTTTGCTCGGCCAGCACGGCACCGACCAGGCGCACGATCGCGGCGCGGTTGGGGAAGATCCCTACGGAGTCGGTCCGGCGACGGATCTCGCGGTTGAGGCGCTCCGCGGGATTGTTCGACCAGATCTGGGTCCACACGTCCTTGGGGAAGGCAGTGAAGGCGAGGATGTCGGCGCGGGCGGCGTCGAGGTGCTCGTGGACCTCGGGCAGCTTGTCGTCGACGTAGTCCAGCAGGCGGTCGAACTGCGCCTGGACCGCCGTGTCGTCGGGCTGGTCGTACACCGAGTGCAGCATCGCCTTGACGGCCGGCCACATCGACTTGGGTGTCGCCGACATTAGGTTCGCGGCGTAGTGCGTCCTGCAGCGCTGCCAGGTGGCGCCGGGCAAGTTCGCGGCAACCGCTTCGACCAGGCCCTTGTGGGCATCGGAGGTGACCAGGCGGACGCCGGTCAGGCCGCGGGCGGTCAGGTCGGCGAAGAACTCGTTCCACGCTGGCCCCGTTTCCGACGTCGCTACGCGTAGTCCGAGGACTTCGCGGTGCCCGTCGGCGTTGACACCGACCGCGACCAGCGCGACGGCGTTGATCACGCGCCCACCCTCGCGCACTTTCATCGTCAACGCGTCCGCGGACACGAACGTGAACGGCCCCGCCTCATCCAGAGGCCGGTGGCGAAAGTCGTCGACGATCTGGTCCAGGTCTGCCGCCATCCGAGAGACCTGCGATTTCGACAGGGCGTCGATCCCCAAGGTCTTCACGAGCTTGTCCATGCGGCGGGTGGACACCCCGGCGAGGTAGCAGTCCGCGACGACGGTGATCAGCGCGGACTCGGCTCGCTTGCGGCGCTCGAGGAGCCACTCGGGGAAGTAGGTTCCGCTACGCAGCTTCGGAATGGCGACGTCGACGGTTCCGACGCGGGTGTCCAGATCGCGGTGGCGGTACCCGTTGCGTTGCGTGGTGCGGGTCGGGTTGGGGCGGCCGTACTCGGCTCCGACGACGGCGTCGGCGTCCGCGGACAGCAGCGCGTTGATCATCGTCTGCAGCAGCGAACGCATCAGATCCGGGCTTGCTTCGGACAGGGCTTCACCCAGCAGGCCAGCAGGGTCGACAATGTGTGGTGCGGTCATCGTGATGACTCCGTTCGAGAGTGCTGTGAGAGGTTCACTCGAAGGATCACGCGGTGGCCGCACCACGTCCACTACCGGGACGATCTCGGCGACCGCGCTACACCACTATGCGGGACTCAACTAGCCAGAACGGCGCCCACTGCTCTTCCTCCTCCCAAACATAGGGACGTTGGAACGGCGGCACGACCAACTGCTGAGGCTGGTAGAAGATCTGCTGCGGAGTAAGAACATGGGTCTCCATCCGGCCAGGCTACGTTGTTCGTGATGCGGGCCACAGGCCATCCCCGAGAGTCCAGATTCTGGCATTTATAGAAGTCAGCACCGCAGATCGGGACTACCCACGCCGAAGCGGGATCCTCATGGCGTTGTCGTGCCAGATACTCGCGCTCGCCCGCCAGCCCTACTAGCGGTGGCCCAACGGCGAAGGGGGCGTACTCGAAACCCATGGGGAGCTACTCGCTCGGATGGCATGACCGCGAAGCTCGCCACCGATGCGCTCTGCGTCGCCGTCGCCCACCGGACCGAGATCGTAGGATGCATTCTGCACGTGGTCAGGGCAACCAGTTCCGCAGCAGGGCCATGGCTCGGGCGCTGCGCCGTCACCACATGGTCGGATCCGTGGGCAGAGTCGGCGCCTCTGGCGCGAATGGCGCGATGGCGATGTTCTGGTCGCGCCTGCAGACAAACGTCCTGAATCAACCGCGCTGGTCGCCGCGGCAGGATCTGCGGCTCGCGATCGTGGTCCGGATCGAGCGAAAGTACCACCGGCAGCGAGCCCAGAGCCCCTCGGCGCCTTGCCTATCCAGTTCGGAGCCAAGCTAACCGGCCCTTCACACTCGCGGCCTAAGCTGAACCTGTGATCGTTCCCCGCGTCCTTGCCCGAGATGGCGTAGGCGGCACTCTAGATCCGCTCGTTGACCGTACTCACGTCCGCTGACGTACTCCTTCCGTCGAGCACCTTCATCAGCGACTCGTGTACAGCCTTGAGGATCCGGGCGCCCTCCTCACTCGGGATGGCGAGTCCTTCTTCGACGAGGCGGCTGGCAATGACCCGCTTCCCGGGCAGCTGGTACCCCCCTTCCCGGGCCCAGGACTCAATCACGGTCGGCCACAGCGTCGTGCTGTCGACCCGCAAGTCCGGCAGGTCAGAGACAGCGATCGGGTCTCGCCCAGCCTCGTTAACCAAGATGACCACGACTTGCTTGTAGGCGTCGGCATCGAGCAGGTTCTCCAGAGTGAGCGCGCCAAGGGTGACGATCCGGTCTGCAGGGACGCCTGCTGTCATGAGTGCAGTGCGGAGCTTCTTGCCCCCTTGGTCGCCGTCTACAAGGAAGGCAACTCTCGCACCTTCGAGATCGAGATCGGAGTACATGGACACCGGCACTTCAGCCAGCCCAGGGGCGACTTGGTAGTCGAGGTCCTCAGCCCCTATCGCCGCCTTGATGAGTGACGGCAAGATGAGCATCTCGGTCGCACCCTCAGCAAGGACAACCTTGCGCGCTGCCGAGAAGGCCGCCGCCCCGGCGCCCATCGCCAGCATCAGCGGCGAGTAGCCGACCCCTTTCGTCCAGAAGCTACCTTCAACGAGGCTTCGTTGGCCGTTGGCGGGATCCGGAACAACCGCCCGGATGTTTGTGCCAAGGTCAGGCGGGAGACAAGCTGGCGAGTGGGTCGTGTAGATGATCTTGGCTGCGCGGGTCTGCGTCATGAACTCGTTCACGAGATCGGCTTGTGCATCGATGTGCAGGTGGGTCTCGGCTTCGTCGATCAGGAGGATCGGCGGCACAGTCTGGCCTTTTACGGTTAGGAACGCCACCAACGCAACGAACATCTGCACGCCCGCGCTTCGCTCGTGGAACTGCGTGATCGTTCGCCCATCCTGTTTCATCCGAATCTCCAGGCTGGCACCATTGATCTTCAGGTGGGCGCAGATGCTCGACTGGTTCCAGACCTGGCCAAACTTGGCCTGCAGCGTTTGGTTCGCCTGTTCGATCAGAGTCTCGCGGGCACCCTCATCGCCGTTGTTGATCGTCTTCCACAAGTCGGGCAAGGAAAGCTCGGCCATAGTGGCGATGTTGCGGAGCGCTGCTGGTGGCTCTTCGACGCGCGCCTCAGTGAGTTCGTAGCTCGATTCGAGGAGTCGGTCCGCGTCGGACATGAGCAGGATGTCTGGAGAGATCTTGTAGAGGACCTGTGCAACCTCGGCAGTGGGGTCGGGCCGATCGATCCATGCTTGGACTCTTTCGAGCGCGGCGCGAATCTCACCGCTGAGCCCGTATTCCTCGAACTCGGCAATCCAGCTCGCGGGTTCAAGATCCGATGCCTGCTGCACGAGCGCGTTGACGTCTTGGGTTTCAACCGTTGCCACCGCATGCTGCAGGCGGTTGACAAACGATACGCAACGCTCGTCGAGCTGCTCCGGCTCCTCGCCGTCCGCCGACTCAGTCGACGCTTGCACCTCCAGTTCCTCTAACGCGGACTTGGTCGCCTTGTCCTTCACGTCACCAAGCGCAGATGCGAGTGTGAGGAGGTTCTTGCGGGGAGCCGGTACGACCGTTCGAACCAATTCGCCGGGGCCCGCAGTCCTTGAGAGCCAGAGATCGGTCGGTTTCTCATGCAGATCGAAGTCAGCGACGGCGGCCTGATCACCTTCGCTTAGTCGGTACTGGACCTGCACGACGACGTGGTCGTCGGCGATGTCACCGGGAAGGCCACGGGATCGCTGAGCAACGGTGAGCGACTCGCCGTTATCGATATAGGCGAGCGCTCGGAGCAAGGTCGTCTTGCCAGCCTCGTTCGGTCCGACAATGGCCACAACCTTGTGGTCCAGATTGATCTGCGCCTCAGCGAGCCGACCAAATCCGCTGAACTCTGCCTTCGTAAGTCTCATCGACGCGCGCCCTCGGTAGTGGCACCGGCCAGCAGCTCCGCCGGCTCCAGTACGAGCTTTGACTGACGCGGACCCTCCGCATCGCCATTAGTGAGGAAGCCATTTCGGATCTTCGGCGAGGAGCCGTCCCGCGGTTCCTGCTCGCCCGCCGGTAACGTCGCCAACCGTGCGGCGAGCCCTACGAGCAGGGGCGTCACCGTGGTGACGGGCTGTGGACCGTTGATGAGACCTGGCTCTGCAGACGTGTTCGTGGATCGATCCATCGCCACGTGGACCGCCGAACCGGTGAAGTGTAGACCCAGACTGGGCCTCGAATCCGCGCGGATGATGTCCGAACACTGCTGGGCACAGTCGGCTCCATGCCAGGAAGACAAGTGCTGATACATCGGCACGATGGACTGATCGCCCGTGCGCAGGAACGCGAGCAACTGCGAGACGACGGCCTTCATGTGTCCTCCGTGTTCATGCGACGCCCCAGCCCCGCATCGCGTAGCCATGATGTTTCGGGCGCTCTCACGAGAAGTCGCCGTTTGGCGCCCGTTGGATGCTGTCACCTTCGGTTCCCGGCTCGGCCAATTCTCGAGAACCGTCATGCAGGATGGGACTCGACAAGTGCGTGTTCGCGAACCGACTTTAGTGTCTCGACGATAACGGTGACGTCCTTGTCGGGGAAGATCATGTCCGGGCCCCGCGGCAGGTCATCAGTGAAGGGCGACTCGTACAGGCGTCCTGGTGGCATGACACCGTTGGCTGTCAGTTCCGTGATGATCGACTCGATGAAGCTCACTTGATCCGCGGTGTATCGGGTGCCATCAAGGAAGTCCTTGAACACCTCCATCGCGGCAGCGCGATCCAGCCCGACGAGCGAGCGCACGAACAAGCCCAGCCCGCCCGTGTCGATCTTCGCTCGCTCGAGATGGGACGGCTCGGCACCAGCCTCGACCAACATGGTTTCCAGCGCTCCGAGGTCCGTCTCCGTGAGCTGTTTGTTACGACGCAGCTTCTGCAGCGCGACATCTGATTCGTGATCGCGCAGGTAGGCAGTCGCCTTTTCCCGGAATCGCTCCCAGTTCAGACCCGGCGTAACGATGGGAAGCGTCACGTCCGAGGGCTCGATCCACGTGTCCTCGAAGTCCGTGTAGACGGGGTTCTTGCCGCCCTCTGACGTAACGAACGCGGCCAGCTCACGCAAGCGCAGCCGGACGAGTTCGAGCATCGGCAGTGTGACATCCACCCACCACTCGTCGCTTGCCACATCCTCAAGGCGTTCGGTCTGTGCTGCAACAAGCGGGATCGACAACTTGCCAAGGAGGTTGTGCGCGATTGCCTGGATGGTCTCCCGCATACGCTCAGCCGTGGCCGCATCGCCATCAAGATCAGCTACCTGGCGACGCAGGATGAGCAGGTCGAAGCGCTTGGCGGGTTCCTTGCCCATGCCCACTGTGCTCGGCAGTCCCGCCAGGGAAACCGCCTCGGCGGCAGCGACTTCGTCAAGCGACTCCCATGCCTCACGCGCGGTGAATTTCTCCACGAGGCGACGGTGCGGACGTACGAGCACGTTGTCGAGGGTCATGCCCGTGACGAACTCGTGCAGCGCGTCCGCGGTCGACCGCCGCAACTCCCCCTCGCCTCGTGAAGCATCGAGCCCCCTCACGAGTGCGACCCGGTTTTCGACGATGCGTTGCGTGAGCGACTTTTGGGTCGACCCATCATTCGTGGCTGGGTCGGCGCTGAAGAATTCCAAGTTGCCGCAGAAGTCAAAGACGAAGAAATCCTCCTTGTCCGCACCCTCCCCGTACAGCCCCGGCCGCAAACGAGTGCCGCGTCCGATCATTTGCCAGAACTTGGTCCGTGAGCGCACTGGCTTGAAGAACACGAGGTTGGCGACGTCGGGTACGTCGATACCGGTGTCGAGCATGTCCACGCTGATGGCGATGTGCGGCGCCGACTCCGGGTTGCCGAAATTCTCGATGAGCGTGTCCGCATACGACACCCCATGCGTGATCACTCTCGCGTAGGTACCAGCCAGAGCCGGCCATTGTGCGTCGAAGCGAGCCGCGATGAAGTCCGCATGCCGTTGGCTCTTCGCGAAGATGATCGTCTTTGCGATGCGGTCGCCGCCTGCCACCTTGTGGCCGCGCTCCATCACCATCGCGAGCACCTTGTCTACGGTGTCCGCGTTGAAGAGGAACCGGTTGATGTCATCCGCCTCCACGCCATCGGGTGGGCCGTCCTCGCCCCAGTCGATGAGATCCCACGCGTCCTTCTCGTCGGCGCTCAGGTCCTCGTAGCGGATCCCTCGCTGCAGGAACGTGGTGCCGACGGGGATGCCGTTGGGCGGCACGAGGTAGCCATCCTTGATGGCGGCGTCGAGCGTGTATGCGTCGGTGGGCGTGCCGTCGTCGAGTTGGAAGAGGCGGTAGGTGTTGTGGTCCACCTCGTCCTTGGGTGTTGCTGTGAGGCCGAGCAGCAGCGAGTCGAAGTGGTCGAAGAGGTAGCCGTACTTGGCGTAGACGCTGCGGTGCGCTTCGTCGATTACGATGAGGTCAAAGTGGCCTGCGCCGAAGCGGCGGGTGCCGTCGGCGTTCAGCTGCTGGGTGAGGCCCATCATCGTTTGGTAGGTGGACACGTAGATGCGGCCCTGCCCGTTGCGTTCTTCGACCAGGTTGACCACGGGGTCGTTGGGCAGCAGCGCCGTGAAGGTCTTTTTCGCCTGCTTGACCAGGGCAGTTCGGTCGGCGAGGAACAGCACGTTCTTGGCCCAGCCCCCGTCCATGAGCTGCTTGATAATCGCGGCCGTGGTGCGGGTTTTGCCGGTGCCGGTGGCCATGACGAGCAGGGCGGCGCGCTCGCAGCGCTGGAGGGCATCATCGACGGCGCGGATCGCGCGCACCTGGTAGTGACGGCCGGCGATGTCGGTGTCGACGGGCTCGTCGGCGAGCGGACGACGGGTACCGCGCCGTTCGATGAGCCGCATGAGTTCGGCGCGCGTGTAGAAGCCGCTGACACGACGCGGCGGGTAGCCGATCTCGGGCGCGTCGTCCCAAAGGTAGTGCTCGTAGCCGTTGGTGAAGAAGATGATCGGACGACGTCCGAACTGCGCCTCAAGCACATTGGCGTAGAGGCGCGCCTGCTCCTGGCCTTCGTTGGGTGAGCGGCGCGTGCGCTTGGCTTCGACGACGGCGAGTGGGCGCCCATCGTCGCCCCAGAGCACGTAGTCGACAAAGCCCTTGCCGGTCTTGCTCGGCATGCCCATGATTTCGTATTCGCGGTCGTCCTTCGCTTCCAACGGCCAGCCGGCTTCGTGGAGCAGTAGGTCGATGAACGCGTCGCGCGTTTCGTCTTCGCGGTAGTCGTGGTCGTCCTTGAGGGTTTTGGCGGCCTGCGCGGCCTTCACCTGGGCGCGGAGCTTTTCGATTTCGGCTTCGTGCTGCGCGAGCAGGTCGTCCTTCTCAGCGAGAGCAGCCGCGTGGGCGGCGTCTTGATGTTGGAACTTTTCGGCGAGCTTTACCACTTCGGCGTGGCTAAGCGGCGCGGACTGTGCTGCGAGCTTGGGGTCGAACTGCAGGCCGGTGGGCACCGAGTTTGGTGTAGTCGAGTAGCGGAACGCCGCCCAGACGACAACGTGGAACAGCTCGTTGAGCACCTGGGTCGCCGTAGTGATGGGGATGGGCTGCGTCTTGTGCACAGCGTTGTTGCCCATGTTCTTGATGAGCATGAGCTTGTTGACGATGCCCTGCCCCGCAAGGTTCTTGAACTGCGACGACGTGATATGCCCCGACAGGTCATCGTGGACCGGCGACTTCAACGCCGCGAGGTCGTACAAGTGGTGGACGAGCACCTCGATGCTGCGCCGCGCGTAGAAACAAGCAGAGCGCGGGTCGTTCGTGAGGTACGACTCCGCCTTCGCGCAGTCTTCGTACACCTGCGACCATTCGGCTTTGATGAAGTCGAAATTTCCCATCACAGTTCCCCCTTGAACGCTCGGGCTTGGAGGGAGTCGAACAACGCGTCATCTTGCGCCAGTGCAGCCCGCACACTTTTGGCGGCCACCCAAACCGCTGAGGAGAATTGCGAGAACTCCCGTTGTACTTTCATATCTGGGACAGGGATTTCGAGGGCACCAAATCGCGATTTGGGCAGAATGGGGAGAGTTGTGGAGTCACCCTGCGATCTCATCAAGGGTTTCAGTTGACGCACTGCGTAGAGGCCGTAAACAGGATCCACCGAATCGGACCACTCCACCGCATTGATCTGCTGGTTGAATGCGACGGTTTCGCTCGCTATACCTGTCTTGCCGATCGTGCCAATACAGCAGACTAATACTGATCCCGCCGCCACCGTCTTGCTCAGGAGTGCTCCTTCGTTCGTCACTGACCGCTGCGCAGGGGTTTCCCCCTCAAGGTCTCCGGGCGTCACGAATGGGATCTCACCTCCGAACATCCCGCCCCGGCTCGTCGGGGGGGTCTTTCCGGTCAAAACGGCGCCAAGCTCAGAAAGGGGCCGTGTTTCATACCTGGATCTAGGAAATTCAAGAGAGAACTTCGCGTCGATCACCTCGACAGTACGTTCGATAACCCCTCGCCGCTTGGTGCGGATGGCATCGGCTTGGTCGAGAATTGCCGCGATGCGCCGCTGCTCATCGAGGGGTGGAAGGGGGACTGCGACCTTTGAGATCCCTTGCCGCGTGAGCTGGGGCTGGGAGGAACCGGAAACAACATCTTTGAACCCGCGGAACTGCAAAAAACGTGCAAGGAATCTCAAGTCCACCCGCTCGTCTTTGAGCTCGTCTAGGGCCATCGAGTTACTGGTGACAAAGCTCTCCGACCGCGTGATATGTACGCTACCGATAGTCCCCCGGCATCCGACTGCGATGACAGGATCACGGTGCGTGAACGTGTCATAATAGCCAATGACTCCGTTTGCCCCGTAAACGGGATATCCTGCGTCCTAGAGATTTTTTGCCGGTAGCGCTCGCCATTGACGAGGGCGGCACAGCTCCTGCAAGGGGACTGCGATCCAGGTCATCCTAGCATCGCCTTCAACTCGGCGATGTAGTCAGCAATCTCGGCGTTGATATTTTCGATTTCACTGATGATCTCCGCAGGCGCGCGGTGTTCAACATCCTCGTATTCAATCTCTTTGTACCGGTTGAGCGAGAGGTCATACCCCTGCCCCACGATCTCCGCCTTCGGCACGCAGAACGACTGCTCAGTCCGCGCCCGTTCCTTCTCTGAGCCGTCGCGCTGGGCCCAGCGCGCACGCACGTCGGGCAGGTCGTTGGCCTCGACAGGGTTGCGCTTGTCGTCGAGCGAAAGGCCGTCGGCGCGCACCTCGTAGAACCACACGTCGTCGGTGCCGCCCGAGTCGGTCTTCGTAAAGAAGAGGATGGCCGTCGAAACCCCGGCGTACGGGCGGAACACGCCCGAAGGAAGCTTCACCACCGCGTCGAGCTTCTGATCCTCCACGAAGATGCGCCGCAGTTCCTTGTGTGCCTTCGACGAGCCGAAGAGCACGCCGTCCGGCACGATCACCGCAGCGCGACCGCCCGGCTCAAGGAGGCGCAGGAACAGCGCGAGGAAGAGCAGCTCCGTCTTCTTCGTCTTGGCGACGCGCTGCAGTTCGGCGCTCGTTGAGTCGTAGTCGAGTGACCCCGCAAAAGGCGGGTTGGCGAGGATGAGTGAGTACTGCCCGGCGTCGCCCGCAGCGCCCTCGGAGAGCGAGTCGCGGTAGCTGATCTCCGGGTTCTCGACGCCGTGCAGCAGCATGTTCATACTGCCGATACGCAGCATCTGGTTGTCGAAGTCAAAGCCGTTGAACGTCGTCGAGTGAAACGCCTTGCGTAGGACGGCGTCGGTGAACAGCTCCGAGTGGTGCTCGCGCAGGTACTCCGACGCGACCATGAGGAATCCGGCGGTGCCGCAGGCGGGGTCGCAGATGCGGTCAGTGGGCTTCGGCGCCGTCATGTCCACCATGAGCTCGATGATGTGACGCGGCGTACGGAACTGGCCGTTCTGTCCGGCGGACGCGATCTTGCCGAGCATGTACTCGTACAGGTCGCCGTTGGTGTCGCGCTTCTCCATCGGAATCTCGTCGATGGTGTCTACCACCTTGGCGAGTAGTTGCGCCGAGGGAATGGTGAAGCGTGCGTCCTTCATGTGGTGCGCGAACGTCGAGTCGTCACCGCCGATCTGCGTGCCGAGCTGGTGCAGGTACGGAAACACCTGCGTCTGCATCGTCGTGAACATCTCCGAGGGCGACTTCTCTCGAAGCTTGCTCCAGCGCAGATGCTGCTGACCCGGCAGGAACATCGGGTTTTCAATCGGCCCGCCCGTGATGAGCGCCTTACGCTCGGCGAGCGTCTGCAGGTCGTCCAGACGACGTAAGAAAAGCAGGTAGGTGATTTGTTCGATTACCTCCAGCGGATTGCTGATGCCACCCGACCAGAAGGCGTTCCAGACGCTGTCGACCTTGCTCCGAATCTCACCTGTGATCACAGGCCCAAGGTTAGGGCACTCGACCAGGTGACCGCGCGCAGAGTGCTCAACCGGGCAGGAACGGAGCAGGGACTCCTGACGCCCCATCCCGGGTCAGGCGCCTGCCTCGCTGACGGCCGTCGCGTTCTGGGACTGGGCGTCGTCATAGCCCAGCGTGGCGACGCGCCTCCGAGCAGCCTGGCGTACGGCCGCTTTGCGACGAACAGTACGCCACAATAGGACGAGCGCCAGGAGACCGCCGATTACGGTCGCCACGCTGCCAAACCACGCCGCTTTCACGGCGAGATCCCGAGGGGCACCGAGCACCTTCATTATCTGCAGCATCATGACGGTCCAGATCCCGATCAGATAGCCAGCCGGCGCCACCCAGGAAAGAGCCACGTCCACGCGGTTCGCGGGATGCAATGGTCGCTCAGCAACCTCCGCCACTCGCAGGTTGCCCCTCTCCTCATAGTGCGATGCCGCGTCGTCGTCTCCTAGGTCACGCAACTGGGCTGCAATCTGCAATTGAGTAGCCCGATCAGCCAATGCTCGAGACATAGCAGAATTCTTCGGATCCGCCAAGCTCGTCACCCAGCGCCAGACACCGAGGATCGCAGGGATCGCAGTGGTTAGAGCCGCGAGAACCAATTCGCCGTTCATGCATGCCTCCTTCGTTATATGTGCGACCCACGCTACGAAGGACCACCGACATCGGCCGGCCGCTCAGGTCTTCGCTCAGTTACCACTGAGGCTCCAGGTGGCGACACATCGCCACAAAGTTCTCGTCACTGTTGTGACGGCGAAAGATCGACTCCCACGTGGCACCTTCGTTAGTCAGCTGTTCGCAGACTTCGTTGTGCTTCGCGAGGAAGAGTTCGACCGACTCTTCATCCGTCAGGACTCCCTTGTGCTTCACCTGCATGACGCCCGTGGACTCCACGCCGGGCACGTATCGCTCTAATCGGCGAAACCACCGGGGCCGCTCTACTGCTTCCGCCAAGGCGATCGCTTCGAGTGCTCCTGTGTGCGAACAGTCAGCGCTGCGGATCTTCCTGAGCAACTCTGCGTCGACAGAACGCGCAGCGCGGTCATGAAGGTACTCCGCTTCGGGGGCACGCTTGAGAAGGTCATACGCCCCCTTCGCCAACGCCAGGGCCAAGACCGTCGCCCAGATGTTGGTGCTCAAACCGCGCACGTCCGGCGCCAGCCAGCCGGTCCACCGGCGCGTCGCCCACACTAGGGCACAGGACAGCACAACGCCCACAGCCGTGATCCCGTGAAAATACATACGGGTGGTGCGAGCCCACTCGTTCTTCGACATCGTAAGCATGGCCGCAACCGACGACGTCAACACATGCGTGAGGCACATCGTGAGCAGTGCGACTGCTGACGGCCACCCCAGTTGCTGGGCGCCGTGAACCGCCAAGATTCCTGCCATTGCCACAGGCCCGAGCCGGAAGAGGATGTATGTCCACCAAGAGCGACTCACGACGATGCTGACAAGGTCTTCGGGATCGACATAACGTTCTGGCCATTCCACCGACAGGTAACGGTAGAGCCAACGCAGGGCGAGCGCGATCACGGCTCCCCACACAATGCTCTGGACCAACGGACTCCTTTCGTTTGCCGACACAGCTATCGATCAGCGAGGAAGCTCCACGCGAATCTGTTGAAGCAGGTCGGGGTATGGGTCAACGAGAGTTCGGTCGCCGCGCGCCTCGCTCATCGCAACCCGTAGTTTGTTCGCCGGCAGGTAATAGCGACCACGCGTCGTCCCTTCGGCACGAAGCAGCCCGGCACTGACGAGCACGCTCAGGTCACGAGTCGCTGTCCGGTCCTCGACGCCCGTCCTGTTGATGTAAGTACTACGGCGGATACGCATGCCAAGGGCAGCATCGAACAGGGCGTCGACCGACCGCTCGGGGACACCCGAGTCCACAACGATTTCGTCCAGCGCGGCCCAGATTCGCTCGGCGTCCGTGAACCGTCGGCGCAGGGTTTGAGCCTGCTGGTGATGCGCGCGGAGGGAGAACTTCAACCACAGCGTCGCGTCCCGCTCCGGACTCCACGCGCCCTGACCTGTTGCTGCAAGAACGTCGTAGTAATCGCGAGTGTTGGCACCGAGCCACTCTTCGATGCTGGAGAACTCGGGCTCGAGAATGTCGTCAGTCGCCAAGACCAACGTCTGCAGGATGCGAGCCATCCGGCCGTTGCCGTCCCGGAACGGGTGCACCATGACGAAGTTCAAGTGGGCCATGGCCCCACGAACCAGGCTGTGCTCATCGGTGGAGGCCGCCAGGACCTGCATCAACTGGTCGATCAGCTGCGGAACGTCGTCGGAGTCCGGACCCTCGTATACGTTGCGACCGGTCGACTCGTCCTGCACATAGATGGCCCCGCGCCGGTACTCCCCCGGGCTCTTGGAGAAGTCGTGCTCGAGAAGCATGAAGTGCATGGTGCGAAGCGTGTGAGCGTCCAAGGTGAAGCCCGGCAGGGTTGCCATCCGCAGCACGTAGGTGAGCACCCGACGGTAACCCTCGATCTCTTTCCAGGTGCGCTCGTCGGCGGTCAGCGGCTCATCCCCTTCGACCGCGGCTGCCGCATCTTGCTCGGTGACCTCGTACCCCTCGATGCTGTTGGAGCCGCGGATCGCACGGGCTTGTGTGGTTCGGCGCAGACCACCTGACCAACGCTTGGGTGCGCGAAGAACGTCAGCCATCTCACGCCGGATGTCATCGATCTCGTAAAGAACGCCTACGTCGACGACGTCGAGCTCGGGTGTCTCGTAGAGCATGGCTGAGCCTCCTCGTCTCATTGTCCTAATGATTCGGACATTGAGACAGTACCGCGCGATGTCCTGATGTCCTAATAATTAGGACATCAGGACATCGACGTGCCGACGGGCCAGCTCGGCGTGCATGCCGCGTGTCGATCGCCCTCCGGTATAGATCTATGCCGGAGGATGACAGATGCACTGTGCCCTCCCCTGGGCGTCCGCGACGTGAAGGATGATCGGTGGCCCGTTCGAAGAAGCCCGAGGTTCTCGACGACGACTTCGTCGAGAACATCATCGACATCGATGTCGAAGAGGAGATGCGCTCGGCGTTCCTCGAGTACTCCTACTCCGTCATCTACTCGCGTGCCCTGCCCGACGCGCGCGACGGCCTCAAGCCGGTGCAGCGCCGCATCCTGTTCTCCATGGACGAGCTCGGCCTCATGCCGACGAAGAACCACGTCAAGTCCTCCCGCGTCGTCGGCGAGGTCATGGGCAAGTACCACCCGCACGGCGATTCGGCCATCTACGACACCCTCGTGCGCATGGCGCAGGACTTCACGATGCGCCTGCCGCTCGTCGACGGCCACGGCAACTTCGGCTCCCTCGACCAGGGCCCCGCCGCCTCCCGTTACACCGAGGCCCGCCTCGCGCCGGCCGCGCTGACGCTCACCGAGAGCCTCGACGAGAACACCGTCGACTTCGTCCCCAACTACGACGACTCCCTGCAGCAGCCGTCCGTCCTGCCGGCCGCGTTCCCCAACCTGCTCGTCAATGGCGCCAGCGGCATCGCCGTGGGCATGGCCACCAACATGCCCCCGCACAACCTCGGCGAAGTCGTGCAAGCCGCCGTTCACCTCATCGAGAACCCCGACTGCAGCCTCGACGACCTCATGCGCTTCGTCCCCGGCCCCGACCTGCCCATGGGCGGGCGCATCGTCGGCCTCGAGGGCGTGCGCGACGCGTACATCTCCGGCCGCGGTTCGTTCCGCACCCGCGCCACATGCAGCATCGAGAACGTCACCCCCCGCAAGAAGGGCATCGTCGTCACGGAACTGCCCTACATGGTCGGCCCTGAAAAGGTCATCGACCGCATGCGCGACCTCGTGAGCAGCAAGAAACTGCAGGGCATCTCGGACGTCAAGGACCTCTCGGACCGCCACCACGGCCTGCGCCTCGTCATCGAACTCAAGAACGGCTTCAACCCCGACGCCGTCCTCGAACAGCTCTACAAGCTCACGCCGATGGAGGAATCCTTCGGCATCAACAACGTCGCCCTGGTCGACGGCCAGCCGCGCACCCTCGGCCTCAAGGACCTCCTGCGCGTCTACACCGACTTCCGCGTCGACGTCGTGCGTCGCCGCACCGCCTACCGCCTCGGCAAGAAGGAAGACCGCCTCCACCTCGTCGACGGTCTGCTCATCGCGATCCTCGACATCGACGAGGTCATCCAGATCATCCGCTCGTCCGACGACTCGGGCATCGCGCGCGAACGCCTCATGAAGGTGTTCGACCTCTCCGAGGCGCAGGCCACCTACATCCTCGACCTGCAGCTGCGCCGCCTGACGAAGTTCTCCCGCCTCGAGCTGGAGAAGGAAGCCGAAGAGCTGCGCAAGGAGATCGAGAAGCTGCGCGCGATCCTCGCCGACGTCAAGCTCCTGCACAAGGTCGTCTGCGACGAACTGCTCGCCATCGCCAAGGAGCACGGCACGCCGCGCCGCACCGTCCTGCTCGAGGCCTCCGGCGAGACGAAGACCGCCAAGAGCGCCACACCGCTCGAGATCGCCGACGACCCGTGCTGGGTGCTCCTCTCCTCCACCGGCCTCGTCGCGCGCACGACGAACGCCGACCCGCTCGGCACCGACGGCAACCGCCGCAAGCACGACGCCATCGTCGCCGCCGCGCGCACGAGCGCCCGCGGTGAGTTCGGCGTCGTCACCTCGACCGGACGCCTCTTCCGCGTCTCCGCGCTCGAGCTGCCGCACCTCGTGGACACCCACGAAGCGCCCGTGCTCGACGGCGGCGCACCGCTCGCCGCATTCGTCGACCTCGCCCCCGGCGAGAAGGTGCTCACCGTGACGTCGCTGCGCACCGACTCCCCCGGCCTCGCCCTCGGCACGGCCGCCGGCGTCGTCAAGCGCGTCAACCAGGACTACGCGAACAAGCCGATCATGGAAGTGATCACGCTCAAGGGTGACGACGTCGTCGTCGGCGCCGTCGAACTCCAGACCGGCACCGAGGAACTCGTCTTCGTCACCAACGAAGCGCAGCTGCTCCACTTCAACGCCGACGGCGTGCGCCCGCAAGGCCGCACCGGCGGCGGCGTCGCCGGCATCAAGCTCGGTAAGGGCGCCCACGTCATCCACTTCGGTAGCGTCTCGCGCGACGGCGTCGTCGTCACCGGCGCCGGCCACCCGAGCTCGCCGGACGGTGAGATCACCTCACTCAAGGTCGCGCCGTTCGCCGAGTTCCCGGCCAAGGGACGCGCGACGGCCGGCGTGCGCGCGCACCGCTTCCTGCGTGGTGAGAACCACCTGACGTTCGCGTGGGTGGGCTCCGCCCCGGCGCGCGCGGCTGACGCGACGGGCAAGGCCATCACCCTGCCTCCGGCCGACGGCAAGCGCGACGGCTCGGGCGACACCGCTCCCGGGCAGATCGCGGCCATCGGCACGACCGCGCCGTACACCGACGTTTCGGCCGACGCGTCGGCGAGCGAGGTGGCGGAGCAGACGCCCGTCAGCGCAGCAGAGGAGAGGGCCGAGGGCACATTGAGCCTGTTCGACGGCGACGACGCCTGACCCGGTCGGGCCGCTCTGTGAGTGTTGGCCCGGTCTGTGACCGGCGCCGCTCACAGAGCGGGCCAGAGCTCACATCCTGACGCGTGGGACCCGACCGGGCGGTGCGAGACGGTGTGCTGCCCCGCTGCGGCACCGGGCGTGAGAGCCTATGCGCTTCCCGACTAGGCTCAAGGTGTGACTCCTTCGCTGTGCTCCGCCGACTGGGACGACTCCGCCCTACCCGCCTGGGGCAGCGCGAAAGATGCCCGCGTCGTCGTCGTCGTGGAAGTCGGCGGATCGTGGGGGCGTGACGCTGTCGCCGACGCCGGGCTCAAGTCTCCGAAGGGCGCCACTCTGTACGTGGTGCGCTCCCCCGGTCGTCATGCCGAGACACCGTCACTGCAGCGCGTCATCGTGAGCGGTGGGTTCGACAACGAGCCGTGGCTTGTCACCGGAAAACTGAATGCCCCAGGGGTTTCCACGTTCCTTTCGGGCGATGTTGTCGACGAATCATGGTGGGCCGAGTTCGGCTTTGAGCGTTCCGACGAACCCGCACTCCTCGTCTGCACCAACGGTGTTCGTGACACGTGCTGCGCGGTGCGTGGACGGCCCGTCGCGCAGTCGGCCCACGCGGTTGAGCCGACCCGCACGTGGGAGGTGTCGCACATCGGCGGCCACCGCTTCGCGCCGACGGCGATCCATTTGCCGAGTGGGCAGACGTTCGGCCGCCTCACGGGCGACGACGCCGCCACCCTGGCGAGCGTTGCGACAACTGAAGCTCTCCCCGCCGACCTCTTCTCACGCTCGAAGCACCGCGGACGGGTGGATCTCTCCCCCGCCCAGCGCGTCGCCGAGACCTGGTGGCGCGAGCAGCACCCCAACCTTCCGCTGACGCCGCCCGTCGCGATCGGTGAGACGACGAAGACTGACGGCGGCGAGAGCGTCGAGCTGCCCGACGGCACGACGCTGCTCGTCACCACGCACAAGGGCCCGGAGCTGCGCGACTCGTGCATCAAGAACCCCAAGCCGTCGCAGTACTACGAAGCTGCCCCCGAAACGCAGTGACGGGCCGGGCGCCCTTCGCGCCCGACCCGTCCTCCGCTCACACGAGCGCAATCCTCACTTGCGTACGGTGCTGCTCGTCGAGCTCCAGATCGTCGTTCCACCCGCGTAGCTCACGCGGTAGTCGCGTGCTGCCTTCGAGGTGTAGGAGTAAGTCAGGGCCCCCTTCGTCGCGGTCGCCTTCTTGAGCGTCTTCCACGTCGTCGTGCCCACCGGGCGGTACTGCAAGGTCGCGGTGGTCTGCCACGGAATGCGCTTCTGAACGGTCGTCGCGTATCGCGTGCCGGTCGACGTGAGCGTCACGCGGGAGCCGCTGCGCACGGCCTTGAGCGACGTCCAGGAACCCAAGCGGACGGTGGTCGTCGGGGTGTTGGGGGTGAACTCGTTCCAGTTGTTCTGCTCCGTTGCCCACGCCTCACGCCAGGAGACGACACCCGGGGTGTGCCAGTCGTAAATGTCCCAGTAGTCCGACGTCACCGAATCGAAGAGGACACCGTCCTCGGCTCCCTGCGAGGTGTATCCGGTCCACGTCGCGAAGACGGACGATGCGTACGAGGTGCACGTTCCGGAGAGCGTGGTCTTGACCGCCTGGTACGGACCGACGATGCGCACCTGCGCAGGAACGACGAGTCGGCAGCTACCGATCGTCGCGGCCTGGGCACTGGGGCTGAAAGCCACCGTCGCAAGAGTGGCGAGGGCCGCGGTGCCGGCCAGGGTGGACATGCGTCGCATGCTGGGTTGTCCTTCGGGGAGCAATGAATAGTCGGTTCGACATGAACCAACCTTCGAAGATTACGGCACGCCACGGTGCCCGCCGACACGATTCGGCCGAACTCGCACGTCGTCCGCACCGGGTTGGTGGACCGGTGCCCCCACGTCACTCTGCTTTGGTTGCTCCGTGCAGTGCCGCAGGTGAGTTCTCGGGTGGCTGATCTGCACGCCCCGGCGGGCGCTCGTCGTCCCCCTCGCCCTCCACCTCGCGGCGAGCGTCACGCTCCGCAGCGCGGCGCGTCTCGTCGCTGATCTCGTAGCGACGCTTGTAGAGGTCGAGCAGCGCCATTGCCGTCGCAGCCATGGGCACACCGAGAATGCCGCCGGCGAGGCCGAACATCTGCGCACCCAGCAGTGCCGACGCGAACGACACCGCCGGGTGGACGTCGACAGCCTTCGCGCTGATGTTCGGCTCGATCGTGATGTTCTCGATCTGCTGGTAGATGATCGCGAAGACGAGGATGACGAGACCGTTGACCGGCTTGTCGCTCGTGAGACCGACGAGCACGGGCAGCACGATCGAGATGTACGTGCCGATGTTCGGGATGAACTGCGCAATGAGGCCGGTCCACAGCCCGAGCGCCAACCAGTAGGGCATCCCGATGATCATCATGAACGTGCCGTGCACCGTCGCCGAGATCGTCGCAAGGATGCACCGCGCCGCGACGTAGCCGCCGACCTTCGTGACGAAGACTTCCCACACCGTCAGCACCACGCGCTGCTGCGACGGGCGGAACAGGCCCGCGATCCACGTGCGCAGGCGCGGCATGCCCGCCGAGATATAGCAGGTGAAGAACACGAGAACGAAGGTGTTGAACGCCGTCGAGACGATGCTCGTCACGAGCCCGAGCACACCACCCGCGAGCTGCGACCCGTAGGACGCGACCCGCTCCGGCGTCAGGGAAAATTTCGACAGCATCGTGTTGATGTCGTAATCGGTGTCGAACTGCTCGTTCGCGTAACGCACGAGGTCGGTGACGACGCCCGGCGCCGCCGTGACGAGCGCCTGGATCTCCGACACGAGCAGGCTGCCGAACGCGGCGAAGAAGCCGGCGATCGCCAGGCCGAGCGTCAAGACCACGACGCCCGTCGCCAAAGCACGCGGCATGTGCTTGGCCAGCCGACGGACGGCCGGCTCCATCGCGACGGCGAGGAAGAACGCCATGAGGATGGTGAAGATGGCCGAGCCGGCGGAGTTCGAGATGAACCCGAGCGCCGCGACGACGCCCAAGGCACCGAGCACCACCCACGTGGCCCGCCACACCGACCGCGGGTCGAGGGCGATGGTGAGACGGGGTGCGCCCTGATCGTGACGCGCGTCGGAACCGCTCGCTGGCACTGTCATTGCCCTCCCCCTCGTCACGTTGACGGGATGAGTGTTTCACGCCACCGCGGCTAGGCTGACGCCATGGCCGAGCTTCACATTGCACAGGACGAGCACGCCGACGAGATCATTTCCGAGCACCCGTTCGGGCTGCTCGTCGGGATGCTCCTCGACCAGCAGCTCGCCATGGAGGTTGCCTTCGCCGGCCCCGGCAAGATCTACGACCGCTTCGGCACGCTTGATCCCACCGAGATCGCGGCGATCGACCCCGACGAGTTCATCGCGCAGTGCACGACTCCCCCGGCTATCCACCGCTACGGCAAGTCGATGGCCGAGCGTGTCCAGAAGCTCGCCGCGGCCGTCCGCGACGAGTACGACGGCGACACGACGAAGATCTGGGCCACCGACGACGCGAACGAACTCCTGAAGCGCCTCAAGAACCTGCCCGGTTACGGCGACCAGAAGGCGCGCATCTTCGCATCCCTGCTCGGCAAGCAACTCGGCGTCCAGCCCGACGGCTGGCGCGAGGCCATCGGCCCCTACGCCGAAGAGGGCTCCTTCCGCTCCGTCGCCGACGTCGTCGACCCCGACTCGCTGCTCAAGGTCCGCGAGACCAAGCGCGAGATCAAGGCCGCCAAGAAGGCCGCCGCGAAGAAGGACTGACGGTGGTGGGCTCCCCTCATCGGAGCCCACCACAGCGCGTCACCGGGCGGGCTTGAACTCGAGAGTGCCCTTCACTTTCGTAGCCTCCCCAAGTCGAGCCACAACGTGGCCGCCCGACGTCGTGTATCCAGCCAGTGTCTGCGTCTTGCCTGTGCACGTGAAGGGCTTCAACGGCGCATACGCCACTGGCCCGGAGACTGAGAGAGCGACCGACTCCGCGCCGGTGCAGGTCCCCACCAGGGAGTACTTTCCCTTGGGCAGGTACATGCTCCAGGTCATCCCATAGCCGTCCAATTGGAAGGGCGCGTCGAACGGCCCGGAAACCTTGTTCGCCAGATCCTTCTCGGTGGCGGCAATCGGTGTGACGACGAAGTCCGTCGTACCGCTGGACTTCACCTGGAGCTGGAGCTCTCCCCCGCGCGCCCGGAAAGCCGGAGTTGCAAGGCCAACACGTCCAAAACCCCGGCTGGCGCACCCCTCGGTCTCGTGGAAGATCTGCCCCTTCGAGTCATTGACGATGATCTCAAAAGGGTCGCCGACACACGAGTACTGCACGGCGTAGATGCCCGCCTTCACGGTCTCGGACTGCGAACCCGTAGGTGCCTTGCTGTTCAGCTGTCCGCTCGTCACGCCGTAGCGCGCCTGGCCATCGGGGATGCCGGCGTCCTGCGCGGTGAGCTCGGGGTCAAGCGGCGCCGGGGTCTTCGAGGGTGACGCTGTCGCCTTCGTGGCCGACAACGTAGCGCTGCTCTTCGATGTGGGCGATGTATCGGTCTTCGTGTCATCGTCCGACGAGCAGGCGGTGGCGGAAGCGAGAACGAGTGCGGCGACGAGAACGCCCCCGCGGCCGAGCGATGAGGTCATCTGACGTGACCCTTCTGACAGACCCCGCAGGATCCCAATGAGACGAGCGTCACTGTAAGGAGTACCGGCCGCCACACGCCAGAGCCGATGCGTGACCGTGACCCACTTGGCAGCCCGCACTCAACCTCACCGGCCTGCCGTCACGCGGACGGCGTGCCTGCCTTGCGCACACCGACGGCGAACTGCACCGTCGTGCCTGCCGCCGGCGTCAGCGTCACCTTCAACCCGGGCGCGGCCGTCGTGAGGGTGTCCAGGGTTCCGGGGTCACCGTCACACTCGTACGTGCGCGAGAACGTCTGCTCGATCATGGCGCCCTCGATCGCCTCCGAGTACGACGCGGTCGCCACCAGCCCACCGCCGGTGCACGCAACCACCACTTCCATGGGTCCACCCGCCACGTCGGGGAAGTCGAGGCTCTTCCCCTCCGACGCTGTGCCCTTCTCGATCGTGCGGAAGCCCTGCGGGTGGCCCAACACGTTCTCCCGCAGCCCCGACGCCCCGGCCGCCGGCTTCGCCTGAGCGTCGTCGCCGAGCACGACCGGCTTGGGCGTCGTGTACTCCGGGTGGTCCTGATCGCGCGCCCACTCGTCCATCGAGCAGCCCGAAAGCAGCGCGGCCACGAGCGCGTTCGTCACCGTTGCAGTAACGCGAAATGAGCGGAGGGTCGCCATGAGATCTCGTTCTTCCTGGCGGCAGGCCGCACGGTGTCCGGCGGACAGCCGAATCACTTCAACGTAACGGCGTCACACGATTCGAGGAAGAGTTGCCGCCGGAGCAATCCGGTAACGAAACAGGCGTGGCGAATCCGTCAGCCGCGCAACCACACGGCCAACCCGGCGCATCCGCACGCCCAGAGCACGCTGACGAACGTGCCAATGATGAAGCGTTCCGCCACCGCCGACTTCTCACCGCTGCGCAGCTCCGGGTAGCGCCCGAGACCCTTCACGGCCAGGACGATGGCGATGGCCTCCGGCCAGTTCGCGACCAGACCCGCGAAGATCGCCAACCGTTCGAGCGCCCCGATCCATGCGCCGCCCCGCAGGATGCTCCCGGCCTGCTCGACGCCACCCGTCGCCTTGCCCGACCCAGGTTTCGGTGTCTCGGCGTTCGGCTCGGAAGGCGCCGGTAGCTGTTCGTGATCGCGCCGGCCGTCGACGAAGCGGAAGACCAGCTGCGTGACGAATCCGCCCGCCACGACAGCGAGCACACCGAAGAGCGCGACCACCAACACCGCCCGTTCGTTCATGACCTGAACGCTAACGCCCGGTACCGACAACCGGGCGAGATCAGCCCAAAGCAGCCGTCAGCGCGCGCACCGCGAGCGCCTCTCCCGCGTCGGCTTCGACGACGGCCGCGGTGCTCACTCGCTGGCTGACGGCGGACGCCGTCACGCCGAGGCGAGCCGCGACCTCCTGACGCGACAGGCCCTCGGCGACGAGGTCGGCGACCTCCCACCCGGCCGCGGTGCGGCGTCGCCAGACGAAGGCCAGCAGGTCGAGGGCGGCGCGTACGTCGTCGGCAGCGGCGCTGGCCTCGGCTCCCCCGACACGCGTCACGACGGCGAGATCCTGCGCGCCGCCCCGTGATTCGTTGACGGCGGCCCGGGCCGCGACGAACGCGGGCCCGTTCGCGGCGCGAACGTCGTCCGGCACCGGGGTGTCGACGGCCCCGATGCCAAGACCGACCCGCCACCCGCCCTCGCGGACGAAGAGACGCACGGCGCTCACGGCATCGGCCGGGTCGGCGATGAGTGCCTGGACTTCGTCACCCGCCGTGCGCGCGAAGGCACGGGACCTACCGCCGAGCGTCAGGGATTCGAGGGCTGTGAGCATGGCCGGAACACGGTCGCCCCGAGAACTGCTGCGGATCTGGTCTGCCGTGACGACGATCATCGCCCCACCGCTCGATTTAGTCATACGCCTAAAGTAGCAGCGATTAAGCCTCTGGCCTAACTCTTTGCGGCTTCAGTCGACAGCCTGTACCGACGGAACGATGGCACGAGCACGGCGATCGCCACCACGGAGACGAGCACGAGGACACCACCGATCCACGCTGCCCGACCGGCCCCGAACGCCTCGGCGCCCGCCCCGTGGACGACATCGGCGATGCGCGGCCCACCCGCGACGACGACGAGGAAGACGCCCTGCAGGCGACCGCGCACCGCGTCGGTGGCCGCCGTTTGCAGCATCGACGTGCGGAACGCCGCCGAGACCATGTCCGCCGCGCCACCGACGACGAGGGCGCCGAACGCGATCCAGAACAGGATGTCGAGCCGTCCGTTCGCGAACACCACCGCTCCACCGAAGACGACGACCGCCCCGCCCCACACGGCGACAGCGGCGAGCACCGCCACGCCGTGACGTTGAACGCGCGACGCCCACCCGGAGAACACGCCGCCGAGGACGGCGCCGACCGGAATGGCCGCGAACAACCACGCGAACGCGAACCCGCCCTCGCTCGGCCCGCCGAACGACTCGTGCGCGATCTGCGGGAACTCCGCGCGCGGCATGCCGAAGATCATCGCTGCGAGGTCGACGACGAAACTCGCCATGAGCACGGGATGGCGCGAGAGGTACCGCAGCCCGTCGACCACGGACTTGAAGCCGGCCACCGTCACCTCGCCGAGCGGACGCATCGCCGGCAGGTTGATGACGGCCCACATCGTCGCGAGCAGGCACAGCGTGTCGGCGGCGTACATCCACGAGAACCCGAGCACCGGAATGAGCGTTCCCGCGACGAGCGGCCCCGCGATGCCTCCCGCCATCGCCACCGTCATGAGGAGTGAGTTGGCCGCGGGCAGGAGCTCGGGTGGCAACAGCCTCGGCAGAGAACTCTGCAGCGCCGGCTGGTGGAGCGCGAAGAAGATCTGCTGCACCGCGAACAGGCTGAGCAGCAGCCACACGTTGATGCCGCCGACGGCGGCCTGCGCCCAGAACAGCGCGCTCGTCACGATGAGCCCGGTCGTCGTGAACATCAGGATGCGACGCCGGTCGTGCGCGTCGGCGAGCGAGCCTCCGTACAGGCCGAAGACGATGAGCGGCACGAGACCGAACAGGCCCGTCAGCCCGACATAACTCGAGTCACGCGTCTGCGCGTAGATCTGCGCGGGCACCGACACGATCGTCAGCTGCGCACCGATGACCGTGACGATGTCGGCCAGCCACAACCGCCGGAAGGCGAGAACCTTGAGCGGGCGCGTGTCCGCGAGAACGCTGCGGGCACGCGCGAGCCTGCTCGCGGTCATGCGTCGATGCGCTCCATGTCGAGCTGGTGAGCCGACGAAATGATGAAGTCCTTGCGGGGCGCCACGTCGCTGCCCATGAGCAGGTCGAACACCTGCTCCGCCGCCTCGGCGTCGGCGAGCGTCACGCGACGCAGCGTGCGGTGACGCGGATCCATCGTCGTCTCCGCGAGCTGGTCGGCGTCCATCTCACCGAGACCCTTGTAACGCTGCGGCTGCTTGAACGTGCGGCCCTTCTTCTCCCACGCGCTGACGACCGAACGCATCTCGGCCTCGGAGTAGGTGTAGATGACCTCGCCCTTGGCGCGGCCGCTCGCGTTGAGCTCGAGACGGTGCAGCGGCGGCATGGCCGCGTACACCCGACCGGCCGCGACGAGCGGGCGCATGTAGCGGAAGAACAGCGTGAGCAGCAGCGTGCGGATGTGGGCGCCGTCGACGTCGGCGTCCGTCATGAGGATGATCTTGCCGTAGCGCACCATGTCGAGATCGAAACTGCGCCCCGAGCCGCCACCGATGACCTGGATGATCGAGGCGCACTCGGCGTTCTTCAGCATGTCGCCGACCGACGCCTTCTGGACGTTGAGGATCTTGCCGCGGATCGGCAGCAGCGCCTGGTACTCCGAGTTGCGCGCGGCCATGCCGGTGCCGAGCGCCGAGTCACCCTCGACGATGAACAGCTCCGACTTCTCGCCGTCGGTGGAGCGGCAGTCCTTGAGCTTGCCCGGCAGGCTCGAGCTCTCCAGCGCCGTCTTGCGCCGCTGCGTCTCCTTGTGCTGACGCGCGCTGATGCGCGACTTCATCTCGGCGACGACCTTCTCCAGCAGGAGCGCCGACTGCGCCTTCTCGTCGCGCTTCGTCGACGTCAGGTGCGCCGTGAGCTCCTTCTCGACGACCTTCGCGACGATGGCGCGCACGGCGTTCGTGCCGAGCACCTCCTTCGTCTGGCCCTCGAACTGCGGCTCCGCCAGACGCACCGTGACGACGGCCGTGAGGCCGGCGAGGACGTCGTCCTTCTCGACCTTGTCGTTGCCGACCTTGAGCTTTCGCGCGTTGACCTCGAGCTGCTTCTTGAAGACCTTCATGAGGGCCTGCTCGAAGCCGGTGTTGTGCGTGCCGCCCTTCGGCGTCGCGATGATGTTGACGAAGGAACGCACCTTCGTCTCGTACCCCGTGCCCCAGCGCAGCGCGATGTCGACGCCGCACTCACGCTCGACGTCCTGGCTCGTCATGTGCCCGCTCTTCTCGTCGAGCACGGGCACCGTCTCGGTGAAGTGACCGCTGCCCTGCAGACGCCACACGTCGGTGACGGCCGCGTCGGCGGCGAGGTAGTCGGTGAACTCGCTGATGCCGCCGTCGTGGAAGAAGACCTCCTCGTGGGGTCCGTCGGCGCCCGGCGTCTCGGGCAGGCCGCGCTCGTCACGGATGACGAGGGTGAGGCCCGGCACGAGGAAGCTCGTCTGACGCGCACGCCCGATGAGCTGCTCGTAGTCGAACTGGGCGCTCTTGAGGAAGATGCTCGTGTCGGCCCAGTAGCGCACGCGCGAACCGGTGACGCCGCGCTTGGCCTTGCCGACGACCTTGAGCTCGCTGCCCGACTCGAACGGGCTGAACGGGTTGAGCGGGCTCTTGCCGTCGGCGTCGTCGAAGACGCCGGGCTCGCCGCGGCGGAAACTCATGCCGAACGTCTTGCTCGCACGGTCGACCTCGACGTCGAGACGGGCGCTCAGCGCGTTGACGACCGACGCGCCGACACCGTGCAGACCACCCGACGCGGTGTACGAACCGCCGCCGAACTTGCCGCCCGCGTGCAGCTTCGTGAAGACGACCTCGACACCCGAAAGGCCCGTGCGCGGCTCGACGTCCACGGGGATACCGCGGCCGTTGTCGCGCACCTCGACGGAGCCGTCGGGCATGAGGATGACCTCGATGCGGTCGCAGTAGCCGCCGAGCGCCTCGTCGACCGAGTTGTCGATGATCTCCCACAGGCAGTGCATGAGACCGCGCCCGTCGGTGGAACCGATGTACATGCCCGGGCGCTTGCGTACGGCCTCGAGCCCCTCGAGCACCTGGAGGTGACGAGCGGTGTAGGTCTGGTTCTCTCCTTGCGACACCTGGGAATCTCCTTGAAGTTCGCGGGGGACGCCGCAGACGGCGCACCCGTCACCGTACCCGAAAATCCGCGGGTTTCCGGGCCGCCACGCGGTGATCCGACGCTCACTCACTGCGCACCTGCGGCGTCGACCGAATCACAACGATGTGGCTCAGGAGTCGGAATTGGGCTTCTCGGGAATGTCCGCCCGTGACAGACTGTTGTCGATTCCGAGAAACGATGCTTCGGGCATCGTTCGTAGGACGCCGCTGGTGCCCTTTGAGGGCATCCCGACGAGAGGATCGATATGACCACGACGATGGAACACACGATGACGGCCGCTGACCGCTGCGATCGCTGCGGAGCCCAGGCCTTCATCAAGGCGGTCATGTCGGGTGGACTCGAACTGCGCTTCTGCGGCCACCACGGCCGCGAGCACCTCGACAAGCTCAAGGAGGTCGCCGTCGAGGTCATCGACGAGACGCCCCGCCTGAGCGAAGAGGTCTGAGCAGCACACTCCCGCTGACGCCGAACGGCCCCGGTCACCCGCCAAGGGTGCCGGGGCCGTTCGCGTGCCTGCACGCGGCGGGCTCTCTTCCTGGTCCGGCTCGTGGCCCAGCTGAGGGATGATGGCCCCATGGAACTGACGACGACGATCATCGCCGCACTCGTCATGGCGGTCGGCATCGCCGGTCTCATCGTGCCCGCGCTGCCCGGCCTTCTGCTCGTGCTGGGCGGGGTGCTCATCTGGGCGCTCGGCAACTCCGGCCCCACCGCGTGGACGGTGTTCGGCATCGCGTGCGTCCTCGCTGCGATCGGCTACGTCGTCCAGTACGTCGTGCCGGGCCGCCACCTCGGCCGGGCCGGCATCCCGAAGCGCAGCAGCCTCGTCGGAGTGATCTTCGGCGTCATCGGCTTCTTCATCATTCCGGTGATCGGCCTGCTCGTCGGCTTCGTGCTCGGCGTTTTCGTGGCCGAGATGGCCCGTCAGCGCCGCACGGACGAGGCGTGGCGCTCGACGAAGGTGGCCGTCAAGGCTGCCCTCATGTCGGTGGGAATCGAACTGCTCGCGGCGCTGATCATTGCCGTCGGATGGGCCTGCGTGGCCATTCCGATGGCTCTGTGACTGGCCTGTGACGAGGCGTCCCTACCAGCCAGGCGTCCCTACCAGCCCTGGCTCTCGCGGCGACGACGATCCCAGCGCTCCTCAAGACGCTGCATGAAGCCGCTGTTGCTCGCGCCACGAGCGGGCTTCGCCTTGGACTTGGCCGAGCCCGGGAATCCACCCTGGACGCTCGGGAAGCTGCGTCCGGCACCGCCCGAGCCGCCGGCGCGCTGCGCCGACGAGGAACCGACGACGTGCAGGTCAGGACGCTGGTCGGCATCCGTACCCACCGCGTAGGTGACGCCGAAGACCATGCCGAGGAAACCGATGGCGCCCAGCCAGGTCTGACGGGTGGTGACGGCGAGAACGACGAGCGCGAGACCCGCCGCGAGGGCAAGCACACCGAGCAGGACACGACGGCGACGTCGTGCGCGGTTCGGGTCGGAAACCATGGTCGACGCGAACTTCGGGTCCTCGGCGGAAAGCTGCGCCTCCAACTCTTCGAGAGCGCGCCGTTCCTGTTCTGACAACGGCATGGGAGCCTCCGGTTCGACACTCGCGGCGCATGGTGCGCCACGCATGGTGTGCTGGCATTGTCTCGTTCATTTGTAGCACTTCGGGACGTTACGCGTGGCCACCCGCGAGGGGGCGAAGAACCGACCGCTCATCCCACGAGACTCGCCGGTCTCACGATGCCCGCGCCGAACCGCGCGCTGGCGCGGTCGACGGCGCGATCGGCCTCCTGCCAACCGAACTCGCGCTCCCCCAGCTTTCCCTGCCGGGAGGTCAGCCGTCGGTCGGTGAGCCCCTGCACCCGCACCCCGACGAGGCGGATGCGGGCCCGCTGCAGCCCGAGGGCGTCGAAGAGCTGGGCGGCCACGGCGTAAACCTCCCGGCTGACGTCGGTGTGCTCGCTCAACGTGCGCGACCGCGTGATCGTCGTGAAATCGGAGAAGCGCACCTTGAGCACCACCGTGCGTCCGGCCACCTCGGCCGAACGCATACGCGCCGCGACGCGGTCGCTCAGCTTGAGCAGGTGCCGCTTGATGAGCACAGGATCGTCGAGATCCTCACCGAACGTCTCGTCCGAACCGATGCTGCGCTCCGGCTCGTGCGGCACGACCCGACGTTCGTCGTGACCCCACGCGAGGCGGTGCAGCGTCATGCCGCTCGCCTGCCCGAGGGAACGCACGAGCGTTCGCTGCGGCAGGTGCGCGATGTCGCCGACGGTGCGCAACCCCAACGTGTGCAGCTTCTCCTGCGTCGAGGCACCCACGCCCCACAGCGCCTCCACCGGCAGCGGGTGGAGGAAGTCGAGCACCTCATCCTGACGCACGAGACGCAGCCCGTCCGGCTTCGCACTCGTCGAGGCCAACTTCGCGACGAACTTCATCGGCGCCACCCCGACCGAACACGTGATGCCCTGCTCGTCGGCGACGGCGTCACGCAACTCGTGCCCGAGCGCCGCCGCAGACTCCGGCCCGTTGCAGACGCCGCCAACGTCGAGGAACGCCTCGTCGAGCGAGATCGGCTCCACGAGCGGCGTGACCTGCGAGAACAGGTGCATGATCGAGCCCGAGATCTGCGTGTAGAGGTCGTAGTCGGGCGCGAGGACGACGGCGTCGGGGCACAGCCTGCGCGCACGCCCCATCGGCATACCCGAACTCACCCCGCTGCGCCTGGCCTCGTAGGTGGCCGAGAGCACCACGCCCCGCCCGGCGCCGCCGACGATGACGGGCTGACCGAGCAGATCGGGGCGCTCGATGAGGGACGCCGACGCGTAGAAGGCGTCCATGTCGATGTGCAGGATCATCTGCCCCACCCTCCTGAACTTCCGGGGCTCGCGTGCCACAGCGACCGCGGAGCCTCACCCTGACCGGGAAGGTGCGCGCGACCTCCCGAGACCGTCTCGCCGGCCGGTTTGATGTCGGCGTACGGCGACTGTTTGAACCCTGAGGAGTGCACGAGCATCCGACGTCCGCGAGCGCCGCCGACACCTTCTGCCTCCGGTGGGGCGACGCTGACGAGGCTGCTCACGCCGTCAGCGCCCGCCTCGCTCCACGCCTGCCACACCGCCGTGAGATCCCACGCGCCGGTGGCCCGGATGGAGACACCGTGTGGGCCGGTACGCCGCACGACACCGCGCACGAGGAGCATCCACGAGTGGAAGACGGTGTCGGCGTACGGGCCCTGGACGTCTTCGAAGAACGTGGCGTCGGCGGGGCCGGTGCCGTCGTCGAGCGTGAGGAAGATGACGCGGCGCCCCGAACGCACCGGCGGGGTCTGCGTGGCCACCTTGATGCCCGCGCACCACACCTCCTGCCCACCCCGCAGGTTCACGAGATCGGACGCAGCGCTGAGGCCCAGGTGACGCAGCATCGGCGCGTAGAACTCCATGACGTGACCGCTGACGTCGAGACCGAGGATGTCGAGCTCGGCACGCACCTTCTCCGCCGGCGTGAACTCGGGCAGGCCCGAACCCTCACCGTCGACGGCTCCATCGACGAGGTCGAGGACGAGTTGAGCACCCACCGGATCCTTCGCCCCGGGGCGGCGCCCCTGCGCCTGCGCACGGGCGGCTTCCACCGGGTCGAACGTGAAGAGCCCCGCCTCCCCTGGCGCTTCGCCGGCACCTGGGCTCGACGCACTCCTCTCGTCTACGTTGCTCGACGACGGCTTGGTCACGAGCACCTTCTGCCCGCGCGGACGCCCCCGCGATGTACCGCGCAGGTGCCAGCGCTCGAGATCTTCCAGTTCGAGCAGGAGGTCGCGTCGGGTGAGAGCGCCTCGCCCTGTGCGAGCACCGAAGCCGTACAGGCTGTCGAAGGCGCCGACGAGAACGAGACGTTCGACGCTCGTTCGCGTCAGGCCGGCCCGGTTCCACACGTCGCTCAAGCTCGAGTAGGGCTGCGCCGCGACGAGAGTTTCGATCTCCCTCTCGCTCATGCCTTTGACGTCGGCGAATCCGATGCGCAGACCGAGTTTTTCGGAAGCCCCTGCGCTCGGGTCCGATTCGTCGGAGCTCGGGCCACCAGGGAGACCGACCGAAGCACCAGCATCGTTGTGACTGCCCTCCTCGGCGCTGCCGCTCACCCGCTCCACCCGGTACTCGCCCCGCGAGGCGTTGATGTCAACACCGAGCACGGGCACACCGAACGTGCGAGCGTCGGCGAGGATGAGCCGCTTGGGGTACATGCCCGGGTCGTGCGTGAGCACACCCGCGACGAACGCCGCGAGGTGATGGGTCTTCAACCACGCCGACTGGTAGGTGGGCAGCGCGAACGCTGCCGCGTGAGCCTTGCAGAAACCGAAGGACGCGAAAGCCGCGAGCACCGCCCAGATGCGTTCCCGCTCGCCGCGCGTGTACCCGCGGGCCTTGGCGGCAGCACGCCACCACTCCCCGATCTTCTCCTGCCCTGTGGGCGAGCCCATCGCCCGACGCACCTCGTCGGCTTGGGCGAGCGTCACCCCCGTCGTCTCGGCGACGATGCGCAACACCTGCTCGTGGAAGACCACGACGCCGACCGTCTCCTCCAGCGCCGGCCGCAGGCTCTCGTGGAGGTACTCCGGCTCACCCCAACCCTGACGCACCCGCAGGAACGGGTTGATCATGTCGCTCTTGACCGGGCCGGGGCGGAACAGCGAGATGTCGATGATGAGGTCTTCGAAGGCCTCGGGAGCGAACTTGCCGATGAGTTCACGCTGCCCGGGCGACTCGATCTGGAAGCACCCCAGCGTGCGCGTCGAGCGGATGAGATCGAACGTCGCCTCGTCGTCGAACGGGACACACGTCTCGTCGTCGAGGTCGACGACGACGCCTTCGACCCGCTCGATCTCGGCCACGGCATGCGCCATCGCCGACTGCATTCGGATGCCGAGCACGTCGAGCTTGAGCAGGCCGAGGGTCTCGACGTCGTCCTTGTCGAACTGGCTCATCGGGAAACCGAGCCAGCTCGCCTCCATCGGCGTGCGATGGGCGAGCTGCGCGTTCGACAACACGACGCCGCACGGGTGCAGCGCGACGTGCCGCGGCAGACCGTCGAGTCGCTCGACGAGGTCGAACAGTCGCTCCAACTCGCTCGAGGCGAGGCCGCGCGCACGCAACTCCGGCAACTCCTCGATGGCCTGGCGCGCATTGCGCGCGGCGATGTGCGGAAAGGCCTTCGCGATGACGTCGACGTCGGCCGGCGGCATACCGAGCGCAGCGCCGGCGTCACGGATGGCGTGACGCACCCGGTAGGTCTCCGCCATCGACACACACGTGACCCGCTCGCCGCCGAAGCGCTCCATGATGCGTTCGTACATCTCGGTGCGCCGCGCCGATTCCACGTCGATGTCGATGTCGGGCAGTGACGCCCGAAGCGGCGTGCAGAAGCGTTCCATGAGCAGGCGGTGCCGGATCGGGTCGACCCCGCTGATGCCCAGCAGGTAGTTGATGAGGCTGCCCGCGCCCGAACCGCGAGCAGCGACGCGCACACCGGCGTCACGGATGAGATCGCACACGATGGCCACCGTGAGGAAGTAGGTCGGGTAGCCGAGGTGGCGCACGACCTCGAGTTCGTCGTCGAGTCGCTCTTCGACGGCGGCGTACTCGGTTGCCGAGAGGTGGCCGTAGCGAGCGGGCAGCGCGGCGCGGCAGCGCTCGGCCAGAGCGCGCTGGGGGTCGACGCCGTCCAGGTCGAGCACCTCCGGTTCCGGAAGATGAACTGCACCGATACCGATGTCGTGGAACGGATGCTGCACGCAGAGCTCGGCCAACCGTGACGTCGCGCCGACGAGTTCGAGGGCCGCACTCTCGTCGCCCGCAGCCTGCGCGAGTTCACGTGCGATCTCGAGCATCTCGCTCTCGGGGAGCAGATGCCCTCGCGTGCTCGTGCGGTCGAGGTGCCGCAGGTCGAGCGCCACCATGCGCCGCGCCGCGTCGAGCAGATCGGCGGTGACGGCCTCGTCGGCGTCCGCGTGCCTCACCCAGCCGGTGAGCACCGCGGGCACACCGCACGCACGCGCCAGCGCCCACAGGTCGAGCGCGTGCCGCCTGCTGGCCGGCGTGCCCGGCGCCCCGTCGTGACAGGCCACCTCGACTGCGAGCGCCCTGTGCGGCAGCGCAGCACGCCACTGCTTGAGCAGCTGCTCCGCCGCGGCAGGACGTTCGGCGAGCAGCGCCTGCCCGACGTCGGAGGCCGGGCCGAGCAGCACGGTGAGCGCCGGGGCGCTGTTACCCCTGCCCACCTCCTCGACAGTGACGAACCGCGCGATCCGTTCACGCGACGTGCGCGCGGCACTGCGCTCCCCGACGAGGTGAGCATCCGTGACGAGACGGCACAGCTGCCCCCATCCGACGCCCTTGTCGAGCCCGCTCGCGGCGCCGCGGGCGAGAACGGTGACACGAGGCCCCCGGTCGTCGACGGCTGCCCCGCCCTTCGCCGGGGTGCGCCGCGGGCGGGACGAGTTGGCCGGCGTCGGTGGCTCGAGCGCCAGGTCGACGCCGACGACGGGGTCGATGTCGTGATCACGGCAGGCCTCGACGAACTTCACCACGCCGTAGAGACCGTCACGGTCGGTGAGCGCCAGACGCTCGTAGCCCAACTCGTGTGCGCGCTCGACGAGACGCTTCGGCGGTGTGGTGCCGTAGCGCAGCGAGAAGGACGACGCGACGTGCAGGTGGGTGAACTGCACCGACCTCACCCCACCGCGACGGGGGTGAGCCGCAGCGCCGAAGCGTCGGCGGCAGGCAGACCGACATGGACGAGCACGGTGTCGAGGAAGAGCTGGGCCTGCCGGACGAGGTCGTCGGCCTCCCGCACACTCACTCCGGCACCGCCACCCTGGGCGACGGCGCTGCGCTTACCGCACTCAGTGAAGAAGCTCGCCCACTCCCCGAACTCCGGGCGCTGGCGAGCCAGCGCCTCCCACGCACTGCGCGGGCGTGAACCGAGCGAACGCGGCGCCACCTGAGCCAGAAGGGCGGCAGCCGCCCGCAACGCAGCCAGTTGGGCCCTCGCGTAGCGCTCGGACGTCGTCGTGGCCGAGCAGGCCTCGATCAGGGCAGCGCGCGAACGGCCCAGAAGGTCGAACAGATCACCGGTGAGTGCTTCCGCGGGCGCACCCGGACCCATTGCCGTCGTCGTCATGACATCTCCCTCTCGCTGCACACTTCGTCGAACCTGCACGTCAGTCACTGAGCCGCTCGAGCGACCACCCGGAGCGCGCGTGCGCCAGGTCGAACACCCCGAGGCTCGGGCTCGCCCCCGCACTCGCTTCGACCCGCCACACCCGACGTTCGGCGTCGTACACGCCCTGCTCCCCCATCGGCAGGCGCCACCACGGCGTTGCCTCACGCCAGCTCTCGAGCACCCCCGCGACCCGATACCGGCGCCCGCGCCAGACGAAGGCCTCGGGCGCGCTCGCCTCCCCCGTGTCCGCTGTCGTCACCTCGACGTTCTCGGCGTATCCGCGCATCCCGCCACCTCACTTCACTCGGGCGACGACTGCGTCGTCACCGCCGGATGTTTCGCTGTGGCTGTGACGGTGAGCGACGACGCAACGAACGTCGGAACAACGGCACAGCACAAGCCCGTTTTTTCGAACTCATGTTCGATATGGTGACACTAGAACGCCCCGGCGACAACCCCCAGATTCCGCGGAATCGGAGCGACCGCGTAGGCTCGGTGGAAGTCGCTTGCCGGAAGGATCGAGACGTGCCCAACTCCGCGGACGCATCGCAGTTGCTCGAACGCATCCAGCGCACCGTCGACGCCGAAGTCGCCCACCAGCGCGAGGTTCTCGCCCCCCTCGGCGACGAAACCGATCTCATGGTCGACGCCATCGCTTCCCTGCTCTCCGGCGGCAAGCGCGTGCGTGCGTCGTTCCTCTACTGGGGCTACCGCGCCGCCGGCGGCGCCGACAGCGACGACCTCGTGCGCGCCAGCGCGTCGATGGAGCTCTTCCAGGCCGCCGCGCTGCTGCACGACGACGTCATGGACGCGAGCGACACCCGCCGCGGCATGCCGGCTGCCCACCGCGCCATGGCGAACGCCCACCGCGAGCGCGGCCTCACCGGCGACGCCGACCGCTTCGGCGAGGCCGGCGCCATCCTCGCGGGCGACCTGTGCCTCACCTGGGCCGACGAGATGTACGCGACGAGCGGTCTATCCGCCGACGAGGTTCTTCGCGGACGCCGGGTCTTCGACCTCATGCGCACCCAGCTCATGGGCGGGCAGTTCCTCGACGTCCTCGAGGCCGTGCAGAACTGGGAAGGGCTCGCCACCGACGAGCGCATCACCCGCGCTCTGCGCGTCATCCGGTACAAGAGCGCGAAGTACACGATGGAGCACCCCCTGCTCATCGGTGCCACCTGCGCCGGCGGCGACGACGCCACTCTCGAAGCCCTCTCGCGCTACGGTCTCGCCCTCGGCGAGGCCTACCAGCTGCGCGACGACCTGCTCGGCGTCTTCGGCGACCCGGCACAGACAGGCAAGCCGGCCGGTGACGACCTGCGCGAAGGCAAGCGCACCGTCATCGTCGCTCACCTGCTCGACGACCTCTGCGCCGACGACCGCGCGTTCTTCGACACCCGCTTCGGCCACGACGACCTCGACACCGACGAGATCGAGCGTTTCCGCGCGCTCGCGATGAGCACCGGCGCCGTCGACGCCGTGGAGCAGCGCATCACTCAGGGAGCCGACGAAGCGCGCGCCGCGCTCGAGTCGCTCCGCGAGTCGATGCCGACCGAAGCGTTCACCGCTCTGCACGACTTCATCGAGACGACCACCGCTCGCTCCAGCTGAGCAGCCCCGCGTCAGCGCAGCGTCAGAACGCCTCTTCCATGGCGCGCTTGCGCACCTCGGCCTTGCGGCCCGCACGCAGCATGTCGATGGGGGCGCCGTCGATCGGCAAGGTCTCGTCGGGCGTGCACAGCCAGCGAATCGCTTCCTCGTCGCTGAACCCCGCGTCGGAGAGCACCGTCACCGTGCCCATGAGAGGCGTGACGACCGCACCGTCCTGAACGAAGGATGCCGGCACCGCGACGACATTGCGCTCCCCCACGCGCGCGGCGATGATCTCGCGATCGGCGATCATCTGACGCACCTGGCGCAGCGACATGCCCAGCTCCTCGGCGAGGTCGGGCACGGTGAGCCAGTCACCGACAAGTGCTTCGAGTTCCGTGTGCGTTGCGTCATCCACGACCCCAAGATTGCCAGACGGGAACGCGTTACCGCATGTCGGCCAGCGCACCGGGGGCGAGCTTCACCCCTTCGGGCGCGCCTTCGCAGGACGAGCCACGTCACCACCTAGCGTGTGAGCCATGCCTCTCACCTACGACGTCCCCGTCGCACTGCACGCGGCGCCGCCTGCGCACGTTCAGCCGGGCCGAGCTCACGCGCAGTTCGTCAAGGGAGCCGCGAAGAGCAGCCCTGCTGCGAAGAAGAAGCCGACCCGCAAGGTCAAGAACGTCACGATCCGCCCCGGGGACTCGGTCTACGCCATCGCGCGAACCCACTCCTCGAGCGTCGCGGCCATCGTCAAGGCGAACCCGAAGATCGAGTTCCGTCGTCTCGTGCCGGGCACCGTCCTCAAGGTGCCGGTCCCCGCCTCGGCCCCGAAGGCGACGAAGCCCGTCAAGAAGCAGCCCGTCAAGAAGCCGTCGAAGGCCACGAGCGCGAAGCCGGTCAAGAAGCCCGCAGCAAAGCCAGCGAAGGCGCCGGCGAAGAAGCCCACGAAGAAGGCCGTTCGTCACACGAAGAGCGTCACCGTGCGCCCGGGCGACTCGCTCTACACGCTGGCCCAGCGTCATCACGCGAGCCTGGCAAGCGTCATCAAGGCGAATCCGGGGCTCGACGCGCGTCGTCTCCACGTCGGGTCTCAGGTCAAGATCCCCGTTGCCGGTGTCACCTCCGCCGCGAAGCCGGCAAAGAAGCCCACCACGAAGCCTGCTCGCAAGCCCACCTCGAAGGCCCCTGCTGGTGGCTACGCACCCAAGCCGACGCACGTCGTCAAGTACGCCGGCACCCCTGCGGCACGGCGCTACCCGGCCTCCGCTGTCGCCTCGGGTGATCGTCACCGTCAGCAACTCGCGCAGGCGAACCTGCCGAACCAGGCCCAGATCCGTTCGATGATCGTCGCCACCGCCAAGCGCTACGGGGTCGACCCGACGCTCGCCCTCGCCATCGGCTGGCAGGAATCGGGGCACCGCCAGAGCGCCGTCTCCGTCTGCGACGCGCTCGGCACGATGCAGGTCATGCCGGCCACCGGCCGTTGGGCGGGCGACCTCGCGGGCCGCAAGCTCAACCTCATGGACCCACAGGACAACATCACGGCAGGCGTTGTCACTCTACGCTTCCTCACCCAGCACGCCAACAACCGCGACGAGGTGATCGGCTCCTACTACCAGGGCCTCGGCGCTGTCCGGAAACACGGCTTCTACCCCGACACACGCCAGTACGTCAGCAGCGTCAAGGCGCACATGAAGCGCTTCGGCGGCTGACGCAGCCGGGCGCCAGGCACGCTCCGTGTCCTCACCTGATGACCCGCAGCGTTCAGCGTTCTTCCTGCCCCGCCACCTAGACTCGCCACCGTGACCACCTCGCACGCCGATCCCCTCATCGGCCGCACCGTCGAAGGGCGCTATCGCGTCCTCGAGCATCTTGCGGACGGTGGCATGGGCAGTGTGTACGTCGCTCGAGACCTCCGCCTCGAGCGGGAGGTCGCCCTCAAGGTGTTGCGGGCCGACCTTGCGCGTGACCCCGTCTTCGTCGAGCGCTTCCAGCGTGAAGCCCGCGCTGCGGCGCGACTTGCCCACCCCCACGTCGTCGCAGTGCACGACCAGGGGCAGGACGCCGATGTCGTCTATCTCGCCATGGAACTTGTGCGCGGTCGCACGTTGCGCGACGTCATTCGCGACGGCGACAGGAGCGTGGGTGAGCAGCTCACGCTCTTCGAGCAGCTGCTCGACGGGCTCGCCGCCGCCCACCGGGCCGGCTTCGTGCATCGCGACATCAAGCCGGAGAACGTTCTCATCGACGCTGCCGACCGGGTCAAGGTCGCCGACTTCGGCCTGGCCCGCGCGGTCACCGGAAGCGGTGTGAGCGTGGACAGCGAAGTCCTCATCGGCACGGCGTCGTACCTGTCGCCCGAACAGGTCGAGCCGTCGAGCTTCAGCCCCTCCGGCACCCGTTCCGACGTCTACTCCGCGGGACTCGTGCTCTTCGAGATGCTCACGGGCCACCGCGCCTTCGACGGCGACCTTCCCGTCCAGGTGGCCTACCAGCACGTGCACGGCACGATGGCGAAGCCCTCCGAGATCCTGCCGGAGCTCACTGCCGCCTTCGACCCACTCCTCGCCCGGGCCTGTTCCAAGGAGCTTCAGGAGCGTCCCGCCGACGCCGAGGAGTTCAAGACCGAAGTCACCAGGCTTCGCGCCGAACTCCCCAACGACGTTCTCGACGTCCCGGTACCGCCGGCCCCGCCGTCGTCACTGACGACGAACGCCGACACCCAGCACACCCGCGTCTCCGCGGCCGCCGACGGTACGACCGCGCCGGTCGCCCGAGCCTCCTCTGCAGCCGAGGCTCCCGACTCCCCGCTCGTCACCCGCCAGTACGGCCCCCAGTCGACGACGGCCCTCCCGAGCCGCGCCACCGTCGTCGAGAACGAGCGCCCGCACCGTTGGTGGCCCTGGGTGCTCGCCGTCGCCGCACTCGTCGTCGCCGTCGTGGCGGCCATCGCGTTCACCGTCGGCCCCCTCGGCCCGCGCACCGTTCCCAAGGTTCAGGGTCAAGCTCAAGGTCAGGCCGTTTCGACCCTGCGAAGCGCAGGCTTCGACGTCAAGGTCCGCACCACCGAGTCCGACACTGTGCCCACGGGGCAGGCTGTGCGCACGACACCCGAAAGCGGAGCGTCGCGCCGTCCGACGAGCGATGTGACGCTCTGGGTCAGCACCGGCCCCCGCATGGTCGACGTCCCCGATACCGCGAACGCCACGCAGGACGACGCGCGCAAGACCCTGGAGAGCAAGGGGTTCAAGGTCGCTCGCGTCGAGAAGCAACACTCCGACATCGAGAAGGACAAGGTCGTCGGCACCAACCCCGCAGGTGGCAGCCGCGTGCGTCACGACACCCCGATCACCCTCATCGTGAGCGACGGACCGGCCGAGGTCGACGTCCCCGATGTCTCCGGATCGTCGGAGGACGATGCGAAGCGTCAGTTGGAGGCGCTCGGCTTCTCCGTGACGACAACGGAGGACTACGACCCGGACATCGAGTCGGGCAAGGTCGTCTCCACCGACCCGAGCAGCGGCACGACCGCGCGGGCAGGAAGCACCGTCACGCTCACCGTGTCCAAGGGACCCGAGATGGTTGACGTCCCGGATGTCGTCGGCATGAGCGCAGCCGATGCCCGCCGCACGCTCGAGGACGCCGGATTCGAAGTCGACGGCGGCTCGTGGCTCGACGATCTCCTCGACGGCACCGTCTCCAGCCAGTCGCCCGAGGGCGGCTCCGGCAAGCAGGCGCCCAAGGGCTCCACTGTCACGCTGAACTTCTGAGGCGGCTCCACGACAAACGCCGAACGGCGCTCACCCCCTCGTCGGGGCGAGCGCCGTTCGGCGTGAAGCGGTGGTTGCTCAGGCGTTGCGTGCACCCAGCATCTCGGCCACCAGGTAGGCGAGCTCAAGGCTCTGCTGGTGGTTGAGGCGCGGGTCGCACGCCGACTCGTAACGGCTCTCGAGGTCTTCGTCACGCACCTCGACGCTGCCGCCGAGGCACTCCGTGACGTCGTTGCCCGTGAGCTCGACGTGCAGGCCGCCCGGCACCGTGCCGGCCGCTTCGTGCACCTCGAAGAAGCCACGGACCTCGTCGACGACGTCGTCGAGACGACGCGTCTTGTAGCCGCTGGAGGATTCGAACGTGTTGCCGTGCATCGGGTCGGTGATCCACAACGGCGTGGCGCCCTCGGCCTTGAGACGCTCGACGATGGGCGGCAGAGCCTCGCGGATCGTGCCCGCACCCATGCGCGTGATGAACGTCAGACGGCCCGGCTCACGCTCGGGGTCGATCTTGTCGATGATGCGCAGCAGGTCGTCCGGGTCGGCCTTGGGGCCCACCTTCATGCCGACCGGGTTCGAGATACGGCTGATGAAGTCGATGTGGGCGCCGTCGATCTCGCGGGTGCGCTCACCGACCCACAGCATGTGTCCCGACGTGGCGTACGGGCGGCCCGAACGGGAGTCGGTGCGCGTCAGCGGACGCTCGTAGTCGAGCAGCAGCGCCTCGTGGCTGGAGAAGAAGTCGACCGCCTTGAGGGCGTCGAAGTCGGCACCACAGGCCGCCATGAACCGCATCGCCCGGTCGATGTCCTTGGCCGTCTTCTCGTAGCGCGAGTTCGCGGCGTTGGCGATGAAGCCCTTGTTCCACTCGTGCACGTTGCGCAGGTCGGCGAAACCGCCCTGCGTAAAGGCTCGCACGAGGTTCAGCGTGGCCGCGCTCGTGTTGTACGCCTGGAGCAGACGGTCCGGGTTCGGACGACGAGCATCCTCGGTGAAGGCGAAGTCGTTGACCATGTCACCGCGGTAGGCCGGGAGCGTGACGTCGCCACGGGTCTCGGTGTCCTTCGAGCGCGGCTTCGCGAACTGGCCGGCGATGCGGCCCAGCTTCACGACCGGCGTGCTCGCGCCGTACGTGAGGACGGCCGCCATCTGGAGGATCGTCTTGATGCGGTCGCGGATGTTGTCGGCCGTGGCCGAGGCGAACATCTCCGCACAGTCGCCACCTTGCAGGACGAAGGCCTCGCCGCGGGCTGCGGCGGCCAGACGGGTGCGCAGATCGTCACACTCGCCCGCGAAGACGAGCGGCGGATAGCTGGCCAGGGTCTCCGAAACACGTTCGAGCGAGCCGTCGTTGGGCCACGTGGGCTGCTGCTTCGCCGGAAGCTCCGGCCAGTCGAGGCCCACGGGACGGGTCGTAGTCGAAATGGTCTGGGTTTCGGGGGTGGTACTCACCCTCCAAAGCCTATGACCGCTGTCCAATCCTGCGCATCTCAGACCTTTTACTGAGACGGAGTCAGGAGCGCTCGCTCGCTTCCTCACCCGGCGCCTCGGCCACCGGCTGAATCGTCTCCGTGGTCACGTCGCCGGAGGAGTCGGGGGTTTCTGCTGACGCGGCTGCGTCCGCGTTCTTGCCCTTGTCGGCGTCGCTGCTCTTGCGCGGCAGGCGTGAGGCGGCGTCCTCGATGACGGAGGTGGCGCTGCCCTGGATCTCCTTGGCCACGTGAACCGCGCCCTCACCGATGGTGCGAGCCTTCTCGGCAACGGACTTCTTGCGCGATGCGGCGTACTCGTCGACGTACTCCTGGCCCGACAGGAGCATGAGCTCGTACATGATCTCGTCGGTGATCGAACGCAGGACGAAACGGTCGGCGCTCATACCCTCGAAGCGCGAGAAGTCGAGCGGAACACCGAAGCGCACGTGCGGCTGCGCGTAACGACCGAACTTCTCACCGGGAGGGGCCACCGTGTCGGTGTCCATGAGTGCCACCGGGATGACCGGCGCGCCACTTTCCAGCGCCAACCGGGCCACGCCCGTCTTGCCCTTGTAGAGGCGGCCGTCCGGCGAACGCGTGCCCTCGGGGAAGATGCCGAACAGATCGCCCTCAGCGAGGATCCGCTTGCCCGTCGCGAGTGCCCCCGCGGCCGCCGAACCGCTCGTGCGGTCGATCGGTACCTGGCCCGTGCCCGAGAAGAAGCTCTTCTGCATGCGGCCCCTGACGCCGGGCGTGGTGAAGTACTCGGACTTGGCGACGAACGTCACGCGACGGTCGAGCACGAGCGGCAGAAAGAGCCAGTCGGAGTACGACAGGTGGTTGATGGCGAGGATCGCAGGCCCCGAATCCGGGACGTGCTCGAGCCCTTCGACGGTCGGGCGGAACACCGTCCGCAGCGCCGGGCCGACGAGAACTCGCTTGAGGAGCCAGTAGAGCACGGGAGAACTTCCTGTTGGGCGTGAGAATCCGATGTCACTCTAGTCGGTGTGACCTATGACGCGTAGCCCGTCCGGGCCGCGGCGTTGCCCCTCTCGTGCCAGGATGTGGGCATGCAGCTCGACGATCTCCGTGGCAGCGCTGTGCCCGCGCGCCGCAACCGCGTTCGATGACGAACGGGCAGCCCGACGAGGCCCGCGACTGGGACGCGGAGTTCGAGGCCATCGCCAAGAGCCTGCGGCCGCAGTCGGATTCCTCTGCCGACGAACCTCATGAGATGCCCCCGGCGAGTCGCCACCGGTTCGACCACGGCTTTGCCGAGCCACCCAAGGACAACTCGCGCGGCGACAGCGCGTCGTCGTCGGCCACGGACGACTCCCCCGTTCCGGGTTTCCGTGACCAGTGGCGGCTGCGTGACGACGCGCCCTCGCTGCCGAACCTGAACACGAATCGACCGCTTGAGGACCCTCCCGAACTCGAGGACGACGACGACTTCGTCCCACCCGAGCCGACGCCCCTCGACAGCGACGACCCGGCAACGATCGTCATGTTGGGCTGCCTCGTGCTGGGCCCGTTGTGGCTGCTCTACCTGCTCTTCTTCGACCGCAACGCCGCAACGTTGTGGTGGAGCCTCGCCGCGCTCATCACCGCAGCCGGCTTCGTCATGGCCGTGGCCCGACAGCCGAAGTCACGCGACGAGGACGATGACGACGACGGGGCGCGCGTCTAAGGCTCGTCAGGCGATGACGGCGTCGACGACGAGCGGGCGATGGTCGGTCGCGACCTTCATCTGCTCTTCGACCGCGGACATGTCGACGGCCGTCAGCGTCAGCTGCGGCGAGGCGTAGATGAAGTCGATGCGCTTGTGCGGGTCGGCCGCGTTGAACGTGTTGATGCGCGGGCCCGCGTCGAGCAGACCGTGATGCTTGAACTCGCGCCCGGCGGGGCCGTTCTCGAGCTCGTTGAAGTCGCCGGCGATCGCCCACGGCAACGTGTGGTCGAGGGTCTCGTCGCCGAGCAGTTCACGCGCGTGTCCACCGCGCAACGCTCCGTAGAGCGACAGGTGCGTGCTGATCGCGACCCACGGCTTCTCACCGGGCAACGCCACCTCCGCCCATGCGTAACCGCGCGGCTCCTGCGGACGCGGCACGGAGTACAGGCCGTGACCGCTGCGACGCACCTCGACGCGCGGCGACGTGATGAGCGCGGTGCTCATGCGATGACGCTTGCCGCCGCCCCAGACCATGCCGAGGCTCTCGGCGAAAGCCGCGACCTTGTGGTTCGAGAACGGGTGACGCGGCATCTCCTGCAGGCACAGCACGTCAGGTCGCGCGTGCTCGATGACTTCGTGCAGCGCGGCCCGGTCGTCCTTGAGGCCCCGCACGTTGTAGCTCATGAGTCGTACCGTCATGCCACGTTTCCTTTCACGGCGCTGCGGGCGAGGTCTGCGGCGCCGACGAGGCCGGCCTCATTGCCGAGTTGCGCCTGGGCGATGCGGGCCTCCGGGCGGTAACCGCGCCCGGGCAGTTGTTTGCGGAAGGCCTCACGCGCCGGACCGAGCAGCATGTCACCGGCGGCGGAGACTCCACCGCCGATGACGAAGGCGCTCGGATCGAACGCGCTGGCGAGGTTGGCGAGGCCAGTGCCGAGCCACGTGCCGATCTCGGCGAGAAGCTCCGCGGCGGTGGCGTCACCGGCCGAGGCGGCCTCGGTGATCATCGGACCGGTCAGCTTCGTCAGGTCGCCGCCGAGGGTGTCCGCGATGTCGTGAGCCATGGGCGATTCGGCGGCGAGCAGCGAGCGAGCTTCGCGCACGAGCGCGTTGCCGCTCGCATACTGCTCCCAGCAGCCGCGGTTTCCGCACTCGCAGCGCAGGCCGCCGGGCACGACCTGCATGTGGCCGAACTCCCCCGCGATGCCGTACCGACCGCGCTGGATCTCCCCGTCGAACAGCACGGCGCCGCCGATTCCGGTTCCCAGGTTGACCATGACGACGTGGCTCTCACCGCGCACGGCACCAAAGCGCCACTCGGCCCAGCACGCCGTGTTGGCGTCGTTGTCGACGAAGACGGGGTGCGTGCACCGCGCGCGCAGGTTCTCGCGCAGCGGCTCGTTGCGCCACGACAGATGCGGGGCGAAAACGACCGTCGAGCGATCCGCTCCGACGAAACCGGCCGCGCCGATGCCGACGGCGGATACATCGCCGAGCGAGTCGCGCTCCGCGACGGCGTCGAGCTCGTCGACGACGCTGACGAGCAGGTCTTCGACGACCGCCGCCTTCGTCGAGCGGTGTGGGGTGTCGCGACGGGCGCGGGCGATGACGTTGCCCTCCTCGTCGACGAGACCGCCGGCCACCTTCGTGCCGCCGATGTCGATACCGATCGCGAGACTCACGCGCGTCCTTCCCTTGCCAGTGCTGCGGCGCCGATGACGCCTGCGTCGTTTCCGAGCGTCGCGACGCAGAAACGAGCCGCGGGGCGGTGCCCGCCGCCGGTCAGCTCCTCGGCGAACGCGACGCGTGCGGGCTCGAGGACGAGGTCGCCCGCCTCGGCGAGGCCTCCCCCGATGACGAAGAGCTGCGGGTCGAGAATCGCCGTGAGCGACGCGGCGCCCTCGCCCAGCCAGCGTCCGATCTCGGCGAGCAGCGCCACCGCCGCTTCGTCACCTTCCTGGGCGGCCTGCGTCACGTGAACGCCCTTGAGGTTCTCCGGCTTGCCGTCGCACAACTCACGCAGACGCTTTCCCTGCGGAGTCCCCTCGTCGACGAGGGCCCGCGCGTCGCGAACGAGCGCGCTGCCGCTGGCGTACATCTCGAAGCAACCTCGGTTGCCACAGCCGCAGAGGTGTCCGTGCGGGACGACGCGCATGTGGCCGATCTCGGCGCCGACGCCGTGGCTGCCGCGGAAGACCTCGCCGCCGAGCACGATGCCTCCGCCGACACCAGTGCCGAGCGTGATCATCACCATGTCGTCGACGTTCTTGCCGCCGCCGTAGCGGAACTCCCCGTACCCGGCGGCGTTGGCGTCGTTCTCGATGACGACGTCGTGACCGGTGGCCTCCTGGAGCTGGGCGCGCAGCGGCTCGTGGCGCCACGCGATGTTCGGTGCGAAAAGGACCGTCGCCCCCTCACGATCGATGTAACCGGCGCACGCAACCCCCACCTTGGGCGTCTCGTCACCATGGGCTCGCGCCTTCTCGGCAAGCTCCCGGATGAGGTCGACCGTGCCGCTGATGATGGCCTCGGCATCCTGCGCGGGCGTGTCACGGCGTGCCTGCTCGACAAGTCGGCCCTCGGCGTCGACGAGACCGCCGGCGATCTTCGTTCCGCCGATGTCGATACCGATGCTCACGCTCACGTTGTGCCCTTCATCCCGCGGAGCCACTCGGGCGACCGCACGTGCCACCAATCCTGAACGGCTCCACGACGGTGGCCAAATCGCCTCGCCGTCACTCGCGGTGCGTCCTTTCCGTGTTTCGGCGCTCGACCTCACGCGCCAAGTCGTCCAGCGCCACCGAAACGACCGTTGCCTCAGCCTTGCGGCGTAGTGCTGTGATGATCGGAATGCCGGGATCCACGTTCAACGTGTACGTGACGGTGCACCCCTGAGCCGCCGGCACGATGCGGTACGAACCCTCCAGGCTCCGTAGCTGCTGCGCCGCGACGAGTGTCCACGCGACCTCCGCTTCCGGGCCCCGCCTCGTCACGCGGTAGCGCAGCCGGAGGACGTCCTTGAGCAGCCCGGCGTCCATCCTCAGCTCTGCGTCGCTCGGCATGCCCGCCGCATCCAACGCGAACACCTCGGCCCGTGTGATCTGCGATGTCCACCTCGGGTAGGCCTCGATGTCGACGACGGTGGCCAGCACCGTCTCCGGATCTGCTGACATCACCCGAGTCGCGTTCGTGTGCTCACCCATGTCGCGACAGTAGGGCATGCGCGCGGAACCTTTCGAGCAAGCCGCTAGGCTGGGCGCGGCATTCGGACGTCAGTCCACCCCGCCACCCCACGCCTCAGACGAAAGGTCGCCATGCAGGAGAGCTGCGAACCTCTGCTCGTTCCCGTCCGCGAGGAAGCGAGTCTTCCGCAGTTGCTCACGACGAACGCGACGCAGCGTGGCGACAAGGTCGGCTACGCCGTGCGCGAGGGGGCCACGTGGCGTGAGATCACCCACCGCGAGTTCCTCGCCGAGGTGGAGCAGTTGGCCAAGGGCTTCATGGCGTCGGGCGTGCGACCGGGCGACCGTGTCGCCCTCATGAGCCACACCCGCTACGAGTGGACACTCGTCGACCTCGCACTGCTCACTGCCGGCGCCGTCGTCGTGCCGGTGTACGAGACGTCGTCGGCCGACCAGATCTCCTGGATCCTTCGCGACTCCGGCTCGATCGCCGCCATCGTCGAGGACGTCGACATGGCCCGCAGCATCGCCACGGTCCGCGACGAGTGCCCGGCCCTGCGTGACGTCTGGCAGATCGACGGCGGACACCTCGACGAGTTGCGTCAGGGTGCCGGCGATGTCAGTGATGCCGAGATGCGCGCACGACGCGACAGCCTCGACGCCGAGAGCATGGCGACGATTATCTACACCTCCGGCACGACCGGCCGCCCGAAGGGCTGCGTGCTGACGCACGGCAACTTCGTTGCGCTGTCGCAGAACGCCCTGGCCCGGATGGACGCGCTCGTCAACGGCGAGGACAACAACGGCACGATGCTGTTCCTGCCGCTCGCGCACGTCTTCGCGCGCCTCATCCAGTACGTGGCGATCGCTTCCGGAACCCGTTTGGGGCACACGTCGATGACCACCCTCGTCGACGACCTCGGGACCTACCGCCCCTCGTACCTGCTCGCGGTGCCGCGGGTGTTCGAGAAGGTGTTCGCCGCGTCGCGTCAGCGCGCAGTCTCTGACGGCAAGGGTCGCGTGTTCGACACCGCCGCCGATGTCGCGACGAAGTACAGCCAGGCCACGAACGCGGGGCGGCGCCCGTCGTTGCTCCTTCGGGCCAAGCACGCGGTCTTCGACCGTCTCGTCTACGCGAAGCTGCGCGCGGCGTTCGGCGGCGAGCTCCGGTACTCGATCTCCGGTGGCGCGCCTTTGGACGCCTCCCTCGCCCACTTCTACAACGGGATCGGCCTTCCCGTTCTTGAGGGCTACGGCCTGACGGAGACGACAGCACCGGCGTCGGTCAACCCGCCGGAGCGACTCAAGATCGGCACCGTCGGCCCGGCATGCCCTGGCGTCTGCCTGCGTATCGCCGAGGACGGCGAGGTGCTCGTCAAGGGCATCAACGTCTTCCGCGAGTACTTGGGCAACCCTGACGCGACCGCAGAGGCGAAGGTCGACGGGTGGTTCCGCACGGGCGATCTCGGCTCGCTCGACGAGGAGGGTTACCTCACGATCACCGGCCGCAAGAAGGACCTCATCGTGACCGCGGGCGGCAAGAACGTCAGCCCGTCGCGCCTCGAGGACGCCCTGCGCTCCGATCCCCTCGTGGCCGAAGCCGTCGTCGTCGGTGACGGCCGCCCGTTCATCACGGCGCTGCTCACCCTCGACGAGGAGGCGCTGCCGGCGTGGGCCAACGAGCACGGCGTCGCCGACCTCGACCCCGAGCAGGCACGCACGCGCCCCGAGGTGCTCGAAGCGCTGCAGGCTGCGGTCGACACGGCCAACCAACTCGTGTCGCGCGCGGAGTCGATCCGCAAGTTCACGGTGCTGCCGGAACACCTCACGGAGGCTTCAGGGCACCTCACACCGTCCCTCAAGGTGAAGCGTCACGTCGTGCTCAAGGACTTCGCCGAGCAGGTCGACGAGCTCTACGCCTGAGCGCGCCTCGGTGGTTCGCCGGCCTCAGCCTCCGGAGTTCAGTGCGCGTTCCAACCACGCGACGAACGACTCGGCGCCTTCGGGGACGATCTGTCGGGCCGAGGAGCCTGCGTGCTCCTCGTCCGCGCGCGACTGCACGAGAAGCTTGAGCACCGCCGCACCTGCGACGTGGGCCAGGTAGGTGACGTAAGCCGCGGACCACTCGTACCCCAGGCGGGCATCACGCTGGAACTGCTGCGCCGACGGTGGACCGGTGAAGTGTCCCTGCCGCGCGTTGTAGGTTGCCGCAAGATTCGGCCAACGTGCGGGGAGCCTCGGCGCCTGGTCGGGGGTTGCGGTCCACTCCGCAGCGCCCTCCTTGAGCCAGAGCGCTGTGCGGTCGGAACCGAAGTGTCGCAACCGCACGTGCGCCAGTTCGTGTGCAATGACGACCTGTCGCCCGATGTCGGTCAGCGATCTCGCCGCGCTGGGCGAGACGAGCACGCGCCCGTCGCTCGTCGTCACGGCTGCCGTCGAGCCGTCGAGGCCGTCAGCAGCCGCAGCGAAGGTGGCGTCGTCGACGACCGCGACCCTCACGCTCCCCTGGGCCTTACCCCAGATCGTGGCCACGTCGCCTGCCGCACGCTTCACAAGGTCCGCCCACTCCGATGCGCTCCCCTCGGTCACCGACAGGTCGATCGAGCCGAGCGGCGTCTCGAGGCGCAACGTCTGCCGCGACGAATCGCCCCCCGAACCCGACGGCGGCTCCGCGTCGCGAGCATCACCGTCGCCACCAGAGCATGCCGCGGCGAGGACGACGGGCAGCAACCCGAGAACACGGCGGCGGGACGGCATGCGCCAACCCTAGAGGGCGCGTCTCAGACGGCCACCTGAAGACCGAACGGCGCGCGCTCGAGACGCGCCTCCGCCGCGTCGTGGGCGGACACGAGGCCGGAGGCGCACAGGGTGTCGAGCACCCGGTGGTCCTCGGCCTCCCACTCGGGTTCGCCGAGGGCCGGTTCGGGCAGCCCGAGGAAGGTCGTGACCACGCATGAGTCGCAAGCGCGACCCCGCACCGGGCAGGAGTTGCACGAGATGAGCATGATGCCCCCTTCGGTTGGTTCTCGCGGCCGTTCGCCCATGCGATCGGCTTGTGACGACGACGGTAGGTGCGGGTACCGACAACCCCGCCATTCAGCGGAATTCATCCGATGGCCGGCGCCATCGAGCCTCGAGGAGCAAGGGGTTGTCGGTGCCGGCATCTACCGTGCGGAGCATGGAGATCACGACAGCGCAGACGGGCGTGCAGACGTCGCTCAGTGACCTCGGCACGCCCCTCGTCGACGTGACGTTCGTCGTGGTCGACCTCGAGACGACGGGCGGGCGCCCCGAGGCCGAGGGCATCACCGAGATCGGCGCCGTAAAGGTGCGCGGCGGCGAGATCCTGGGAGAGTTCGCCACCCTGGTCGACCCCGGCCATGAGATCCCCGTCCAGATCCAGCGCCTCACCGGCATCACGACGAGCATGGTGTACGACGCCCCACGCATCGCGGGGGTTCTGCCGGCCTTCCTCGAGTTCCTCGGACATGACAGCGTTCTCGTGGCCCACAACGCCGGATTCGACGTCGGTTTCCTCAAAGCCGCGTGCGCCGGCCACGCCATCGACTGGCCCGCCCCCGACGTCGTCGACACGGTGAAGCTCGCTCGCGCCCTCGTCCCACGCGACGAGGTGCGCAACCACCGCCTCGGAACCCTGGCCGCACACTTCGGTGCTCACACGACTCCCAATCACCGCGCTCTCGCCGACGCGCGAGCCACGGTCGACGTGCTGCACGCTCTCCTCGCCCGCGCTGGCTCACTCGGTGTGACATCCCGCGAGGATCTCCTCGTCTTCGGCGCCAAGGTGCCCGCTGCGCGTCGCCGTCGCGCGACGATGGCCGACGGCCTACCCGAGGCGCCGGGCGTCTATGTCTTCAAGGACGAGCAGGGCGTTCCGCTCTACGTCGGCACGTCGGGAAACATTAAGCGTCGAGTCAAGAGTTACTTCACGGCCTCCGAGAAGCGGCGCGGAATGGGCCTCATGGTCGACCTCGCGCACACCGTCACGCCGATCCCCTGCGCCACCGCGCTCGAAGCTCATGTGCGCGAGATCCGATTGATCGCAGAGTTCCGCCCTCGCTTCAATCGACGCTCCGCCCGGCCCGAGAAGGCCGCATGGCTCAAGGTCACCGACGAGCGCTTCCCCCGCTTGTCCGTCGTCCGTTCCCGACGCGACGACGAGGCCCTCTACGTGGGCCCGTTCCGATCGAAGACCGCGGCCGGCGCCGCGCGTGACGCCATCCACGACGTGCGCCGGATCCGCCAGTGCACTCAACCGATTTCGAACAAGGGCGCGCCCCCGTGCGTTCTCGCCGAGATCGACCGATGCGACGCCCCCTGCCTCGGCGAACTCACACCGGAGGCCTACGCGCCGATCGTGACGGCTCTGCGCCAGGAGCTCGAGTCCGGCACCTCGACGCTCGTCTCCGATCTCGAAGGACGTCTGACTCGCCTGGCCACCGACGAGCGCTTCGAAGAAGCCCGCGCCACGCGCGACGCCCTCGTGGAGATGCTGCGCGGCACCGATCGTCACCAGCGGCGCGCCCCGCTCGTCCAGAACCCCCACTTCGTCGCTGCCCGACCACGCGCCGGAGGAGGCTGGGAGTTCGCGGTCGTCCGCTACGGACGGCTCGCGGGGTCGGCACACGCGAATCGCGGGGAGGACCCGCGCCCCGTCATCGAGTCACTCGCCCTCTTCGCCGAAGCGGTGTCGCCCACCGACGAGACACTCCCGGAGGAGACGGACGTCGTGCTGCGCTGGCTCGAGCGCCCCGGAACCCGCGTGGTCGACTCGGATCTCCCGTGGGTCAGCCCCGTGGGCGGTGCCGGCGGGGCATTGTCACGGCTCGATCCCCTCGTCGAGCGGGCTCGCGAACTCGCGTGGGAGGAAGAGCGCGCTTCGTGAGGGGTTCTCAGCCGTCGAGGCCTAGGTCGAAGCCGGCCTCGAGGTCGTGCTTGGAGTAGGTACGGAACGCGAGGTGCGTGTCCGTGCCCGTCACGCCGGCGACCTTGTTGATGCGATCGGAGATGACAGGCGCGAGGTCCTCGTAGGAGGGAACGCGCACCATGGCGATGAGGTCGACACCGCCTGTCACGGAGTAGACCTCGTCGACGCCGTCGAGATCGGCGAGCTCCGCGGCCACCTCGGGGATGCGGGAGACCTCGGCTTCGATGAGAACAATTGCGGTGATCACGGGTACACCGTAGCCATCGTCAGCGCGACGCCGAGCGGGAACGTTCGACCCAACCGTCGAGAACTCGGGCAGCAGCACCGGAGTCGATGGCCTCTGCGCCCCGGGCGACGCCGGCTCGCACCGCCTCGGCAAGATCGCCACGTCCACCGAAGCGCTCACCGCTCGCCTGCTGCTCCGTCAGGGCCAACGCGAGCCCCGCGTTGAACAGGACGGCGTCACGCACCGGACCGTGATCGCCGGCCAGCAGACGGCGCACGACCTCGGCGTTCTCGTCCGCCTGGCCACCTCGCAAGGCTTCCAGCGGTGCCGTTTCGAGACCGACGTCCTGCGGGCCGAGCACGTGCTCCTCCACCGCGCCGTCGAACACCCACCACACCGTCGACGTCGTGGCCAGGGTGAGCTCGTCGAGCCCGTCATCACCGCGGAAAACGGCCGCATCCGTGCCGCGCTCGGCGAACACGCCCGCCATGACCGGGGCCATCGCCTTGTTCGCGCACCCGACCGCGGCCACCGCAGGGCGCACAGGGTTGGTCAGCGGACCGAGGAAGTTGAAGGCCGTCGGAACGGCGAGTTCCCGGCGCGTCGTCGCCGCGTGACGCATGGCGGGGTGGAAAAGCTGCGCGAAGAGGAAGGTCATGGGGGCCTCGAGCGCTTCGGCCTGCAGACGCTCGGGCTCCGTCGTGAGATCGACGCCGAGAGCCTCCAGGACGTCCGCAGTGCCCGTCGAACTGGAACTCGCCCGGTTGCCGTGCTTGGCCACTCGCACCCCGGCGCCGGCACAGACGAGAGACGCCATCGTCGAGATGTTCACCGTGTGTGCCATGTCGCCACCGGTGCCGACGATGTCGAGCGTCGGGCCCGGCACCTCGAGAGCGCGCGCGTGTTCGACCATGACGTCCGCGAGGCCCTGAAGCTCCTGCACGGTCTCGCCCTTGGAGTGAAGAGCCACGAGGAACGCAGCCATCCGGACGGGCGACACCTCCCCGGACATGATCGCGTCCATGGCCCCACGAGCCTGCTCATAGCTGAGGTCCTCACCTCGCACGAGGTGTGAGACGAGTTGCGGCCACTGCATTGCGATACCTCGCTGGTGTCGGACGACGGGTTCTCCCCAACTCTAGGCCCGCCGCCGACTCACCCTGTGCCGCCTCCCGATGCGCGGAACGACGCGCATCACACCCACAGCTCGAACCCGTGCGAAACCCAGTGCTCTCACAGCGGAAGTAACAAAAGTGTGTCTCTTCGGGGGGCCGCGTGCGCGATCGGGGAATGGGCAGGACATAATGTCCGGGTGGCGACCGCAACTACAGCTCAGACGAGCGAACACGGCATCCCCGCCGGGCACGGACCGGCGACCCGACCCAACCTGACTGCCGTTGGCACGATGGTGTGGCTCGGAAGCGAACTCATGTTCTTTGCCGGCTTGTTCGCGATGTACTTCACGATCCGCTCCGTGGCAGGTGACCTGTGGCATGACCGCACGCATCACCTCAATGTCACGTTCGCGGCCATCAACACGACGGTCCTCGTGATCTCGTCCGTGTGGTGTCAGCTCGGCGTGTTCAAGGCCGAGCACGGCATCCCGCACCGCACGGGCAAGCTTCTCGAGGTCGGCAAGTGGGGCATGCGCGAGTGGTACTCCCTCACCTACCTGTTCGGCGCGATCTTCGTGTCCGGCCAGGTGCTGGAGTACTCCGAGCTCCACGAGGCGGGCATCTCGCTCGACAGTGACGCCTACGGTTCGATGTTCTACATCACCACCGGCTTCCACGGCATCCACGTGACCCTGGGTCTCCTGGCCTTCCTGCTGATCATCGGCCGTACCTTCACGTCGAAGAACTACAGCCACCACCAGGCCACCGGCGCCATCGTCACGTCCTACTACTGGCACTTCGTCGATGTCGTCTGGATCGCACTGTTCGCCACCATCTACCTCCTGAAGTAATGCGCCACGAACCGCGCCGCATCATTTCCCCGACCGTCGACAGGATGTTCTCGTGAGCACTCTCGCCGCCCGCCGCCGACACCCGGCTGCCCTGTTCGTCGTGCTGCTTCTCGCCCTCGTGGTGACCGGTGGCCTCTACGCCGCGTTCGCGCCCAAGACCGCCAAGGCTGCCGGCGCCAGCGCCGAGGACGTCAAGGCCGGTAAGCAGCTGTTCCTCTCGAACTGCTCCACCTGCCACGGCACCAACGCCACCGGCACCACCTCCGGCCCGTCGCTCGTCGGCGTCGGCGCTGCGTCGGTCGACTTCCAGGTCGGCACCGGCCGCATGCCGCTCGCGGCTCCGAACACGCAGGCCCAGCGCAACAACGTCCAGTTCTCGGACGAGCAGATCGCGCAGATGGCTGCCTACGTCCAGAGCCTGGGCCCCGGCCCGAGCGTTCCGGAGAAGGAGTACACGACCCCGGGCGGCAACGCCGCCAAGGGTGGCGAGCTCTTCCGCGTCAACTGCGCCATGTGCCACAACGCCTCCGGCCAGGGCGGCGCCCTGACGCGAGGCAAGTACGCCCCGACCCTGATGTCGGTCAGCGGCAAGCACATCTACGAGGCCATGGTCACGGGCCCGCAGTCGATGCCGGTGTTCAACGACACCAACCTCTCGCCGCAGGACAAGAAGGACATCATCACCTACCTCAAGCACGTCGAGAACGACCCTGCTGAGGGCGGTCACAACCTCGGTGCTCTCGGCCCGGTGACGGAGGGCATGTTCGCCTGGACGTTCGGTATCGGCCTGTGCATCGGTGTGGCCGTGTGGCTCGGACGTAAGGCGGCCTGATGAAGTTTCCCCGTTTCGGATCTGACTCGTCAGACAGGAATCGCAAGAACATGAATGAATCCGGCGCTTCGGCGCACCCGGGTGAGGGCTCGTCGGACTACGCTCCGGTCAGCCTGAACGACGGGCACATCGAGGGCACGGGCGCACTTCCCGACCGCTTCGAGAACCCCGGCCTCCCGCCGCACGTCCACCGTCTCGGTGACGAGGACCCGGCTGCTGCCAAGCGGTCCGAGCGTCAGGTCGCAACCCTGTTCATCATGTCGATGCTCGCCACGGTGCTGTTCGTCGTGGCCTACTTCGCGATCGACAAGAACTCGGTCATGACGATCCCGTTCGTCGGCCCGACCAAGGCGCTTCACTTCGTTCTCGGCTTCACGCTGGCGCTGTCGCTGCTCGGTATCGGCCTCGGTGCCGTCCACTGGGCGAAGACGATCATGCCGGACGAAGAGGTCATCGAAGAGCGTCACGAGCTGAAGTCGGACGACGAGGCCTGGGAAGCCGCCGCCAACATCATGACCGGTGGCGCCGAGGCTGCTCAGCTCAAGCGTCGCCCGCTCCTGAAGTGGACGCTCGGTGGCGCGCTCGGCCTGTTCGCCGTGCCGGTCGCCCTCCCCCTCCTCGGTGGCCTGGGCCCGATGCCGAAGCTCGACCTCGTCAAGACGATGTGGGACACGAAGATCAACGGGCGCGGCCGTCGTCTCATGCGTGACCCGGAAGGCACCGCCATCCGCGCGTCCGACGTGACGCTGGGCTCGGTCTTCCACGTCCTGCCCGAGGGTGTCAACGACACCGAGCACCCCCTCAACGAGAAGACGAAGGCCTCCGTGATCCTCGTCCGTCTCGACGAGGCCAAGATCAAGTCGGAGCGTCAGCGTCAGTGGGGTGTCGACGGCATCGTCGCCTACTCCAAGATCTGCACGCACGTGGGTTGCCCGGTGGGCCTCTACGAGCAGCAGACGCACCACCTGCTCTGCCCCTGCCACCAGTCCACGTTCGACATGACGGACGACTGCAAGGTCATCTTCGGCCCGGCCAAGCGCCCGCTGCCGCAGCTGAAGATCTCCGTCGACGACGAGGGCTACCTCGTGGCTGACCAGGGCTTCAAGCGCCCGGTCGGACCGAGCTTCTGGGAAGACAACGGGAAGGAACTCAAGTCGTGAGCACCGCTGCTTCCGCGCGCGACTCGCACGCTCCGACGACGCAGCGTCAGGACCCCAAGGGCGGCCTGGCGGGTGTGTCGAACTGGATCGACGAGCGCAGCGGCGCCGCCAAGGGCGTGCGCTTCCTCATGAAGAAGGTCTTCCCGGATCACTGGAGCTTCATGCTCGGTGAGGTCGCGCTGTACTCCTTCATCATCCTGCTCATCACCGGTACGTTCCTCACCTTCTGGTTCGTGCCGTCGATGGGCCACACCACCTATAACGGCTCGTACGTGCCGCTGCAGGGCATCCAGATGTCCGAGGCCTTCGCCTCGACCCTCGACATCTCGTTCGACATCCGCGGTGGTCTGCTGATCCGTCAGCTCCACCACTGGGCGGCTCTGCTGTTCGTCGTGTCGATCATGATGCACATGTTCCGCGTGTTCTTCACGGGTGCTTTCCGCAAGCCGCGTGAGATCAACTGGGTCATCGGAACCCTGCTGTTCATGCTGGCCATCATCGAGGGCTTCATGGGCTACTCCCTCCCGGACGACCTCCTGTCCGGTACGGGTATCCGAGCGATGCAGGGCTTCATCCTCTCCACGCCGATCGTCGGTACGTACATCTCGTACGGCCTCTTCGGCGGCGGTTTCCCCGGCGAGATGATCATCCCCCGCTTCTACTCGCTGCACATCCTGCTCATCCCGGCCATCATGGTGGCGCTTCTCGCGGCTCACCTCATCCTGCTCGTCGTGCACAAGCACACGCAGTACCCCGGCCCGGGTCGCACGGACAAGAACGTCGTGGGCTTCCCGCTCATGCCGGTGTACATGGCCAAGGCCGGCGGCTTCTTCTTCATCGTCTTCGGCATCACGGCTCTCATCTCGAGCCTCGTCGGCATCAACGCCATCTGGGCGTACGGTCCGTACGAGCCGACGCAGGTGACCGCCGGTTCGCAGCCTGACTGGTACATGGGCTTCGCCGACGGTGCGCTGCGACTGCTTCCCGGCTTCCTCGAGTTCGTCGCTCTCGGCCACACCTGGAGCATGAACATCTTCCCGGGCTCGATCGCCCTGCTGCCGATCTTCTTCGGCATGATCGCGATCTACCCGTGGATCGAGAACTGGGTCACCGGCGACAAGCGCGAGCACCACGTGCTCGACCGTCCGCGCAACGCTCCGACGCGTACCGCCATCGGTATGGGCTTCGCGGTGTTCTACGCGGTGCTCATGTTCGCGGCCGGTAACGACATCATGGCGATCAAGCTGCACATGTCGATCAACGACATCACGTACTTGTTCCGCTTCCTCGTGATCTTCGGCCCGATCATCGCCTTCTGGGTGACGAAGCGCATCTGCCTCAGCCTGCAGCGTCACGACCGTGACCTCGTGCTGCACGGCCGTGAGTCGGGTCGCATCGTGCGCACCCCCGAGGGTCGCTTCTTCGAGGCGCACGAGGAGGTCGACGAGTTCACCCGCTGGCGTCTGGTCGGCTACGAGGCTCAGGCCCCGAGCAACATCGACACCTCCGGCCTTGAGGGCAAGGAGCTGAAGAAGGCGAAGCGTCGCAACCGCTGGACCAACTTCTACTTCCGTGACCGCATCGCCCCCGTCACGCCTGCCGAGCTCGAAGCGGCTCAGCACCACGGTGACCACGACGAGCTTGAGGCTGCGGTCCTCGAGGACGCGAAGTCCGATCAGTTCGTCGGTGAACTTCACGGTGGCTCCGAGGAGACGGGTCAGCGCTGAGTCAGCTCGCTGCACCACACGAAGGAGGGGGGGGGGGGGGGGGCCCCGCCGGGGGGGGCGGGGGGGGGGGGGGGTGGGGGTGGGAGGAGGGGGGGGGGGGGGGGGGCGG
>NZ_JAGTHU010000021.1:0-57097 GCF_019895135.1 Dermacoccus sp. Tok2021
CGCCCCACTTGCGGGGCGCCCCGACCGGCCGCAGGGGGGGCTGACGCCCCCCGCCCACCTTCCACAACGGCCCCGCGACCGGCTAGCCTGGTCGCGTGCCCTTCGAACTTGATGTGAACATGCCCAAGGAACTCGCACCCCTCGCCTGGCTCATCGGCCGCTGGGAAGGTGCCGGAGTCATCGGTTACCCCGGCCTGGAGTCGGCCAACTTCGGCCAGGAGGTCGTCGTCAGCCACGACGACCGCCCCTTCCTCGAGTGGCACTCGAAGATGTGGAAGCTCGACGACGAGGGCAACAAGGTCGAACCGATCGACACCGAGTTCGGCTACTGGCGGCCGCTGGCGAACAACGAGGTGGAGTTCATGGTGACCCATCCCTCCGGCATCGTCGAGATGTACTACGGCACCACGTCGCCCGCGAAGATCGAACTGCGCACCGACGGCGTCATCCGCTCGCCGCAGGCGCCGGAGTACAGCGCCGGCGCTCGTCTGCTCGGCTACGTCAACAGCAACCTCATGTGGGCCTACGACATCGCCCAGGGGGGCAACCCGCTGCAGAGCTACGCCTCGGCGGAGCTCAAGCGCGTCGAGTGAGCGTCTGATCCCAAGCTGTGCGCGGCAGATTTCGCCGCGCTGCGGTTCTGGCGCGAGCCGTCAGACGAGTTGGGCGAGAGCCACCGGCAGGAATCCGCACACGAGCACGCAGGCACTGCCTGCGGCCAGCTGTGCGCGCCGATGCGCCGACGTCGCGATCGTGACGGTCGTGCGAAGGCAGGCCCACGACAGAAGACCCGTGAGGGCACCCGCCGCGATCGCGACCACCGGGTCGAGGCCCGCAACGGCACCCACGGCACCCACGAGGCCACCGAGAATCGTCTGGCCCATCCCCATCTCCAGGCGTCGGGACGTCGCCCCGGCAATGCCGTCGATGAGGCAACCGAGCGCCGCCGCGACGCCGACGCTCACGAGCAGGCGGTGCGAGGTCACGTCGTCAGCGGCCGGCACGAGGTAGGAACCGGCGCCGAGTACACCGAGCCCGAGGGCGGTGCCGGCGAGTGACATCACGAGGCGCGGACGCCCGTCCTGGCGCATGAGCTGGTGCAGGAAACTCGCGATGAGTCCGAGCGAGACGACCGCGCCGGCCCAGCGGGTTCGATCACCTGCGTCGCCGGCCACCATCGTCGCCGTGAGGGCCACGGCCGTGAGGGCGAGGACGGTACTCGTACCGCGAGGGCTCGGCAGATTGACCAACCGGGGCCAGCCCCAAGCGAGCACGAGACCGAGCGCGAGGCTGACGAAGGCGACCCCTCCGACGGGCAGGGCGCTCGAGACCGCAACCGCGCCGCCGGCGAGGACACCGGCCAGGGCGCCCGAGGCCCGCAGCGACGGCGTGGGGGCTGTCAGTACGCTCACGCGCCCATCCTTCCACCCTCGCTCATCCCCCGGCGAACGGCGGGAGAAGTTCCACCGTGACGCCCTCGGCCACCACGGCGTCGTCGTCGAGACGCCGACCGTCGGCCAGGGCGCTGCAGCGCGCCAGGACGTCACCCATCGTCGGGTGCGCTGCGAGCGCCGCGCGGCGCACGTGTCCCACGGTGACAGGGTTCGCACCCGAGACGTCGAGGTCTTCGGTCTGCACACCGGCGGCCGCTTCGGCGCCGGCCCAGTAGCGAACTCGGACGCTCGTCGTGTCCACTCTTCGGCCCTTCCTTTCGGTGGCTTACCTGCACCAACCGTAGTCTTGACGCGTGGCGCACCTCCTCCTGCTGACGAACGCACGCGGTGCGAGCGTCGAGGTTCTGCCCGCGTTGGGGGCGCTCGCCCACCGGGTTCGCGTCATCGCCCCGGAGGCTTCGGCGGTTGCCACCCGCACCGACACCGACCTCGTCCTGCTCGACGCGCGCTCCGATCTGGTCGCCATGCGGGGCGTCTCCACGTCGCTCGAGAAGCTGCTGCCCGATCTGCCCGTCATCGGCGTGTTCACCGAGGGCGGCCTCGTGGCGCTGACCACGCAGTGGGCCGTCAGCGACGTTCTCGTCGACACCGCCGGGCCGGCCGAGGTGGACGCTCGCATCCGGCTCGCCCTCGCGCGCTCGGGCGCCGACGAGGAGCGCACGGCGCGCATCACCGCGGGTGAACTCGTCATCGACGAGGACGCCTACTGGGCACGCATCCGCGGCACTGCGCTCGATCTCACGTACAAGGAGTTCGAGTTGCTCAAACACCTCGCCGGCCACCCCGGCCGTGTGTTCACGCGCGATCAGCTCCTGCGGGAGGTGTGGGGCTACGACTACTTCGGTGGCACCCGCACCGTCGATGTCCACGTGCGGCGCCTGCGCGCGAAGCTCGGCCCCGAACATGACGCCCTCATCGGCACCGTGCGTAACGTCGGCTACCGCTTCGTCGAGCAACCGAGGCGCCCCGATGCCGCTCGTTAGGGTGGTTGCATGATCTTTCGCGTACGCCCCGCCGATCTTCCAGACGACTCCGCCGCGATCCTCGCCCTCGCCGCGAGCGCCGAGGCGGTCGACGGTGTCGGCGCGCTCAACGAGGAGTCGCGCCTGGCGATCCAGCGTGGCGCCGGCGACAGCGTGGTGCGCGTTGCCGAGGGCGACAGCGACGAAACGATCGTGGGCGTCCTCGTCGACGCCGAGGGCGACGGCGCCGCGTGCGATCTCGTGACGCACCCCGAGCATCGCCGCCGGGGCGTCGCCACGGCGCTGCTCGCTGCCGAAGGGGAGAACGTCGAGCGTTACGGCGTGTGGGCCCACGGCGACTTCGAGAGTGCGCGCGCCCTGGCCGAGGCGCTCGGTCTGGAACGCGTGCGCGACCTGTGGCAGATGAGCCGCGAGGTCAGCCCCGAGGAGACGTTCGACGTCGAGCTCCCCGGGGGGTTCGTCGCCCGTCCCTTCGACGGCAGTGACGACCAGGCCCGGGCCTGGCTCGACGCGAACGCGGCGGCCTTCGTCCACCACCCCGAGCAGGGCCGGATGACGATGGACGACCTGCGCGCGCGCATGGCCGAGGAGTGGTTCGAGCGCGAGGGGCTCATTCTCGTGTGGCACGAGCCGAGCGGCGAACTGGCCGCATCGCACTGGACGAAGCGTGAACCCGGCAGTGACACGGGCGAGGTGTACGTCGTCGCCGTCGCACCGGCCTACCAGGGCCGCGGGCTCGCCGGACCGCTGACGAACCTCGGGCTGGCCCACCTCGCCGGGCTCGGCGTCCACGAGGTCGAGCTCTACGTCGAGGGCGACAACGAGCCCGCCAAGGCCACCTACACACGTCGCGGATTCCACAAATCGGCTCAGGACGTCCTCTACGTTCACACCGGCGCCGAGAGCCTGTAACGATAGGGGCATGACTGCCTCGACCTCCGGTTCGAAGAACACCCCGAAGGCCTCCGCGAGCAAGCGCACGCCGGCCAAGAGCGGCTCCGGCAAGCAGACGCCAGCAAGTGCACGTACCGCCACTCCGGCCGGCGCCGACGCTACGCTGGATGCAGCAACGGGCACCGGCGAGGTGGCGCCACCCGCGCCGAACACCACGTCGTCGGCTGCCGTCGCCCGGTTCAAGCCCCGCGCCGCCGCACGCCCGCGGGCCGCCGAGAACGCTCCCCGCCCTGACGCCGAACGCGACAAGGCTCCGAACGACCTGCCGGGCGATCGCTTCCTCGACCGTGAGATGTCGTGGCTGCAGTTCAACGAGCGCGTCCTGCAGCTCTCCACCGACCCGAACGTGCCGCTGCTCGAGCGCGCCCGCTTCCTGTCGATCTTCTCGAGCAACCTCGACGAGTTCTTCATGGTGCGAGTCGCCGGCCTCAAGCGCCGCATCGCTGCTGGTCTCGCCGTGCGTTCGGCCTCCGGCCTCGAACCGCGCGAGCTCCTCGACGACCTCACCCGCGCCTCGCACGACCTCATGGATCTCCACGCGGGCGTCTTTCAGCGCCAGGTGCGCCCGGCGCTCGAGGACGAGGGCATCCAGCTGCTCAAGCCGACACAGCTGACGGAGGCCGACCGCGAGTACCTGCGCCGCTACTTCGAGTCGCAGGTCTTCCCCGTCCTCACGCCGCTCGCCGTCGACCCGGCGCACCCGTTCCCCTACATCTCGGGCCTGTCGGTCAACCTGGCCGTCCTGCTCATCGATCCGAAGACGGAGCGCGAGCACTTCGCCCGCGTCAAGGTGCCGCCGCTGCTGCCCCGCATGGTGAAGCTGCCTGCAGGGCCGAACGAGGACGCGCTCTACCACGCCCGCTTCGTCACGCTCGAGGACGTCATCGCCGAGCACCTCGACGTGCTCTTCCCCGGCATGGAGGTGCGAGAGCACTTCACCTTCCGCGTCACCCGCAACGAGGACCTCGAGGTGGAGGAGGACGACGCGGAGAACCTCCTCACGGCTCTCGAGAAGGAACTGACGCGTCGTCGTTTCGGTGCGGCTGTGCGCCTCGAGGTGGCCGACGACATGGACGCCCACGTCCTCGAACTGCTCACCCGCGAACTCGGCGTGAGCGACGACGAGGTCTTCCGCCTGCCCGAACCGCTCGACCTGCGTGGCCTCGGCGACATCGCCGATCTCGACCGCAGCGAGCTGCAGTGGCCGCGCTTCCTGCCGAAGACGCACCCGCTGCTCGCACCCGTCGAGCGCTCCGAAGCCCCCGACATCCTCGGCGCGATGCGCAGCAGCGACATCCTGCTGCACCACCCGTACGACTCGTTCTCGACGTCGGTGCAGGCGTTCGTCGAGCAGGCCGCCGCCGACCCGGACGTCCTCGCGATCAAGCAGACGCTCTACCGCACGAGCGGAAACTCCCCCATCATCACGGCGCTCATCGACGCCGCGCAGGCCGGCAAGCAGGTGCTCGCCGTCGTCGAGATCAAGGCCCGCTTCGACGAGGAGAACAACATCTCCTGGGCCCGCAAGCTCGAGCGCGCGGGCGTCCACGTCGTCTACGGCATGGTGGGGCTCAAGACGCACGCCAAGCTGTGCCTCGTCGTGCGTCACGAGGGCGACGGCATCCGCCGCTACTGCCACGTCGGCACCGGCAACTACAACCCGAAGACGGCGCGCCTGTACGAAGACCTGGGCCTGCTCACCACCGACCCGGACGTGGGCGAGGACATCGGACGCCTGTTCAACCAGCTCTCGGGCATGGCCCCGCGTGCCAAGTTCAAGCGCCTGCTCGTCGCCCCGCGCTCGGTTCGCAGCGGGCTGCTCGAACGCCTCGACGCTTGCATCGAGGCCGCCAAGTCCGGCAAGAAGGCCACCGTCTCGATCAAGGTGAACTCGATCGTGGACGAGCAGATCATCGACGCCTGTTACCGCGCCTCGCAGGCCGGCGTGAAGGTGAACGTGCTCGTACGCGGCATCTGCGCCCTGCGCCCCGGTGTGCCGGGTCTCAGCGAGAACATCGAGGTCCGCTCGATTCTCGGTCGCTTCCTCGAGCACAGCCGCGTCTTCATCTTCGAGATCGAGGGCAAGGAGCCGACGGTCTACATCGGCAGCGCCGACATGATGCACCGCAACCTCGACCGGCGCGTGGAGGCTCTCGTCGGGCTCACGGACGAGCGCCAGGTCTCAACGCTCGTGGACCTCGTCGCCGCCGGCATGAGCGACGAGACGTCGTCGTGGCGTCTCGACGCCGAGGGCCGCTGGCACCGTGAGAATCTCCTCGCCGACGGCGAGCCGAAGCACGACTACCAAGCCGACCTCATCGAGGCCTACTCCAAGCGTCGCCGCAAGGGCCGCCGCCGGTGAGCCCGGCGAACCGGGTGAACCACGCCCGGCGCGGCAACCCCCAGGTCGTTCCTGCCGCCGGCGCGCTCGTGTGGCGCCGCCGTCAGGGACGCCTCGAGGTGGCGCTCGTCCACCGCGCCCGCTACGACGACTGGTCCTGGCCCAAGGGCAAACTCGACCCCGGCGAGACGTTCGCCGAGGCGGCTGTGCGCGAGGTGCTCGAGGAGACGGGTCTGGCCGTCCGTCTCGGCATTCCGCTGCCCGAACTCGTCTACGGCCTCGCCAACGGCAGCACCAAGGTGGTGCGCTACTGGGCGGCCGAGGTCGTCGGCGGCAGTGGCGCGCTCGACCACGAGGTCGACGAGGTCCGCTGGCTCACCGTTGAGAATGCCCGGCGCAAGCTGAGCTACTCGCGGGATCACCTGCCACTCGACGCGCTCGTCGAAGCGGAGCTCACCGGGCGCCTCGAGACGTGGCCGTTGCTGCTCGTACGTCACTCTCACGCTCAAGCCCGCTCTGCCTACCGCGGTTCCGACGACGCTCGACGCCCCCTGAGTGATCGCGGCAAGCAGCGCGCGAAGGCCCTCGTGCCGGTCCTCGGTGCGTGGACGCCCGAGCGCGTCGTCTCGTCGTCGTCGGCCCGCTGCGTCCAGACGGTCAAGCCGTTCACGAACGCCACGGGCACGCCGCTTCGCACGAAGGCCGCGTTGTCCGAGGAGACCTTCGAGGTCTCCCCCGCCAAGGCCGGGCGACAGCTCGTCAAGGCGTTCGAACGCGGTCTACCGGTCGCGTTGTGCACCCACCGCCCACTCCTGCCGGCGCTCGTCGCAACGCTGTCCGAGCACGCTCCGAAGGGATCTCCGGCCCGTCGCCTGCTCGGTCGCATCAAGGCCAACGGCATGGACAAGGGCGAGGTTCTCGTGTGTCAGATGCTGGGCTCGGGAGCGAACGCTCAGGTGATCTCGGTCGAGCGGTTGCGCACGCCTGTGCTCGAACGCTGACGCGCCCTCACCGACGCGGCCAACCGCCGGTCGGAAACGGATGTGATGCACATCTCATTCGGGCGGCGTCACGTTCACGCTCCGTTCACCGAAGCAGGGTCATCCGGTCACTCTCGACGCCTATGTTCCATCACGTCCAGGCGCATGCCCGGAATCCAGTTTTCGAGAGGTACACCCACCGTGAAGATCACGAGCATTGCCCGCATCTCCAGTGTCGCGCTCGCGAGCGCCCTCGCCCTGAGCGCCTGTGGCAGCGAGACGTCCGGTTCCGACAACTCGTCCTCCAAGTCCGGCGGCGGCTCCTCGAGCGAGTGCGGAACGAAGGCCCTCAAGGCCGAGGGTTCCACCGCCCAGGACAACGCCATTCAGGAAGCCATCAACTCCTACGGTGAGAACTGCTCCGACGCCACCGTCACGTACAACGGCACCGGTTCCGGTAACGGCATCAAGCAGTTCATCGCCAAGCAGGTCGACTTCGCCGGCTCCGACTCCGCGCTCAAGACGAAGCCGAAGGACGGCAAGATCGAGGTCGACGAGGCCAAGAAGGCTTGCGCTTCCGATGCCTGGAACATCCCGATGGTGACGGGCCCGATCGCGGTGTCCTACAACCTCAAGGACGTCAAGGACCCGATCACCCTGACGCCCGCCGTCCTCGCCGACATCTTCAACGGCAAGATCACGAAGTGGAACGACCCGGCGATCGCCAAGATCAACTCCGGCGTCAAGCTCCCGGCCAAGGACATCAAGGTCTTCTTCCGCTCCGACGAGTCGGGCACGACGGAGAACTTCACGAAGTACCTGAACGGCGCCGCGAAGGACAAGTGGACGGCCGAGCCGGCCAAGAAGTGGACCGGCAAGGGTGAGGGCAAGGCCAAGACGGCCGGTGTCGCCTCCGCCGTGAAGTCCACCGACGGTGGCATCACCTACGCCGAGTGGTCGGCTGCGCAGGACAACGGCCTCCAGGTCGCCAAGATCGACAACGGCGCCGGCGCCGTCGAGCTCACGGGTGAGTCGGCCGGCAAGGCCGTCGAGGCAGCCAAGATCGACGGCAAGGGCAACGACCTGCGCCTCAAGCTCGACTACACGACGAAGGAGAAGGGCACCTACCCGATCGTCCTCGTCACGTACGAAATCGTCTGCTCGAAGTACTCGGACGCCGAGAAGGGCAAGTCGGTCAAGGCGTTCCTCAACCACTTCGCGAGCGAGGACGTGCAGAAGGGCCTCGAGGAGCAGGGTTACGCCCCGCTGCCGACCTCCGTCCAGGAGAAGGTCAAGACGGCCGTCAACGCCATCAAGTGATGCTCGACGCCTGACGGGGTGCTCGGGGCGAACTCGCCCCGAGCACCCTGCGGCACGTCCGGGGAAACGGATCGACTGCCGATGTGGGTGTCCTCTTCGATCCATCGACCAGAACGAGCAAAGGGGCAGGAAAGCTCATGAGTTCAATCACCGGCGTCTCGGCGGCCGACACGCCCGTCCCTGACGACGACCCGCACGAGGGCGGGCCCGAAGACCGCACGCCCGCCGGCGACGGCGCCTCGACGGGGCGCCTCGGCGACAAGATCTTCTCCGCCCTCGCCTCCGGCGCGGGAATCCTCGTCGTCGCACTCGTCACCCTCGTCGGCGCCTTCCTCGTCATCCAGGCGATTCCGGCGCTGGCGGACAACGACTCGAACTTCCTGCTCTCGCAGGACTGGGACGTCGACTCCTCGCCGCTGCACTTCGGTATCGCACGTCTGCTGTGGGTCACCGTCGCGACCTCGCTGGTGGCCATGGCCATCGCCGTGCCGTTCGCGGTGTGCATCGCGCTGTTCCTCACGCAGTACGCCCCCTCCTGGCTCGCCAAGCCCGGCGCGGCCTTGATCGACCTGCTCGCCGCCGTCCCCTCGATCGTGTACGGCCTCTGGGGTCTGTTCACGGTCGGCCCGCTCTTCCAGCCGGTCCAGGACGTGATCACCTCCGTTCTCGGCTGGTTCCCGCTCTTCAGCGAGACGCAGACCAGCGCGGGCAGCACGATCTTCTTCGTCAGCGTGATCCTCGCCATCATGATCCTGCCGATCATCACGGCCCTCTCGCGCGAGGTCTTCGCGCAGACGCCGCAGGCGCACAAGGACGCCGCGACGGCTCTGGGCGCCACGAAGTGGGAGGTCATCCGCACCGCGGTGCTCCCCTTCGGCAAGCCCGGCATCATCTCCGCGTCGATGCTCGGTCTCGGCCGCGCGCTCGGCGAGACCGTGGCCGTCATGATGATCGTGTCGGCTCTGGCTCCGAATGCGGACTGGAACTGGTCGCTGTTCACCGGCGGTGAGACCTTCGCCTCGAAGATCGCCAACAACGCCGGCGAGTTCGACAACCCGACGAAGACCGGCGCCTACATCGCCGCCGGTCTCGTGCTGTTCATCCTGACGTTCGTCGTCAACTCGCTCGCCCGCATCGTCATCGAACGCAGGAAGGCCTTCTCCGAATGAGCACGGCAGTTGTGGACCAGGCCTCCGGGAGCCTGGGCAAGAAGGGTCAGTCCGGTGGCCGCGCAACGAAGAACGCCATCGCCAGGGTCGTGATGTGGGCGGCGTTCCTCATCGCGCTCGTCCCGCTCGTGTGGATCATGTGGACCGTCATCTCCAAGGGCGGCCGCCTGCTGCTCGACGCGGGCTGGTGGACCGAGAGCCAGCGCGGCGTCGGCCGACGCGAACAGGCCGGCGGAGCGGCTCACGCCATCCAGGGCACGCTCATCCAGGCCTTCGTCACGGCCCTCATCGCCGTTCCGATCGGTGTTCTCACGGCCGTCTACCTCGTCGAGTACGGCCGCGGCCGCCTCGCGAAGGCCGTCAGTTTCATGGTGGACATCCTCACCGGTATCCCCTCGATCGTGGCCGCGCTGTTCATCTACGCGCTGTGGGTGACGACGTTCGGGTTCACCCGCATTCCGTTCGCGGTGTGTCTCGCGCTCGTCCTGCTCATGATCCCCGTGGTCGTGCGCTCGACGGAGGAGATGCTCAAGCTCGTGCCGAACGAGCTGCGCGAGGCGTCGTACGCGCTCGGTGTGCCGAAGTGGAAGACGATCATGAAGGTCGTTCTTCCGACGGCTTTCTCCGGCATCGTCACCGGTGTCCTGCTGGGCCTTGCCCGCGTCATGGGTGAGACCGCGCCACTCCTCGTCCTCGGCCCCTACTTCCGCGGTCTGTCGCCGAATCTCTTCGACGGTCTCATGGCAACGCTGCCGACGATGATCAACGAGGGTCGCGACAACATGTCCGTTCCGGCAACCAACGAGCGCGTCTGGGCTGCCGCGTGCACCCTCATCCTCCTCGTTCTCATCCTCAACCTGCTGGGCCGCCTCGTGGGCCGCCTGAGCAAGGTCAAGAACTGACATCCGCATCGACGGATACGACTTCGAAGGAAACTGAGTCACATGAGCAAGCGGATCGACGTTCAGAATCTCAACGTCTTCTATGGCGACTTCCTCGCCGTCAAGGACGCGTCCATGACCATCGAGCCCCGTTCGGTCACGGCTTTCATCGGCCCGTCCGGCTGCGGCAAGTCGACCTTCCTGCGCACCCTCAACCGCATGCACGAGGTCATCCCGGGCGGGCGCGTGGAGGGCAAGGTGCTCCTCGACAACGAGGACCTCTACGGCCCCGGTGTCGACCCGGTGGCCGTGCGCCGCACGGTCGGCATGGTGTTCCAGCGCCCCAACCCGTTCCCGACGATGTCCATCGGCGACAACGTCGTTGCGGGCCTTCGCCTCAACGGCGTCAAGGACAAGAACGTGCTGCAGGAGAAGATGGAGGAGTCGCTGCGCGGAGCCAACCTCTGGAACGAGGTCAAGGACCGTCTCGACAAGCCGGGTGCCGGCCTCTCCGGTGGTCAGCAGCAGCGTCTGTGCATTGCCCGCGCGATCGCCGTCTCCCCCGACGTTCTCCTCATGGACGAGCCGTGCTCGGCGCTCGACCCCATCTCGACCCTCGCCATCGAGGATCTGATGAACGAGCTCAAGAGCGAGTACACCATCGTCATCGTCACGCACAACATGCAGCAGGCCGCTCGTGTGGCCGACCGCACCGCGTTCTTCAACCTCGAGGCGACCGGCAAGCCGGGCATGCTCGTCGAGATGAACGACACGCAGAAGATGTTCTCGAACCCGGATCAGCGGGCGACGGAGGACTACATCTCGGGCCGCTTCGGCTGAGCGAAGGTCGTGTCGACGAAGAACGGAGCCCGGGGTACCACCGCAGCGAAGCGAGGATGGTGCCCCGGGCTCCGGGCGTACGGAGACGCGCATCGAAGCGGCGTGAGGATCGGAGCGCAGCGTAGCGAGCACCGGACCGGAGCGCCGCACCGAGCTCAGCCAAGAAAGAATCGCTGAGCGAGGTTCACTACCTCTGGCTTCGGCAAGGCACTCCGACACTGCGCGTGTCGGAGGCCTTCGTCCTTCTCGAACAGCGTCCGCCTGCAGCCGTACCCGCGTCTCACCCCAACCGGTGAAGCAACCTAGCTGGACAAACGTCCACAAGCGTGATGATCATTACACGGATATCCGGGGCCTCTTCGCCTGTCGTTCACCACGACGTCATGCACACTTGGGGGCGTGGCGAATGAAGCAATCGCGCTCGGGGGAACGTCGCGCAAGAAGATCCTCAAGCGACGCAAGAAGCAGGTCATCGAGCGAGGGGCCGAGCCGACCCCCGACGAGATCGTGTTCTCCGACACCCCCGGCATCATCGACGACGGCAACTTCAGCTTCGGCGTGTGTCACGTCTGCGAGTGGCGCGGCAAGGGACGACGGGCCCGCGAGAAAGCGCGTAGGGACGCCGCCGAGCACTACCTGCTCGAGCACTGAGGCCCATGGTTCCGTCCCCATGAAAACGCTCACCCCGCAGCAGCGAGGTGAGCGTTCCGACGTGAAGCGCGCTGGGCCGGGAGCGCCTCTCGGCACGTGGCCGCTCGTGGCGGCTGAATTTGGGACCCGGGGCTACCGCGGCCCAGCGCACGTTCAAGCCTAACGACTGAGTGCGGCGATTTCATTCCCCGAACGGGTGGCATGTGCCACGACCTTGGGACCGCCCCTACCGCCGGCGTCATCGCTGGGCAGGGTTTCCTGCATTCGGGCCGAGGGAGACACTGCCCGAGCGCAGGAAAGTCTGCCCAACGTCGTCGAGCAGGCGCTCCACATCAGTCGAGCGATCCGATGCGCCAAGCGGCGGCGCACTTCGTCAGGTCACGAGCCGTGTCACCGAGGAGCGCAGCGCTACGCGCCTCACCGTCGGCTCGAGCGTCGTCGTGTCCGTCGTGACGCTCCGCGCGCTCGGCCCGTCCGCTCGCGACGACGCGGCAGAACGCGGCAGCCCGCTCGAGCGCGACGGCGAAGTCACCCGTGAACGCGCCCTCGAGAATGCGGTCGACGAGGTGCTCGATCTCCTTCGGGCCGTACGGGTCGGCCGAACCGGCGACCGCGTGCGAAACCTGCGCGTGCCGGATTCCAGCCGTGTAGTCCGCCGACGCCTCGACCGACGCCCGCCGCACCCACTCGCGCAGCGTGTAGAGGCGCCACATCGCGCCCGGGAGGGACACTGCGGGACGCCCCGACCACAGCTGCGCGAGCGTCGACAGGCCGATCTCGTCGGTGAGCGCGATGAGTCGACGCGTCACCTCGGGGTCGGAGTTGGTGCGCCCCGCGCCCACGAGCACGGCCGCGCTCTCGTGCGCCACCGCCGTCACGTCCGCCGGGTCGGGTGCGCCGGCGAACGACTGGAAGTCACGATCGGTGAAGAACAGCGGCTTGTGGTGGGCGCGAGCCAAGAGCGGGTTTCCCTTCGTCAGGTCGGCGTCTCAGCGCAGGAGCACGACCGAGTCCGTCGGGATGACGACGCTCGAGCCGCTGCCGTCGCGGCCTTCACGCACGTCGACCGTGTGCCAGGCCGCGACGACCTCGCCCGCTTCGGTGACGGGCTCGTCGCTGAGGTTGACGACCACACGAAGGTCGCCTCGGTGGACAACGACGACGCTGCTCGAACCCTTCCCGCGGCGCTCCACCCGCGTCGTGCCGAGATCGTCGGCGGCGAGCGCCTGCTCGTCACGGCGCAGGCGGATGAGGGTGCGGTACCAGTCGAGCAGGAGCGCAGACTCCCCCTCGGTGTCGTCGAGTTCGCTCCAGTCGAGGGTCGAGTTGGTGAACGTCGACTCCTCCTGCGGGTCGGGCACCTCGTCGCCCCATCCGTGCGCGGCGAACTCCTCGGCGCGACCGCGCGACGTCGCCGCGGCGATCTCGGGGTCGTCGTGGTCGGTGAAGAACTGCCACGGCGTGCGAGCGCCGTACTCCTCCCCCATGAACAGCATGGGGGTGTAGGGCGAAGACAGCAGAAGCGCTGCACCACAAGCCAACCGACCGACGGAGAGCAGGTGCGACAAACGATCGCCGGAGGCGCGGTTACCGACCTGATCGTGCGTCTGCAGCGATGCGACGTAGCGCCAGCCGGGCGTCTGCGCGGGGTCCACGGGGCGCCCGTGACGGCGCCCGCGGAAGCTGGAGTACGTGCCGTCGTGGAAGAACGGCGTCGTGAAGACCTTTGCGAGCGCCTCCGGATCGGCGAAGTCCTCGTAGTAGCCCTGGGTCTCGCCCGTGAGCAGCACGTGCAGGGCGTGGTGGATGTCGTCGGCCCACTGGCCCGTGAGGCCCAGGCCGGAGGAGCCACCGTCGGCCACGGCGATTTCGCCGGTCACCGGCTCGCGCCGGCGCGGCGTCACAGTGGCGGGGTCGTTGCGGTCGGACTCGGCCACGACGACGACGCGGCGTCCGAGGCGCTCGGCTGCGGCTTCGAGGTTGGCGACGATCTCCTCGAGGATGTGCACGGCCGACTCGTCGACGAGCGCGTGCACGGCGTCGAGGCGGAAGGCGTCGACGTGGAAGCGCTCGAACCACATGAGCGCGTTCTCGATGATGAAGCGACGCACCTCGTCGCTGTTCGGGCCGTCGAGGTTGATGGCCGTGCCCCACGGGGACTGGCGGGCCTCGTTGTAGATCGGCATGAAGACCGGCAGGTAGTTGCCGTTCGGCCCGAGGTGGTTGTAGACGACGTCGAGGCACACGGCGAGGCCCTTGGCGTGGCACGCGTCGACGAACGCCTGGAACGCCTGCGGGCCGCCGTAGGCGCTGCTCGTGGCGTACCAGTTGACGCCGTCGTAACCCCAGTTCCAGCGGCCCGGAACGGCATTCACCGGCAGGATCTCGACGTGCGTCACGCCGAGGTCGACGAGGTGGTCGAGGCGAGCAGCCGCCGCCTCGAACGTGCCCTCCTCGGTGAACGTGCCGATGTGCAGTTCGTAGAAGACAGCGCCCTCGAGACCGTTGCCGCCGGCGCGCGTGTGGTGGCCCTGCCACTCGGCGTCGCTCCACTCGTACTCACCGAGGTCGACGACCTGGCTCGGGCCGTGCACGCCCTCGGGCTGCAGCAGGCTGCGCGGATCGGGACGCAGGTCGCCGCCGTCCACGCTGAACGCGTACTCGCTGCCGACGGCGAGCGGCTCGCGCGAGTGCCACCAGCCGTCGTCACCGGAGCGCATGAGGGAACGTACGCCGTCGGCCACGAGGTGGACGCTACGCTCGGCGTTGGGCGCCCAGACCGAGATGGTCTGCGCCGACCCGGTGAAGTCGGGCGATGCGTAGGTGGTCATCGTCATCACTTCTCCTGCACGAGCACGTGCACGTGCCCGAACTCGTGGGGTTCGAGGTCGCCCAGACGCAGCGCTTGGCCGTCCGTGACGACGACGCGCTGACCGCTGAAGGCGTGACGCCACGTGCCCGCCGAGAGGGGCACGTCCGCGTCGGCGAGCGTGTTGTCGCGCAAGGCGCGCGAGGCCGCGCGCACCCCGACCACCGCAACGGCGAACGGGGCGCCGTGCTCGGCATGTTCGAAGGCGTGGTCCGTCGCGTCCGCCTTGGCTCCCTTGTAGCGGTTCACCAGACGCTGGACGCTGCGTCCGGCGTCGGACACGCGTCGACCCGCGTCCGCGAGGTGACGGCGCGCGACCGAGCCGGCCGGCAGCGCACGCTCGAAGGCAACGACGAACTCGTTGTGGGATTCGAGCGGCCTGTAGGTCGAGCCGGGGTTCGCAGGGTCGCGCACATCGGCCGCGAGGCACTGCGCCACGAGGCGCGGACGCGAACCCGGCACCTCGAGGCGGCGCTCGAGCTCGGCGTAGTCGACGCTGCGACGGTTGTCGGGGTCGACGAGGCTGAGCGTCGGGCGTTCGCTGCCCTGATAGGTGTCGGGCACGCCCGGCAGGAACAGTTCGAGCACCTTCTGCGAGTCACCGGTGAGGCGGATGGCCTCGGCGTTGTCGCGACGCGCGGCGAGGATGCGCTCGCGCAGATCGGCGGCGAGGGTCGACTTCGCATCCGCTGACGCCGCAGCTTCGCCCTGCTTGTCGTTCGCCGGCGCGTCGAGCACGAGGCGGGCGAGGCCGAGCACCTGCTCCTCGTACGTCTCGTCACCGTCGATCCAGGCGGTGAACACCTTGGCCTCGCGCAGCGCCTTCGTCAGGTAGTCGTCGAGGCGCTGGGCGTCGATGCCGAGGTCGTGCGAGCCGTCGTCGTCGACACCGAAGGCCGTGGAGAACCCGGCGATCGTCTGCCACACGAGGTGGGCCGCTCCCCTGTCGACGCCCGCGGCGTCGGCGAGCGCGAAGGCGGCCTCGGAGCACTCGCGCCACGCGTCGGTGTCGCCGGCGAGGGCGAGCAGTGCGGCTCGGACGTCCTCGCTGCGCTTCGTGTCGTGCGTCGAGAGCGTCGTCATCGTGCGCGGCCACTGCTTGGCGTTGTGCTGCGCCCACGCGTGGAGGCGGTGCGGGCCCGCGTCGGTGAGCACCGCAGGGTCGCCACCCACCTCGTTGAGCGCGGTGAGCGTGTGCCAGCGGTAGAAGAGGGTGTCCTCGATCGACTTCGCCATGACCGGGCCCCACGTCTGCTGGAGACGGACGGCGAAGTCGGCCGACGAACTCTCGGTGTCGACGAACTCGTCGGCCCCGGCCGTCGGGCGCACGAGCGCGATGGGCTTGAGGGCGTCGATCTCCGTCACGAGATCGGGACGGCTCTCGCGCGCTGCCGCGAGGGCGTCGTCGAGGTGGGCCTTCGCCCGTGCGTCCATACGCTCACCCGGCACGAGGTAGGCGCGGTACACCGGCGCGGCGACGAGCAGTTCGACGATGGCGGCGCGCAGACGAGCGCGCTCGAGGTCGGGGCGCACCTCGCTCGCGCGGCGGGTGAGCCGCTCGACCTCCGCCACCAGGCCGTTCTCGACGACGAAACGCTTCGCGTCGGCCGCTGCCTCGTGGACGTCGTGGGCGTCGCCCTCGGCGAGGGCTCGCTGCCACACCTCGTCGAGAACGGGTGCCGCCGCGTCGTCCACGAGCGCTGCCGTGATCGCCGCCATCGCGTCGTAACCGGTCGTGCCCGCGCATGCCCAGTCCTTCGGCAGGTCCTCCCCCGGCTCGAGGATCTTCTCGACCCAGATCGGGGTGTCCTTGCGGCACTCCTTCGCGAGGCGCGCGAGGTAACCGCGCGGGTCGGCGAGGCCGTCGGGGTGGTCGATGCGGAAACCGTCGATGTGGCCGGCGTGGTGGAGCTCGAGCAGCAACGCGTGGGTGGCGTCGAAGACCTCGGCCACCTCGACACGCACGGCGATGAGCTCGTTCACCTCGAAGAAGCGGCGGTAGTTGAGCACCGTGTCGCGCTCGCGCCAGAAGGCCAGGCGGTAGTGCTGGGCGTCGAGGAGGGAGCGCAGTTCGTCGCCCGTCGGTTCCTCCGAGACACCGTCGAGGGTGCCGGCCGCGACGGGGAAGTCGTGCTCGTAGTACCGGACGACCGGCTCGTCGCCGCTGCGGTCGAGCGTGACGGCGCCGTCGGCGATCTCCTGCTCGAGCGAGTTGCCGAGGATCGGGACGCCGAGCTTGCCGTCACCGGCCGCCCAGTCGACATCGAACCAGTGTGCCGTCGGGGCGTCCTGGCCGCCCTTGAGCAGCGCCCACAGCGGGCGGTTGCCCGACTCGGGCGCGACGAAGGCCATGTGGTTGGGCACGACGTCGACGATGACGCCCAGGCCCATCTCGTGTGCGGCGTCGGCGAAGGCGACGAAGGCCTCCCGCCCACCGATCTCGGGGTTGACGCGCGTGTGGTCGAGGACGTCGTAGCCGTGCACCGAGCCGGGCACCGCCGCGAGGATCGGCGAGCAGTAGGCGTGGGAGATGCCCAGCTTCTTGAGGTAGGGCAGCTGGGCCCGAGCGTCGTCGAGGGTGAAGTCGGCGTGCAGTTGGAACCGGTAGGTGGACGTCACAGGCACACTCATGCCCTTAGCCCACCATCAAACGGGACGAAAATCGAGTCCGCCCACCCTCCGGCGTCAGCTGATCGTGACCTTGGTTCGCCGTACCCCGCGCGTCAGGGCGTAACCCACGAGCAGGGCGAGCAACCAGAGGCCTCCGACGAGGGCGGCGTCACGCATGTCGGGCACCTTGAACGCAGTGGCCATGACGGCCAGGATCCCGGCGATGCCGACCCCCGCGACAGCCGCGCCGCCAGGCAGGTGGACGCTGCCGTGCACGTCGCCCGTCCGACGGAACACGATGTAGCTCGCGAGGGCGAGCAGCCACGTGATGAGCACGGAGAACGTGGCGATGGAGACGAGCTTCGTGAACGCCTCGGCCACACCCGTCTCGGCGAGCCACACGGCGAGGAGCAGCCCCAGCGCCGAGACGAGCGTCGCCACGATGGGTGCGCCCTTGATGTTTGTGCGAGCGAGGAAGGCCGGCGCGAGGCGGTCGACGGCGAGCGAGTGGACGAGGCGGCCCGCGCCGTAGAGCTGCGCGTTGCCGGTCGACAGAGCTGCGACGAGGATGACGAAGTTCATCACGCCCGCGGCCGCCGGGGTGCCGACGGCGTCGAAAGCGCGCACGAACGGGCTGGCCTCGAGACCCTTGGCCGAGGCGGTCGCCGTCCAGGCGTTGAGCGTGACGATGAGCAGCACGGCGACGACGTAGAACAGGCCGAGGCGCGCGACGAGGGCACGCATCGCGGTGCGGACGCTGCGGCGCGGGTTCTCGGCCTCGGCGGCGGCGATCGGGATGACCTCGACGCCGACGAAGGCGAACATCACGATGGCCATCGACAGCCAGATCGACTCGAGCCCGTTGGGCAGGAAGCCGCCGTGCTCGGTGAGGTTGCCCCAGCCCGTGGCCGCGCGGCCCGGCGCGCCGAAGAGGACGAGCACGAGACCGATGAGGATGAAGGCGATGAGCGCCGTCACCTTGAGCGTGGAGAACGCCGCTTCGGCGCGGCCGAAGGAGCCGACCGACAGAAGGTTGATGACGACGATCGTCAGCCCGACGAGCGCGACGAAGACGACGAGCGGCACGTCGGGCCACCAGTACGTGAGGTAGGCGCCCGCGGCGACCACCTCACCGCCGAGGGCGATGACGCTGGCCGCCCAGTAGCACCAGCGCGAGACGAAGCCGGCCCATTCGCCGAGGTAGCGACCGGCAGCCGCGCCGAAGCTGCCCGGTTCGGGCCGCGCCGTCGCCATTTCGGCCATGGCGAGGCCGATGACGGCGATGAGCAGGGCGCCGAGGGCGTAACTGACGACGGCCGCGGGACCCGCGACACCGATGGCCGCGCCGGATCCGAAGAACAACCCCGTGCCCAGCGCCGACCCGAGGCCGATCATGAGCATCGTGCGGTGGCTCAACGTGCGGGCCAAGCCGCCGGGCTGCGTCATCGAATCCTCCTCGTCGCGTCTGGGCGCGAGCGGGCCGATGGCAGCCGCTCGTCGCCAAAGTTCGAGGATACGCCCGGGTTTCGAGGCAGCTGGTCACGTGTCCGGGTGTGCCGCGTCACCCCCGGTGAGAGCCGGCGCGGGTCGAGACCTCAGCCGTCGAGGCGGTTGAGGCCCACCACGACGACGAGGGGCACGCCGGCCTCGTTCGAGGCCTCCAGATCGACCTCCGCGTCGATGCCCCAGTCGTGGTCGCCGTCGGGGTCGACGATGACCTGGCGCACCTCCCACTTGTCGGGGTGCTCGGTGATGCGCAGCATCTTCGGCCCGCGGGCGTCGGCATCGAGAACGATCTCGTCGTGCTCGTCGTAGTAGGCGCCGAGGTCGGCGTCCCACGCGTCGGCGTCCATGACGATGTCCGTGGCGGGATCGGTGCTCGCCGCGACCGCCTTGTCGAGGGCGGCAAGTCCGTCGACGTCGTCCTTGGCGGCGAGCTCGACGCGCCGGAACATCGCCTTGCGGATGGCCACCTTCATGGCGCGCGGGTTCGCCGTGAGCGGGCGCGGCTTGAGCGCCTTCTCCGCCGTGACGGGCCCGTCGCTCGGGTGCGTGAGCGCCTCCCACTCGTCGAGCAGGCTCGAGTCGGTCTGGCGGATGACTTCGCCGAGCCACTCGATGAGGTCGGCCAGTTCCTCGGTTTTCTTCGACTCCGGCACGGTCTGACGCAGCGTGCGGTAGGCGTCGGTGAGGTAGCGCAGCACGACGCCCTCGCTGCGCGCGAGGTCGTAGTAGCGGATGAGATCGCCGAAGCTCCACGCGTTCTCGTACATCTCACGCACGACGGACTTGGGCGACAGCTCGTACATCGAGACCATCGGCTGCGTCTGCGCGTACGTCTCGAACGCGGCTTCGAGGAAGTCGGCCAGCGGCTTCGGCCACGTGACGTCCTCGAGGCGCTCCATGCGTTCCTCGTACTCGATGCCTTCGGCCTTCATCTCGGCCACGGCAGCGCCGCGCGCCTTGAACTGCTGCTGCATGAGCACCGGGCGCGGGTCGTCGAGGATCGACTCGATGACACTCACGACGTCGACGGCGTAGTCCTGCGCGAGCGTCGTGCGCGCCGGAGCGTCGGACGGCTCGGCGTCACCGCGAGCAGGCGCTGCCTCGTCGGGGTCGAGCATGTCGAGCACCGCGAGCGCGAACGGCGCGAGGGGCTGGTTGAGCGCGAAGTTGTCCTGCAGGTCCACCGTGAGATCGACCTGGCGTCCGTCGGCCTGCGGCTCGTCGAGGCGACGCACGACGCCCGCAGCGAGCATCTCCCGGTAAAGGCCGATGGCCTGCTTGGCCAGGCGGGTCTGCTTCTTCGCGTCCTCGTGGTTGTCGCGCACGAGGTCGCGCACGGCAACGAACGGGTCGCCTTCGCGCGCAATGAGATTGAGCAGGATCGAGTGCGTGACGCGCATGCGCGACACGAGCGGCTCGGGCTCGCTGGCGACGATCTTGTCGAACGTCTCCTCGCTCCAGTTGACGAAGCCCTCGGGCGGCTTCTTGCGCTGCACCTTCTTGAGCTTCTTCGGGTCGTCGCCGGCCCTCGCGAGGTTGCGCGTGTTCTCGATGACGTGCTCGGGCGCCTGGACGACGACCGAACCGCTCGTGTCGAAGCCCGCCCGCCCGGCGCGCCCCGCGATCTGGTGGAACTCGCGCGACTTGAGCACACGCTGACGGGTGCCGTCGAACTTCGTCAGGCCCGAAAGGACGACGGTGCGGATGGGCACGTTGATGCCGACACCGAGCGTGTCGGTGCCGCAGATCACCTTGAGGAGGCCCGCCTGGGCGAGCGTCTCGACGAGGCGGCGGTACTTGGGCAGCATGCCGGCGTGGTGCACGCCGATGCCGTGGCGCACGAGACGGCTGAGGGTCTTGCCGAACCCCGAGGAGAAACGGAAGTCGCCGATCATCTCGGCGATCTTGTCGCGATCCTCGCGGCTCGCGACCTTGAGCGACATGAGCGCCTGCGCGTTCTCCAGAGCCTGGGCCTGCGTGAAGAACACAACGTAGACGGGCGCCTGACGCGTTTCGAGCAGTTCCTCGATGGTCTCGTTGAGCGGCGTCGTCGACCAGGAGTAGCTGAGCGGAACGGGACGTTCGGCGCCCGCGACGGTGACCGACTCGCGGCCCGTGCGACGCGTCATGTCCGTCTCGAACCGCGTGACGTCGCCGAGGGTTGCCGACATGAGGAGGAACTGCGCCTGCGGCAACTCGAGCAGCGGCACCTGCCACGCCCAGCCGCGGTCGCCCTCGGAGTAGAAGTGGAACTCGTCCATGATGACGAGCCCGACGTCGGCGGTCTTGCCCTCGCGCAGCGCGATGTTGGCGAGGATCTCGGCGGTGCAGCAGATGATCGGAGCGTCCGGGTTCACGGACGCATCACCGGTGAGCATGCCGACGTGCTCGGCGCCGAAGATCTCACACAGCGCGAAGAACTTCTCACTCACGAGCGCCTTGATGGGCGCGGTGTAGAAGCTGACGCGGTCGTCGGCGAGCGCCGCGAAGTGCGCAGCCGTGGCGACCATCGACTTACCTGAGCCTGTGGGGGTGGCGAGGATGACGTTCTTGCCGTCGAGCACCTCGATGATGGCCTCTTCCTGGTGGGGGTAGAGGCTCAGGCCGCGATCGCCCACCCAGGCGCCGAACGCCTCGTAGACGCGGTCGGCGTCCGGTGTCTTGGGTAGACGCTGGGTGAGGGTCTTGACCTTCGGGTTCGCTTCGCGGGCGGCCGCGTCGGCCTGGGCCGCGAAGTCTCCGGCGAAATCCTCGTGGCCGGGTGTGACCGCCTCGCCGGCGGTGCCGGAGGCATCGGAAGAATCGTTCACCGGATCACCAGATGTGACGCTGGCCGGGCAACAGGCGCAGCTCGCCGAAGTCGAAGGTGCGCTTGCGGGCCTTGCCCTTCGAGAGCACGGGCGCGAGCACCATGAGCTGGATCTGCTCGGCGTGCTCGAGGTCGACGCGCACCGCGTCACCGAACTGCGGCACGACGACCTGCAGGACGATGGCCGTGGCGCGCTGCGCCACCGTGCGGTTCTCGTTCTCCGCGCGCACCTTGAGCAGGCGGCGCAGTTCGGCGAGCACCGCCTCTGGCTCTGGCTGCTCGCCGAGCGCAGCCGGGTCGGCGAAGACGATGTCGACGTCGGGCGCCTTCACACCGCTGCTCGCGGCGGTGGGCTCGCCGTCGGCGTCGACCGTGGGTTCGCCGTCGACCGACATGGCGAAGGGGTAGAACTCGCCGTTCTTCTCGAGGTGTTCCATCGCCGCGCCGAGGGCTGCGGAGAGCAGCTCGTCGAGGTCGGCCTGAGCCTGCGGAGAGGCCTCGTCACGCCATGTCGTCGTCATGTTTCCAGCCAATCACAAGGCACCGACAAGGCCGAATCCGCGCGGATCTCGCGTTCGGCGCGACCTCAGCGGGTCGTGGTGGAATAGCGCCCATGCTCTTCCTCGACGCAGACCGCATCTTCTCCGTCATGTCGCCGGCCGACGCCGTGAACGCGCTCAGCTCGGCGCTCGTCGCGGGCTTCGACCCGGCCGACGACCTCTCGCGCGTCGTCAACCCGATCGACAAGGGGCAGCTGCTCCTCATGCCGTCGGAGGTGGGCACCGGCATCGGCATCAAGGTGATGACGCTCGGGCGCGACAACCCCGAACGCGGCCTGCCCGTCATCCAGGGCAGCTACCTCATGTTCGATGGCGACACCCTCGCGCCGACCGCCGTCCTCGACGGCGCCGCCCTCACGACGCTGCGCACCCCGGCCGTCTCCGTTGCCGGCATCCGCCCGGCGCTCGAGCGCTTCGACGGCCCGCTGCGTCTCGTCGTGTTCGGCACCGGCCCGCAGGGCACGTCGCACGTCGACACCCTCGCCGATGTCGTCTCGGAGCCGTTCGCCGACGTCACCTTCGTCAGCCGCACCCCCGAGAACGTGGGCGACGACGTCATCTCACGTGGCTCGGTCGTCGCCGCCGGTAGCCCCGAGTTGGACGCCGTTCTCTCCCGAGCCGACGTCGTCGTGTGCGCCACCCCTGCCGAGGAACCGCTCTTCTCCGCCGACGCCGTGTGCCGCGACGTCGTCGTGATCGCCATGGGCTCGCACTCCCCCGACGCTCGCGAGGTGCCGGGCGCTCTCATGGACCGCGCGCAGGTCGTCGTCGAGGACGTGGAGACCGCCCTGCGCGAGGCAGGCGACGTCGTGCTCGCCATCGCCGACGGCGATCTCTCGCGCGACGACCTGCTCCTCATGAAGGACGTCGTGCGCGGCGACGCGGAACTCGACCCGGGCCGTCCGCTCGTCTTCAAGACGGTTGGGATGCCGTGGGAGGATCTCGCGGTCGCCCAGGTCGTTCTGGAGCGCGCCACGCGCTGAGCCCGCTTTCTGACGTGCAGTGAAACGTCAGGTCGATCCGCCACCATGGGGGCGAGCGGGCCCGTCCCGCGCACCGAGCCGAGGAGGAAACGTGCCGGCGACTCGCGCATCACAGACCCGCTGGGTGACGGTCGTCGCCATCACGCTTCTCGTGCTCTCGCTGCCGTTCATCGCAGCGAAGGCGTACGTCGCGCTCAAGCCGGAGCCGCGTCCTCCGTCGTCCTTCGACAACCCGATCGGCCCGCTCGACGCCCGCATGGTGCCGAACGGCTGGGCGCCCTACATCGAGGCGGCGTCTCGTGAATCCGGCGTTCCCGCACCGGTTCTCGCGGCTCAGTTGGAAGCGGAGTCCAAGTGGGACCCGCAGGCTCGCTCGTCCGTCGGCGCGCAGGGTCTGGCGCAGTTCATGCCCGACACGTGGGAGACCTACGGCCGTGGCGGTGACGTCTACGACCCGAAGGACGCCATCGCCGCGCAGGGGCGGTTCATGAAACATCTGCTCGAGCAGTCGCGAAACTCCGGTTACGACCGCCACCCGTACGAGCTCGCGCTCGCCGGCTACAACGCCGGCTTCGGAGCCGTGCAGAAATTCAAGGACATCCCTCCGTACCCGGAGACGGAGGACTACGTCGTCAGAATCCGGGATCGCACCGCGCACTACGCGCAACGGCTGGCAACGCCGTCGGGTGGGTCGTCCGCCGGAACGTCCTCCGGGAGCGCTCAGGCGTTGCCCGTTCGGCGCGAGGGTTCCTGAGGACCGACGGATGTCGCTGCGCTCACCTCGCCAGGGCGAGCCAGAGCAGGGCGCGCACGTCAGGATCTTCGAGGTCGAGCCCCATCGCCTCCTGAGGCCGCCGCACCCGCGAGGACACCGTGTGCCGGTGGACCTTCAGCTCCCGCGCCGTCGCATCGAACGACCCACCGTGACGCAGGAAGGCCGTCACCGTGACGCGTAGAGACTCCGATCCGTCGTCGCTGAGCCGCTGGAGCACCGGCCCCGCCCACGCGTCGACGGCGCGCTCTATCGCGGGTTGGGCCAGAACGACGTCAAGGGCTGCCTCGCCGTCGACAACAGACACTCCGCGGCGCCGCGCGGCTCGCGCGGCAGAACGCGCGCGCTCGAGCGCCCCCGCGGCGTCACCGCCCAACCCCGCATGCCCGAGGTGACTCTCGGGCACTGTGATCGGCTTCGGAGCGACGGCAACGAGTTCGTCGCCGTCAATGCGGAAGATGGCGTTGGCCTCGGCCGACGCCCGTTCGGCCTGTGCTCGCCACACGTCGGGCCGCGCCGTCGCGGTGGGGTAGGCGACGAGGGTGACAGCCGTGTCCGGAGGCAGGCCGAAGTGGGTCAACTCCCCGGGGGAGTCGCGGCCCTCCTCGAGCTGGTGGAGCAACGCCCTGCCCAGGTCGTCACGGAGCTGCGTCAGCCGTTGCGGCGTTTCCATGAGCAGCGACAGGCACGAGACGACGTGTTGGAGCGCGAACCGCTCCGAGGGCCCGAGCGGCGGCGTCGACGCCGTGGCCAACCATCCGTGCTCGTGGGCCTGACCGATGAGGGGGTGCACCTCCACGTCGTCGGCGCTGAGCACACGACGACCACGCGCGAGGCGCCCGCAGCCTGCAGGTGGAAAAGTTCGTCGACAACTGGCCCCTCGCCGACGGCCGCGCCGTCCGCGGTGAGCACCACGACGGGGCGCTCGAGGAACGTTCGGGCCGCACTGACCACCGCCTCGGCGCCGTCACGCAGTGCGACGCGTGTCAGACGACGCTGGAACTCCACCGTGTGACGCAGCGCGCGCCGTTCCGCTTCGGCCAGGTGATCCGCGCCGACGCGCACGATGCTGACGAAGGGGGTGGGCTCGGGCACCACGAGCAGCGGAAGTCCGAACTCGACACAGGCTAGGGCCACCGCGTCCGGCACGGTGTCGTGCCCGACACCCACGCCGAAGCCGAGCGCACCGACGTCGTGAGCTGCAAGTCGCTGGACGTACGCGCGGCACTCGTCGTGCTCCGCAGGAAGCCGTTGCCCCGTGGTGAGGACGAGTTCACCGCCGCTGAGGTACGGCGTGGGGTCCAGGAGCTCGATGCCGTGCACCCACGTCAACGGTGTCGGCATCGCCGTTCATCAGCCGCAGACGCAGCTCGTCCCGCCCGAGCAGGGCGCGCAGCGTGAGTTTCATCGGGCTCCTCCCCTCGGGCGCCATCGCGAGTATCCATTGTGTCGAACAAGAACGTCCGGACACGCCAACTCGTCCAGTTACATGCGCAGCCGGCCCTGCATACCGTGGCACGTAAGGCCGTTGCGGCTCACTCAGGCAACGAAGGACGTCAGCATGACTCAGTTCGACCTTCCCGGATCGCCGGGCGGGGCGCGTCACACCGCCCGTCTCGAAGCAGGAGCATCCGCCGCGAGCGACACGAGCTTCGACCCGCGCACCGGGGCTTCCAACGGCGCGATCGCACACACGTCGGCCGCGCAGGTGGAGCAGGTCGTCGCCGCTGCCGGGGCTGTCGCGGAGCGCTTCGCGCAGACCTCGCCCGCCGAGCGGCGCGAGATGTTGCGAGCCGTGGCCGACGCCGTCGACGCCTCCGCAGCCGAGCTCGTGTGGCTCGCCGACCGCGAGACCGGGCTCGGCGAGACCCGCCTCAAGAGCGAGGTCGCGCGCCTCGCGTCCCAGCTGCGCTTCTACGCCGACGTGTGCGCCGAAGGTTCGTGGCTGCGCGCCACCCTCGACGAGGCCGGCGACGCCTCGTCCAGCCTCGCCCGCGTTCAAGTGCCCCTCGGGCCCGTCGCGGTCTTCGGCGCGAGCAACTTCCCGTTCGCCTTCGGCGTCCTGGGCAACGACACCGCATCGGCCCTCGCAGCAGGTTGCCCTGTCGTCGCGAAGGCGCACCCCGCCCACCCCATGCTCAGTGTGCGACTCGGTGAGATCGCCACGTCCGCCCTTGCGTCAGCCGGCGCGGCCGCAGGCGTGTTCGACGTCGTCGTCGGCTTCGAGGCCGGCAAGCAGCTCGTGCTCGATCCCCACGTTCGTGCCGTCGGGTTCACCGGTTCGCAGAACGGCGGCCTCGCCCTGTGGCGACTGGCCAACGAGCGTCGCGAGGTCATTCCCGTCTTCGCCGAGATGGGCACCGTCAACCCCGTCGTCGTGACGACGGATGCCGCAACCGACCCCCAGCGCGTGGCCACCGGCTTCGTCTCGTCGATGACGCTCGGGGCCGGCCAGTTCTGCACCAAGCCTGGCCTCCTCCTCGCACCGGAGGGCGCCGGCCTGGCGGACGCGCTCGGCGCTGCGGTGTCCGCTACGCAGGTTCACCCCATGCTCACGGCAGCGATGGCCGCTGGGGTCTCGCGTGGTGTCGAGGCCTACGAGGCCGCCGGCGGCCAGGTCATCGGGACGGGCTGCGGCGCGAGCGCCGGGTGGTCCGCCGCGCCCACCGTCGTGCACGTTCCCGCCGAGCTGTTCACCCGCGAGAGCGTCTTCGCCGAGGAGTGCTTCGGCCCCGTTGGCCTCGTCGTCGAGTACACCGACCGCGCCCACCTCGAAAGCCTGCTCGCGCAGCTGCAGGGCAGCCTCGTCGCCACCGTGGCGAGCAGCGGCCCGCACGACCCGGAGACGGCGGACCTCGTAGCGCTCCTCGCCCGATCCGTGGGCCGCGTGACGGTCGACGACTGGCCCACCGGCGTCGCGTGGACGTGGGCACAGCAGCACGGCGGACCTTGGCCCGCGACGAGCGCCCCGGCGTCGACGTCCGTGGGCGCCGCTGCTCTCGACCGCTTCACGCGGCCGGTCACCTTCCAGAACCTGCCCGACAGCGCGCTTCCTCCGGCCCTGCGCCACGACAACCCCTGGGGCCTGCCGCGACGGATCAACGGACGGATGAACTGATGAACGAACACTTCCCCGCCACCCCGAGCTCGAGCGGAACGCCGCTCGACGGCATCAAGGTCGCCGACTTCAGCCGCGTTCTCGCCGGCCCCTTGACGACCATGACGCTGGCCGACCTCGGCGCCCAGGTGCTCAAGATCGAACGCCCCGGTGTCGGCGACGACACCCGCCACTGGGGTCCGCCGTGGACGACGCACGGCTCCTCCTACTTCGAGAGCGTCAATCGCACCAAGCGCTCCATCGGCCTGGATCTCAAGGACCCCGAGGACCTCGCCGTCGCTCGCGAGATCGCCGCGGAGGCGGACGTCGTCGTCGAGAACCTCAAGTCCGGCACGATGGCGCGCCTCGGCCTCGGCTACGAGGATCTTGCCGAAGCCAACCCGGGGCTCGTCTACTGCTCCATCACCGGCTTCGGCTCGGGCGAAGGCGCCTCGATGGCCGGGTACGACTTCCTCGTCCAGGCCGTCGGCGGCCTCATGAGCATCACGGGCGACGCCGAGGGCGAGCCCATGAAGGTCGGCGTCGCCCTCGTCGACGTGCTCACCGGCAAGGACGCCGTCATCGGCATCCTCGCGGCGCTCACCGAGCGCAGCCGCAGCGGTCGCGGCCAGCACCTCGAGGTGACGCTGCTCACGAGCCTGCTCGGCTCGCTCGTCAACCAGTCGTCGTCCTACCTCGCGACGGGCCGCAGCCCGGCGCGCATGGGCAACGCGCACCCCTCCATCGCGCCGTACGAACTCCTGCAAACCGGCGACGGCCCGCTCGCTGTCGCCTGCGGCAACGACGGTCAGTTCGCCCGGCTCACCGAGGTGCTCGGCGTGCCGCAGCTGGCAACCGACGAGCGGTTCGCGACGAATCCCGAGCGCGTTGCCCACCGTGACGACCTCGTCCGCGAGTTGGAGGCCGCGCTGGCCACCGCGTCGGCCGACGAGTGGTCTGCCCGCCTCGGCGAGGTCTGGGTTCCGGCCGGCGTCGTCGGCGACATCGCGTCGGCGATCGACCTGGCCGAGCGCCTCGGCCTCGAGCCGACGCTCGACCTCGGCCCGGAACACCCGCGCCAGGTTCGACACCCGATCACCTACTCGCGCAGCAGGACCCAACCTGCGACGCCACCACCCGACCTGCCCCAGCGCACGAACGACGACCACGACGAAAAGGAAGCCTGATGTCCACTGCCACGAAGATGCCCCCGCTCAACCCGCGCGATCTGGCAGGCATCGACGACCTGCTGAGCGACGAGTAGAAGGCGATCCGCGCGACGGTTCGCACCGTCTGCGAAACGACGGTCGACCCGTATGTCGCGGAATGGTTCGAAGCGGGTGAGCTCACGGACGTGCGCGAACTGGCACGCGAGTTCGGCCGCAACGGCTTCCTCGGCATGAGCGCCACCGCCTACGGCCTGGCCTGCCTCGAGCTTGAGGCGTCGGACTCCGGCATCCGTTCGCTCGTCTCCGTCCAGGGCTCCCTCGCGATGTTCGCGATCTACCGCTGGGGCAGCGAGGAGCAGAAGCAGCAGTGGCTGCCGAACATGGCCGCCGGTGAGGCCATCGGCTGCTTCGGCTGACCGAGCCCGACCACGGCTCCGACCCCGCGTCGATGCGCACGCGCGCCCGTCGTGACGGCGACGACTGGGTGCTCGACGGCCGCAAGATGTGGATCACGAACGGCTCTGTCGCCGACGTCGCCGTCGTGTGGGCGCAGACCGAGGAAGGCATCCGCGGCTTCGTCGTGCCGACCGACACCCCCGGCTTCTCCGCGAACACGATCAAGCACAAGATGTCGCTGCGCGCGTCCGTGACGAGCGAGCTCGTCCTCGAGGGTGTGCGTCTGCCCGCGGACGCGGTCTTCCCCGAGGTCATCGGCCTCACGGGCCCCCTCTCCTGCCTCAACGAGGCCCGCTACGGCATCGTCTGGGGCGCCATGGGCGCGGCTCGTTCGTCGCTCGAAGCGGCGATCGACTACTCGAAGGAACGCGAGCAGTTCGGCAAGCCGATCGGCGGCTTCCAGCTGACGCAGGCCAAGCTGGCCGACATGGAGCTCGAGTACGTCAAGGGTGTGCTGCTCGCCCTGCACCTGGGGCGCCGCAAGGACGCGGGCACCGTGCGTCCGGAGCAGATCAGCCTCGGCAAGCTCAACAACGTGCGCGAGGCCATGGAGATCTGCCGCACCGCGCGCACCATCCTCGGCGCGAACGGCATCTCCCTGGAGTACCCGGTCATCCGGCACGCGAACAACCTCGAGTCGGTCCTCACCTACGAGGGCACCGTCGAGATGCACACGCTCGTCGTCGGCCAGGCACTCACCGGTCTGCCCGCGTTCCGCTGACGCACGCCGCCCCGGCCGATCTGCACCTGCCCCGCCGTCGTTTCATCCACCGGCGGCGGGGCAACCCGGTAGAAATGGGTGAGCGCGAGAGCCGATCGAGGCCGCCTCACCCACCAGACTGAGACTGATCACATCCCCCACCGAGGAGAATCATGAGCGCCTCGCAGTACGCCGTCACCGACCCGCATGACGGCAACGTCGTCGAGACCTACCCCACCGCCGACGCGTCCGACGTCTCGCGCGCCCTGGACGCCGTGTCGTCCGCGTACAAGAGCTGGTCGCGCACCACGAGCGTCGCCGACCGCGCTGCGCTCATGAAGCGCGCCTCCGAGCTGTTCTCCGAGCGCACCGACGAGCTCGCCGCCATCATCGAGCGCGAGATGGGCAAGCCGACGGCCGAGTGCGTCGAGGAGGTCGAGTTCTCGGCCGCCATTCTCGGCTACTACGCGGACAACGGCACCGAGTTCCTCAAGGACGAGCCGATCGACCTTCTCGACGGCGAGGGCAGCGCCCTCATCCGCCGCTTCCCCATCGGCCCGCTGCTGGGCATCATGCCGTGGAACTTCCCCTACTACCAGGTGGCCCGTTTCGCGGGCCCGAACCTCGTGGCGGGCAACACGATCATCCTCAAGCACGCTCCGCAGTGCCCCGAGTCGGCAGCCGCGATCGCGGAGATCTTCTCCGAGGCCGGGTTCCCCGAGGGCGCCTACGTCAACCTCAACGCCACGAACGAGCAGTGCGCCGACATCATCGCCGACCCGCGCATCCAGGGCGTCTCGCTCACCGGTTCCGAGCGCGCCGGCTCCGCCGTCGCCGAGATCGCCGGACGCAACCTCAAGAAGGTCGTGCTCGAGCTCGGCGGCTCCGACCCGTTCATCCTCCTCAGCACCGACGACATGGACGCCACGGTCCAGGCCGCCGTCGAGGCACGCGCCTACAACACCGGCCAGGCATGCAACGCCGGTAAGCGCTTCATCGTCGCCGACGGCCTCTACGACGAGTTCGTCACCGCCTTCACCGAGAAGATGAAGGAGACCTCGGGCGCCTCCCCGCTGTCGTCCGTCGCCGCGCGCGACAACCTCGCCGCCCAGGTCGACGAGGCCGTCAGTGGCGGCGCCACCTTCGTCGGTTCCGAGAACGACGACGTCGACGCGAACGGCGCCTACTACCCCGCAGGTGTCCTCACGGGCGTCACGAAGGACAACCCGGCCTACTACCAGGAGCTGTTCGGCCCGGTCGCCATGGTCTTCAAGGTCGGCTCCGAGGAGGAGGCCGTCGAACTCGCGAACGACACCCCGTTCGGCCTCGGCTCGTACGTCTTCACCACGGACTCCGAGCAGGCCGAGCGCATCGCCAATCAGCTCGAGGTCGGCATGGTCTTCGTCAACGGCGTCGGTGCCGACGGCGTAGAACTGCCCTTCGGCGGCGTGAAGCGCTCCGGCTTCGGCCGTGAACTCGGCCGCTACGCCATCGAGGAGTTCCTCAACAAGAAGCTCATCCGCGTCATCGAGTGATGTGCATTGCGTGAGATCCCCCGGCTCCGATTCGGCCGGGGGATCTTTCGTTGGTGCGTCGTGGCTTCACCTTCTCGGAATATACCCCCATGGGGTATAAGTTGACGCGAGTGAGGAATGCAGCTCCGCCCGGCGCAGGGGTGCGGGGCGGTGTAGCTCGTGAGGAGGAGTGAATGGAACCCGAGACATCTGGCCACAACGATCACGCAGGACACGGCGACCACTCAGGGCACGGAGGCCACGCGGGCCACGGCGACCACGTCACGATGTTCCGGCGCCTGTTCGCGATCATGAGCGTCGTCGCGATCCCCGTCATCGCGTTCGACCCGATGTTCGCCCACCTCGTGGGTTACTCGCTGCCCGATTCGGGCTGGACGCGCGCGATCGCGCCGGCACTCGGCACCGTGATGTACGTCTGGGGCGGCAAGCCGTTCCTGTCCGGCGCCGTGAGCGAGGTGCGTTCGCGCAAGCCCGGCATGATGCTGCTCATCGCTCTCGCGATCACTGTCGCGTTCGTCTCGTCCTGGGGTGCCAGCCTCGGCGTTCTCGACGACGAGCTGTCGTTCTGGTGGGAACTCGCGCTCCTCGTCGTCATCATGCTGCTCGGCCACTGGGTGGAGATGCGCTCGCTGGCACAGACGTCCTCGGCACTCGAATCCCTCGCCGCGCTCCTGCCGGACGAGGCCGAGAAGGTCGACGGCGACCGCGTCGTCACGGTCTCCCCCGACGACCTCGTCGTCGGTGACGTCGTCATCGTCCGCCCCGGCGCTTCGGTGCCTGCGGACGGGCGCATCGTCGACGGCAGCGCGTCGATGGACGAGTCGATGGTCACCGGCGAGTCCCGCGCGGTGCGGCGCGCGAAGGGCGACACCGTCGTCGCGGGCACCGTGGCCACCGATTCCGGTCTGCGCGTGGAGATCACGGCAACGGGCGACGACACGGCCCTCGCCGGCATCAGCAAGCTCGTGAGCGAGGCGCAGAACTCCTCGTCGCGCGCTCAGCTGCTCGCGGACAAGGCCGCCGCGTGGCTGTTCTGGTACGCCCTCGGCGCGGCCGTTCTCACGGCGATCGTGTGGTTCGTCGCCGACCGTCCCAACGAGGCCGTCATCCGCACCATCACGGTGCTCGTCATCGCGTGCCCGCACGCTCTGGGCCTCGCCATCCCGCTCGTCATCTCGATCGCGACGGAGCGCGCGGCGCGCGCCGGCGTGCTCGTCACCGATCGCCGGGCGCTCGAGTCGATGCGCACCGTCGACACCGTGCTGTTCGACAAGACCGGCACGCTGACGAAGGGTGAACCGACCGTCACGGGCGTGGAAGCGGTCGAGGGCCGCAGCGAGGACGACGTCCTGCGGCTGGCCGCTGCGGCCGAGGCGGACAGCGAGCACCCCCTCGCGCGGGCCATCGTCGCAGCGGCCGACGACCGCGGGCTCGACGTTCCGCGCGGCGGCGACTTCACCTCGTCACCGGCCGTCGGAGTGCGCGCGGACATCGACGGCGCCGTCGTCGAGGTGGGTGGGCCGCACCTCCTCGAACAGAAGGGCGCCCGCGAGCTGCCCGTCGCCGACGAGTGGCGTACCGAGGGCGCGATCATCCTCCACGTCCTCGCAGACGGCGAGATCATCGGCGCACTGAAGTTGGCCGACGCCGTGCGTCCGGAATCCCGCGACGCGATCGATGCCCTTCACGCTCGAGGCGCGCAGGTCGTCATGATCACCGGTGACGCCGAGGCCGTCGCGCACCACGTGGCGGACGAGCTCGGTATTGACCGTGTCTTTGCCGGCGTACGCCCCGAGGACAAGGCTGCGAAGGTCAGCGAACTCCAGGGCGAGGGGCGGAAGGTGGCCATGGTCGGCGACGGCGTCAACGACGCACCGGCTCTCGCGCAGGCCGACGTGGGCATCGCGATCGGCGCGGGAACGGACGTGGCGATCGGGTCGGCGGGCGTCGTGCTCGCGAGTTCCGACCCGCGTTCGGTGCTCTCGGTCATCGAGTTGTCGCGCGCGACGTACCGCAAGATGAAGCAGAACCTGTGGTGGGCCGCCGGCTACAACCTCGTGTCGGTGCCATTGGCTGCGGGCGTGCTCGCACCCGTCGGGTTCGTGCTGCCGATGAGCGTCGGTGCCGTCCTCATGTCTGCCTCGACGGTCGTCGTGGCGCTCAACGCACAGCTGCTTCGCCGACTCGACCTGCGACCGCAAACGTGGGCAGAGCGCTCCCCCGCGGACGACTGATCGTGCCTGCGAGTTGAACGAGCGCGCCCCCGACCCGAGCTAACCGCTGATTCCGTAGTCCGCCCACACCGACGCGAGGCTGACGGGCGAGTGCTTCTGCGCCAACGCCTTGAACTGCCCACGGGTGATGTTCGCGTGGCGATACGTCGTGGCGAGCTCCTTGAGGAACGCCGTGTGACGCGGTGCGTTCTCGCGCAGGTACGAGCGGTCCATGGCGTAGCGGATGGCGCGTTGCGCGCCGTAGACGTAGTCGTAGCGGCTCGTCGCGAGGTACTCCGGCCCGCTGCTTCCCGCAAGTGTCGACTTCACGGGCGTGTAGGCCCCCGCGATGCCCGCGTGACGTGCGTAGTCGTTCTGCAGCAGGACGGCGAGACCCTCGTGGATGAACAGGACGTCACGCCAGTCCTTGGCCGTCACGGAGTTACCGAACCACATGTGCGCGTTCTCGTGCGCGATGAAGCTCGGAGAACCGTCGACGAGCGAACGCTTGTACTGGACGAGACCGACCTGCTCCTGGCCACCGACGGGGAAATTCGTCAGCGTCGGCCCACCGGACTGCGAGAACGGGTACGGGCCGTACAACCGGGCGAAGTAGTCGAGCGACTTCGCGGTGTGCGTGACGAGGTTGGCCGGAACGTTCGCCATGCCCGCGTACAGGTACGGGACGCTCACGCCTGCCGCGGTGAGCTTGCCGCGCTTCACGGCGAGACCCGGCCCGACGGTGAGCCCGGGGTTGTAGGACGAGACCCGCTCCGGAATGACGATGCGCGTGTTGACCATGCTGCCGTCGCCGAAGGTGTGCGGGGCAGGCGCGCCGTAGGCGATGATCTGGTTGGCCTTCTGCGTCGAGATGCTGATCGCGTACGTGGCCTTGTTGTCGATGCGATCGTTGCTCGGGTACCAGAACACGGCCACCTCGGGCTCACCGGAGAACGTCGTCACGGTGCCGTTCTCGATGACGCCACGGGTGCCTCGGTTGAGGAGAACCCGGTTCCAGGGGATGTCGTCGTACCTGACCTGGAGCGTGAACGACTGCCCCTTCGCCAGAGAAACGCCCGTGATCGACCACTGATACCGCGTTCCGGCCGCCTTGAACGGCTTGCTCACACCGTTCACGGTGACGCTCTTCGGTACGAGCGCGAAGTCGATGAGGAGTGATGTCGTCGCGACCTCGGCACGACACGTCATCGTCGTCGCTCCGTGGACCCGGGCATGTGTGCCGCTGGCGCCGGTGCGAACGGTGTCACCGATGGAGTAGTGACTCACCGAGTAGCGGGAGTCGCCCTTGTTCGGCAACTTGGAGTCACCGGTTGTCGCCGAGACAGGTGACGATCCTGCCACCCCCAGCAGCCCCGCCCCCGCGCCTGCCGCGAGCAGGGTACGGCGTGAAATGTGCCCACAGCACTCGAGATGAGTCATCGTGCCCCCAATGTGTTCGGCACCCACGACCCCACCTCTGCCGAGACTCGCGGTCTCGTCGGTGTCGATGAATCTGATCCATCGACTCTGTCCGGTCGGTGGGCCCTGTGGGGCTCGAACCCACAACCTACGGATTAAAAGTCCGCAGCTCTGCCAATTGAGCTAAAGGCCCTGGCGCCGGCGAGTTCGCGCAGCGCGTGGGCCAGCCTAGCCCGACGGGCCACACCCGCGCACAACGCCCCGCCGCGTCGTCGTTGCGCGCGGTTCGCGCAACGACCGACCGGAACGCGCGACTGCGGAGCACCCGGCGTGGGTGCTCCGCAGTCAGGCGTTGACCGACGTCAGCTGTACGTCGGGCGCGAGTCGTTCTCCGGATCGATGTGAGGACGGTCCTCCTCGTCGAGGGCTTCGCGGTCACTCGGCAGCGAGTGCTCGGCGATGACGTTGTCGAACTCGTCGCTGATGACGACGCGGTCGTGCTCCGCCAGCGTCAGGTTCTCGGCGATCTTGTCGCGCATCATCTCCGGCATGTCGAAACCGTGCTCGTCGAACGCCGCGTTGACGATCTCCAGAGCACCCTCACGATCACCCGGTGTCATCCGCGCGGCAATGTCTCCGATGACCTCGGCGTACCGCACCGCGGCACCCTCTCCGTACTGGTCGGTGAACTGCTGCTGGTTCACCACGTAATTCCACGTTCCCATGAACGAACACCTCCTGGTTTCACGCTACATCGTTGGCACGCAGGAAAACCCGGGCGGGGCCGCGAAACGTCAGGCGATGCCCGCCCCGGCGCTGAGCGGCGCGCCCGTCTTCTCGACGACCTCGTCGAAGGTGACGTCGGGGGCCAGCTCGATACACACGAGCCCATCGTCCGTCACGTCGATGACGGCCAGGTCCGTGATGATGCGCTCGACGACGGCGAGGCCCGTGATCGGCAGCGTGCACTCGGGCAGGATCTTCGGCGAACCGTCCTTCGCGCAGTGCTCCATGAGGACGACGACCTTCTTGGCACCGTGCACGAGATCCATCGCGCCGCCCATGCCCTTGACCATCTTCCCGGGGATCATCCAGTTCGCGATGTCGCCCTTCGTCGAGACCTGCATGGCCCCGAGGATGGCCGCGTCGACCTTGCCGCCGCGGATCATGCCGAACGACGTCGCCGAGTCGAAGATCGACGCGCCGCGACGCAGCGTCACCGTCTCCTTGCCCGCGTTGATGAGGTCGGGGTCGACCGCCTCGTCGCTCGGGTACGCACCCACGCCGAGCAGGCCGTTCTCCGACTGCAGCACGAGCTCGACGTCGTCGTCGACGTAGTTCGGCACGAGCGTCGGCAGGCCGATGCCGAGGTTGACGTAGTCGCCGTCGGCCAGCTCCGTCGCGGCTCGCGCCGCCATCTGTTCACGTGTCCACACCATGTCAGTTACCGCCTTCCGCATCGCGGGTCGTGCGCTTCTCGTACTCATGGTCGAACGCTCGCCCCGCGAACTCTCGCCTACTCACTTCGCGCCGCCTTCCGCATCGCGGGTCGTGCGCTTCTCGTACTCATGGTCGAACGCTCGCCCCGCGAACTCTCGCCTACTCACTTCGCGCCGCCTTCCGCATCGCGGGTCGTGCGCTTCTCGATCCGCTTGTCTCCGGACTGCTCCTTCGTCAGCTCCACCACCCGCTGCACGTAGATGCCCGGCAGGTGCACCTCGTCGGGGGGGATGTCGCCGGGTTCGACGAGCTCCTCCACTTCGGCGATGACCGTCTTGCCGGCCATCGCGCACAGCGGGTTGAAGTTGCGAGCCGAGAGGTTGAACACGAGGTTGCCGTGCCGGTCACCCTTGGCCGCACGCACGAGCGCGAAGTCGGTGACGATGCTCTCCTCGAGCACGTAATCCTTGGCGTCGTCACCCTCGCCGAAGGTGCGCGTCTCCTTGGGCTCCGACTCCTTCTCCACCTGGCCGTCAGCGCCGTACTTCCACGGCATGCCGCCGTCAGCCACCTGCGTGCCGACGCCCGTGGCCGTGAAGAACGCCGGGATACCGGCGCCGCCGGCGCGCAGCTTCTCCGCCAGCGTTCCCTGTGGCGTCAGATGAACCTCGAGTTCGCCCTCGAGGTACTGGCGCGCGAACTCCTTGTTCTCGCCGACGTAGGAGGCGGTGACGAGACGCAGGCGCTTATCGCGCAGTAGAACCCCGAGGCCCCAGTCGTCGACGCCACAGTTGTTCGACACGACCGCGAGGTTCGTCGATCCGAGCTTGTGCAGCTCGCCGATCAGCATGCTCGGGATGCCGCACAGGCCGAATCCTCCGACGGCGAGCGACGAACCGTCCCCGATGTCCGCGACCGCTTCCGCGGCAGACGCCACGACTTTGTCCACTTCTCCTCCTGCACTCGAAGACTTCGGGCGGCACGCGACCATGTGGCCGTGAGATCCACCTCACATCCGAATCCAGTTAATCACCATTAACCGAACCTGTGGGGCGTGATGCCCTGCCAGTGCGTGGTGCCAGACTGCATCCATGACCTCCAAGCCCCTCTACGCGCTCCTGCTCGACGTCGACGGCCCCGTCGCGAGCCCGGTGACGCGCACCCTCGCGATCGATTCCATCGCCGCCGATCTCGTCGCGATGGCCCGGGCGGGCGTCCCGCTCGTGTTCAACACGGGCCGTTCCGACGTCTTCGTCGCGCGCACCGTCATGCCGTCGCTCGTCGCAGCCGGACTGCGTGACGACGCCGTCGTCCTCGCCGTGTGCGAGAAGGGCTCGACGTGGTTCGTGCCGAAGCCCGAGCACCTCGACGGCGCGGGCGACGATCTCGAGGTCGACGAGCGTCTGCGCGTGCCAACGGGGCTCGTCGAGTTCTGCCGCAGCATTGCCCCCGACTTCGAGGACGCGATGTTCTTCGACGCGACGAAGAAGGCGATGGTCAGCTTCGAGGCGCTGCACGGGATCGACCTCGAGACCTACGGGCGCCGGCAGCACGAGATCGAGCAGCGCATCTGGGATTTCCTCGCCGAGCAGGAGATCGGCGTCGCATGGGAGGACCGCACGGCGCTCAACGACAGTGACGACGTCGCGTTGCGCATCGACCCGACGATCATCTCCACCGACGTCGAACACATCGGCACGGGCAAGCAGGTCGGCGCTGACAAGGCCGTCGCCTACCTCGCCGGACTCGGCATCACACCGCGGGAGTGGCGCACGCTCGGGGATTCACGCAGCGACTACGCCATGGCCGACCGGCTCCACGAGCGCGGTTTCGTCGTGCGCCACGGTGACGTGCGCCCGGCCGACGGCCGCCTCGAGCGCGACTACCCCGTCGAGGTCGCGCCCGACGACCTGACGAACGACGCCGCCGGCGCAGCGTTCCTCGCCCGCTGGCGCCGGGACGTGGAATGCGAGCGCCCCTCGGCGACGTTGGCCGGATGACACCCCACACGAAAGGCGAGACCGTGCCGCACATCTTCGAGCCCCTGACCCTGCGCGACGTCACCTTCCCCAACCGCATCTGGCTCGCACCCATGTGCCAGTACAGCTGCGACGCCGGCGACGGCATCCCCACCGCCTGGCATTTCGTCCACCACGCGACGCGCGCGGTCGGCGGGTTCGGACTGCTCATCGCGGAAGCGAGCGCTGTCGCGCCTGAAGGCCGCATCAGCCCCCGAGACGCGGGCATCTGGAACCACGATCAGGTCGCCGGCTGGCGACGCGTCGTCGACGTCGTCCACAGTCACGGCGCGAAGATGGGCATCCAACTCGCACACGCCGGACGCAAGGCCTCCACCTACCCCCCGTTCGCCGGGATGGCGAACGGAAGCGTTCCCGAATCGGACGCCGGCTGGCCGACGCTCGCTCCGTCGGCCATCGCCTTCGACACCCTTGCCGAACCGCGCGCCATGACACTCGAGGAGATCGACGATGTCGTCGATGCCTTCGTCGACGCTGCGGCGCGGGCGGACGAGGCGGGCTTCGACGTCGTCGAGATCCACGCGGCGCACGGGTACCTGCTGCACGAGTTCCTCTCCCCCGCGTCCAACCGCCGCGACGACGAGTACGGCGGGTCGTTCGAGAACCGCGCCCGGTTGCTGCTGCGCGTCACCCGTGAGGTGCGCGAGATCTGGCCGGCGAGCAAGCCGCTCTTCGTGCGCATCTCGGCCACGGACTGGGCCGACACGGGCTGGAACGTCGACGAGTCCGTGCGGCTCGCAACGCTTCTCAAGGAGATCGGCGTCGACCTCGTCGACGTCAGCTCCGGTGGCAACGTCATCGCCGACATCCCGGCGGAGAAGAACTACCAGGTGCCTTTCGCGCAGGCCATCCGCGAACGCTCCGGGGTGGCGACGGGCGCAGTCGGCCTCATCACCGAGCCGGCGCAAGCTGAGGCAATTCTCACCGAGGGCCACGCCGACGCGGTCCTGCTCGGCCGCGCCGCCCTGCGCGAGCCGTACTGGCCGCTGCGCGCAGCGTCGGAGCTCGGCGTCACCTGGCGCGACGCGCCCTACCCCGAGCAGTACACGCGCGGGGCGTGGGATTTCGCGCCGAACTGACGAGAGCTCAAGCCTCCTCGATGGGCGCTGCGAACTGCGCCTCGTACAGGCGCCAGAAGGCACCTTTGGCCGCGATGAGCGCGTCGTGATCGCCCATCTCGACGATGTCGCCGTCCTCCATGACGAGGATGACGTCGGCGTCGCGGATCGTCGAGAGACGGTGGGCGATGACGAAGCTCGTGCGGTCGCTGCGCAGCGCCGCCATGGCCTGCTGCAGCATCACCTCGGTGCGCGTGTCGACCGACGACGTGGCCTCGTCGAGGATGAGCACGTCCGGCTCGGCGAGGAACGCCCGCGCGATCGTGATGAGCTGACGCTCGCCGCTGGAGAGGCTGGCGCCGTCGTCGCTGATGATCGTGTCGTAGCCGTCGGGCAGCGACCGCACGAAACGGTCGACGAAGGTGGCCTCGGCCGCCGCCTGGAGCTGGTCGTCAGTGGCGTCGAGGTTGCCGTAGCGCAGGTTGTCGCGGATCGTGCCGTGGAAGACCCAGCTGTCCTGCAGCACCATGCCGAGGCGCTCACGCAGTTCGCGGCGCGGCACGTCGCGGATGTCGACGCCGTCGAGCGTGATGCGGCCGGCGTCGATCTCGTAGAAGCGCATGAGCAGGTTGACGAGCGTCGTCTTGCCCGCGCCGGTGGGCCCGACGATCGCGACGGTCTGGCCCGGCTCCACGGTGAGTTCGAGACCGTCGATGAGGCGCCGCTCGGGCGTGTAGCCGAACGCGACGCCGTCGAAGGCGACGCGCCCCTGCGTCGGGCGCGACAGGTTGCCCGGCTCATCGCGTGATTCCTCGGGCGCGTCGAGCACCTCGAAGACACGCTCGGCGCTGGCCACGCCGGACTGCAGGAGGTTGACCATCGACGCGATCTGCGTCACCGGCTGCGTGAACTGGCGCGAGTACTGGACGAACGCGGTGACGTCACCGAGCGTCATCTGCCCCGACGCCACGCGCAGGCCACCGACGACACAGATGACGACGTACTGCAGGTTCCCGACGAACATCATGATCGGCATCATGAGACCGGAGAGGAACTGCGCCCGTCGGCTGACGTCCGTGAGCTTCTCGTTGCGATCGTCGAAGGCCGCCTCGACCTGCGGGCCGCGGCCGAACACCCTGACAAGGGCGTGCGCGCTGAAGGCCTCTTCGATCTGACCGTTGAGTTCACCCGTGTGCTGCCACTGCGCGATGAACTGACCTTGCGACTTCTTCATGATGCGGCTCGCCACGAGCATGACGAGCGGGATCGTGAGCAGCGCGATGAGCGTCAGCATCCATGAGACGGTGAACATCATGACGACGACACCGAAGACGGTGCAGATCGAGACGAGCAGCTGGCTCATCGTCTGCTGCATCGACTGACCGACGTTGTCGATGTCGTTCGTCACGCGCGAGAGGAGTTCACCGCGCGGGCGGCCGTCGACGTAGGCGAGCGGTACGCGCGTCAGCTTGGCGTCGACGTCGGCGCGCAGCTTCTTCATCGTCTGCTGCACGAGCGAGTTGAGCAGCCGCGCCTGGACGACCTGGAACAGCGATGCCGCGATGTACAGGCCGAGGACGGCGAGCAGGATCCGACCCACGTGACCGAAGTCGATGCCCTGACCCGGCACGAGATCCATGGCGCTGACCATCTCGGCGAACTTCGTGTTGCCGGAGGCGCGCAGCCCGGCGACGACCTGTTCCTTGGTCTGCCCGGTGGGCAGGCGCATCGAAACCGAGCCGGAGAAGATCGCGTCGACGGCCTTACCCAGGATGCGGGGGCCGAGCACGTTCATCGCGACGGAGGCGACACTGAGCACGAGCACCGCGATCACCTTGAGGCGGTGGGGACGCAGCAAACCGAGCAGGCGCAGGGACGAGCCCTTGAAGTCCATCGTCTTGGCGGCGGGCGCCATTCCGGCGCCGGGGCCGTGGCCCGGGCCGCGCTGCGCGTTCGCGGGAGCGCCGCGTCCTGCCGGGGCGCTCATGCCGCGTCCCGCGAACCGAGCTGGGATTCGACGATCTCCCGGTACTCCGGGCAGCTCTCGAGCAACTCGTGATGAGTACCCAACCCGACGGCGGCGCCGTCCTCGAGGACGAGGATCTGGTCGGCGTCACGGATGCTCGAGATGCGCTGCGCGACGACGAAGACCGTCGCGTGCCGCACGTGGGGTGCGAGGGCCTCGCGCAGGCGCCGGTCCGTGGCGACGTCGAGTGCGGAGAAGGAGTCGTCGAAGAGGTAGATGTTCGCCGACGCGACGAGCGCGCGGGCGATGCACAGGCGCTGACGCTGGCCGCCCGAGACGTTCGTGCCGCCCTGGTCGATCGCGGCGTCGAGGCCGCCGTCCATGCGTTCGACGAAGTCACGCGCCTGGGCTATCTCGAGGGCCTGCCACAGCTCGTCGTCGGTCGCGTCCGGGTTGCCGTAGCGCAGGTTCGTCGCGACGGTGCCGCTGAAGAGGTAGGCCTGCTGCGGCACGATGCCGATGCGGCCCCACAGGGCCTCGGGGTCGAGGTCGCGCACGTCGACGCCGTCGATGCGCACCGCCCCGTCCGTCACGTCGATGAGGCGGGCCACGATGGAGAGCAGGGTCGACTTGCCGGAACCGGTCGAGCCGACGATCGCGACCGTCGTTCCGGGCTCGGCGCGCAGGGTGATGCCGCGCAGCACCGGCGCGTCGGCGCCGGGGTAGCACATCGTCGCGCCGTCGAGTTCGACAACGCCATGGCTCTCGGTCGGGCGCTGCGGGTCGGCGGGTGGCACCACCGACGGCGACGTCCCGAGCACCTCGCCGATGCGCTCCGCGGCCACGGAGGCGCGGGGGATCATGACGAACATGAACGTCGCCATCATGACGGCCATGAGGATCTGGATGAGATAGGTCATGTACGCGGTGAGCGCGCCGATCTGCATGTCTCCGGCGGCGACGCGGTGCCCGCCGAACCACCAGATGGCGACGGTCGAGACGTTCATGACGAGGAAGACCGACGGGAACATGAGCGCCATGAGGTTGCCGACGCGCAGGCTCGCGCGGGCCAGGTTGTCGTTCGCTTCCCCGAAGCGCTCGAGCTCGTGCGGCTCCCGCACGAAGGCACGGATGACGCGGATGCCCGAGAGGTGCTCTCGCATGACGCGGTTGACGACGTCGAGGCGCTCCTGCACGAGTCGGAAGCCCGGCACCATGCGCACGACGATGAGCCCGATGAGCACGGCGAGGGTGGGCACGGCCACGACGACGAGCCACGACAGCCCGACGTCCTGACGTAGCGCCATCGTGATGCCGCCGATCATCATGATCGGCGCCATGACCATGAGGTTGCAGGCCATGAGTACGAGCATCTGCACCTGCTGCACGTCGTTCGTCGAGCGCGTGATGAGCGACGGAGCGCCGAACTGGCCGACCTCGCGCGAGGAGAACCCGAGCACGGTGTGGAACACGCGGCTGCGCAGGTCGCGCCCGACGCTCATGGCCGTGCGCGAGGCGAACCAGGCCGCGCTGATCGAGGCGATGACGGAGACGAAGCTGACGAGCAGCATCCATCCGCCGGTGCGCCAGATGTAGTCGGTGTCGCCGGTGACGACGCCGCGGTCGATGATGTCGGCGTTGAGGTTCGGCAGGTACAGCGACGTCAGGACGCTGACGAGCTGAACGACGACGATGCCCGCGAGCAGGCCACGGTAGGGCGCGAGGCGCTCGCGCAGAAGGCGAAGAAGCACGGCCTCGAGCGTAGCCCCGCAACCGCGCACGCCGCGCGAGCATTTCAGCCGGCCCGGGGCCGACGCGGTCGGGGACGCCCACCACATCGTGGAGCCGACGAGCGTTCGGCTGCGTCGGACCTAGGCTGAACCAGATCGCGAGGGCCACACCAGGTTGCTCGTGCTCGATGACACGGAGGGACGACGTGGCTCAGAGGCACAAGGCACGCCGGCTGTGGCTGCCGTGGCGCAGCCGAACGCGCGCTGTCAACGCGAGGCTGTGGGACCGTGTGCCGACGGACAATCACGGTGGCGGCGACGACCCGATCTCGGCCGCAATTGGCTGCTTCATGTTCATACTCGTGCTGCCCTGGCTCGTGCCAGCGCTGCTCATCCTGCCGTTCTTCCTCGCGGAGTGCCTGCTGCAGTGGATCTTCGCGCTGCCGGTGTTGCTCGTGCGCAGCCTCGGCGGAGCGCGCGTGCCGGTCCGGGTGACGGTGGACGACCGTCGTCACGACGAGTCCATCGCCGGATGGGGCGCGGCGAAGCGCTACGTCGAGCAGATCAACGCGAGCCCCGTGCCGCCGAACATCGGTCACCCAGCTATGTCGCAGGGCACTCCGGAGGAGCGCGGCTGGGAGACGCCCGAGCAGCGTCAGGCGTGGGATGCCGCGCACGGCGGGCCGACCTACCCACCCCAGCGAAACGACGTTCCGCCGCACCAGGGTGCCTACGCACCGCCTCCGAACCAGCAGCGTGGTCTCGGCGCTCAGTGGGGTTCGCCGCGCTGACCGAGAACGTCCGCACGCGAAGGGACGATTTCTTCCCTTCCTGTGCCCAAGGCCGCCGTTTCGACGCAAGAAGGGAAGAAACCACCCCTTCTGGCGCGACGTAACGGGGAGCGCGGTTCGGATTCGCCATCGTGCGAGTTGCGAAGCTCAGCAGCTGATCCCCAACTCGAGCGCTCCTTCGACGGCGGCACGCGTCGAGGGGTGGACCATCGTCAGCCCGACGAGTTCCTCCGCGGTGAACCACCCCAGGTCATCGTGCTCGTCAGGCTCGAGATTCGCGGGAGAACCCGACCAACAGCTGGTGACGAATGCCCGTGCGTCCACCCCAGGAATGGCGAGTTCGACAGGAACCTGCAGCAGGTTCTTCACCCCTACCCCGAGTTCTTCGAGGCACTCGCGCGCAGCAGCGTCCGACCAGTCCTCGCCGTCCTCGACGTGACCACCCGGCAGATCCCAAAGGTCGGGGAAGTTTTGGCGACTCGGATGGCGATGCACGAGAAGCACGCGGTCGTGGGCCACCAGCCCCACGACAGCGATTCTCACTCCGGCACTCACCCTTCGACCGTATCCCGCACCCCGGCCCACCCTGTGAGCGTTGGCCCACTACGTGAGCTGCGCCGGTCACAGAACGGGCCGACGCTCACACGTCACGCAACCCGACGGTGATGGCCCCCGTCGTCCGCGCCCGTACACTTGCGCGGTGAGTACGGCAGTGGGTTATTCAGGGCTATTCGGGCTGACCGGGTACCGCTACATCGTCGTCGCCTTCATCGCACGCCTGCCCCTGGCCATGTCCCAGCTCGGCACGCTGCTGCTCGTCGCGACGACGACGAAGTCCTACACCCAGGCCGGAATCTGCGCGGGCGCGCTCGCCGTCTGCAACGCGGTCGGCGCCCCTTGGTTCGGGTCGCTCACCGACCGTCACGGCCAGTCGCGCGTCCTCATGTTCCAGTGCGTGGCGGGCACGATCGGCCTGTTCGCCACCGTGGCCACTCGCTACTTCGACCTTCACTGGGTCGCCACTGCCGTCGTCGCTGCCCTCACCGGGTTCGTCCTGCCGCAGGTCGGCCAGTTGGCCCGTGTGCGGTGGCGCCCCATCATCGTGGGTCGCAAGGCCGACGACCGGCTCGTCGGCACCGCTTTCTCCTACGAGGGTGCAGCCGACGAGGCGTCCTTCGTCGTCGGACCGGTGCTCGTCGGCGCCGCCGCGGCAGCTCTCGGCACGTGGGCGCCTCTCCTCGCCGCCGCCGTGCTACTCGGCCTCTTTGGCATCCAGTTCGCCCGCCACCCGAGCAGCCGCTTCGCGCCGACGCCCGTCGGCACGTCGAAGGCACCGCTGTGGACCGCGGCGTTCACCGTCCTCGTAGCCGCGCAGTTCTTCATCGGCAACCTGTTCGGCTCGATCCAGACGGGCACGACGCTGCTCACGCAACTCGCCGGGCACCCCGAGAGCTCGGGTCTGTTCCACGCGCTGCTCGGCATCGGTTCGGTGAGCGCCGGAATCGCCCTCGGCCGCCTGACGAAGGCGCCGAACCACCCCAAGCGTCTGCTCCTGTTCGCCACAGCGATGTGGGTTCTCTCCCTGCCGCTGCTCGCCGTCGACAACCTCACGCTGCTCGCCGCAGAGCTCGTCATCCTCGGTTTCGCCATCGCGCCGTACATGATCACGACGTTCACGCTCGGCGAACTCATCACGCACCGTTCGCGCACAGCTACGGCGATGACGCTGCTCGCCGGCGCCACCGGTCTCGGTTACGCGACGGGCGCCGCCCTCGCCGGCCGCCTCGTCGACGAAGGCGGCGTTGCCCCCGCGTTCAAGGTGACGCTCGCCGCCACCACGTTCGCCTTCGTCCTCGCCGTCGGGGCGAGGCGCCTCCTCTCGCGCACGACGCACGCCAACTGACGCTTGCGCGGGCACTCGCGCGAACTAGGCTGACACCATGCCTCGATTCTCCGTGCCCGCACTCGAATCCCAGTTCGGCCAAGCCGCCGTCACGGCTCTCACCGCTGCGGCGACGACCTACATCCGGCCCGCCCGCTTCCCCCGCTGGGTGCGTCGCGGCCTCGCGATGTCGAACACCCTGACGGCCGTAGGTGCCGCCGTCGCGGGTGACCGTCGCCCGGCGCGATCCCAGATCGCCGGCAAGACCGACGACACGATCAACCTCGTCGACGGCCGCCCCGCCTCGCGCGCAGGCGCCAACCTCGTCTCGGCCTCGTCGGCCGGCATGGCGCTCGTGACGTCGGGCCTCGCGCTGCGCGTCGACAAGACCGTCGAGAAGATGCTCGTCAAGCGCGGCGTGCGTAACCCGCGCCTGTGGATGGCGGCCGGCGCGGCCGTCGTCAGCCTCGCCGGGCCGTGGGTGACGAAGGCGATCCAGAACTCGACGGCGAAGCTTCAGGAGAAGGCCATGCCGAAGCCCGCCCTCGAGTCGACGCTCGCGAACCCGCTCGGTTCGAACGAGCAGCGCTCCACGTCGCAGTCCACCCAGATCGAGGCGGGCGACCCGTCACGGCGTGTGGTGAGCGACCAGGAGAACGGCGCCGACGCCGCACAGAACACCGACCACTGAGAAGACTCGCGCCACGCGCGCGAACGCCTCTGCGGCATCTCGGGCGGCGCCTGCCTCGTGCAGGCGTCGCCCGAAGTTCTTCTGCCACTTGGTGAGCTTCGGCGCGCCGAGCGTCGCCACCGGAACGAAGAGCACGAAGACGAGGAACGCGGCAACGAACCGCAGGTACGCCACGGAGCCTCCGGCGCGCGCCGCCAGGTATCCGCCCACGAGGAGAGCGAGCGCGGCCGCGGTGGCCGATCCGTACCACAGCAGTGCCTTCGCGCGAGCGCGTGCTGCTCCCCCGCCGAGGCGCTCGGCAGCCCAGCGGGTCACGCCCTCGCGCATCTTGCTGCGCAGGTACACGACGAGCGCGCAGAGCACGACGATGACGATGACGAGCGACCACGATCTCACGCACCCATTGTGCCTGCCCGAGCGTGAGTGGCCCGTCCGCGCCGAGGCAGACGACCCGGTGGGGGCTTCCACGTAGGCTCACTCGCATGGACACCGTGCCCACCCCCCGTGAGGCGCTCGATCGCATCGCCTTCCTCCTCGAGCGCCGACGCGCCGGAACGTACCGCGTCAAGGCCTTCCGAGGGGCTTCACGCGCCCTCGCGAAGCTGTCGGACGACGAGGTGCGCGCCCGACACGCCGCGGGCACGCTCGGCGACGTTTCCGGTATCGGCAAGACGACGCTCGCCGTCATCACGCAGGCACTCGACGGCGAGACGCCCGAGTACCTCGCCACCTTGGAGGAGTCGAGCCCGGAGTTCCTCGTCGAGGGCGGGCAGGACGTCATGAATGCCGTGCGGGGCGATTGCCACAGCCACTCCGACTGGAGTGACGGTGGCTCCCCCATCGACGAGATGGTCATGGCCGCCATCGGCCTCGGACGCGAGTACCTCGTGCTCACCGACCACTCGCCCTCGCTGCGCGTGGCGAACGGCCTGTCGGCCGAACGCCTCACGAAGCAGCTCGGCGTCATCGAAGCCCTCAACGACGCTGTGGCCTCCACCGGAACCGACTTCGAACTGCTCAAGGGCATCGAGGTGGACATCAAGGACGACGGCAGCCTCGACCAGAGCGACGAGATACTCGCCAAGCTCGACGTTCGTGTCGCGTCCGTGCACTCCAAGCTGCGCTCCGGCCCGGCAGCTATGACGAAGCGGATGCTCGGGGCGATCGAGAACCCCGCGACGACGATCCTCGGGCACTGCACGGGCCGCCTCGTGGAGGGCGAGCGCGGCACGAGGCCGCCGTCGACGTTCGATTCGAAGGCGGTCTTTGCGGCGTGCGCCGAGCACCGTGTCGCCGTCGAGATCAACGCGCGCCCCGAACGCTGCGACCCGCCGGACGACCTCATCCGTGAGGCTCTCGACGCCGGGTGCTACTTCTCGCTCGACTCCGACGCCCACGCCCCCGGCCAGCTCGACTTCCTCGCCTATGGTGCCGAACGCATCGAGCGGCTCGACGTGCCCCTGGAACGGGTCATCACGACGTGGCCGGCCGACCGCGTCCGGGCGTTCGCTCGCAAGGAGATTCCCTGAGATTCCGGGTAGATCGGGCCGTTTTGCAATGCCCCCGAGACGTGTACTAAAGTTACGCAAGTTCGAGCGGCGCCGAGAGGTGAAGATCGCAAAGCAAAGCTCGATGATTTGCGCATGTCCCCATCGTCTAGCGGCCTAGGACACTGCCCTTTCACGGCAGCGGCACGGGTTCGAATCCCGTTGGGGATACCAGCACAAATCGGCCTTATTTCAAGGCCCCGTAGCGCAGTTGGTTAGCGCGCCGCCCTGTCACGGCGGAGGTCGCGGGTTCGAGTCCCGTCGGGGTCGCCATCCCTTTCCCAAGGGCCAGATAGCTCAGTTGGTAGAGCGAGCGACTGAAAATCGCTAGGTCGGCGGTTCGACCCCGTCTCTGGCCACGCTCCACCGAGGAAGCCCCCGAGTTCACACTCGGGGGCTTCTCCGTGTCTCCAAGGTCTTGCCCGACGGCCTCTCCACGCTCGACGCTCCCCCGGGACGACGAACTGCGCCGCCCCGCACCCCGAAGGGCACGAGACGGCGCAGAACCATCGAGCGAGCGTCAGCTCAGCGAGCCGAGCGCCTCGTCGAGAATCGAAAGCGCCGTCGAGATCTCCTCGTCGCTCACGGTGCACGGCGGCACGATGTGCAGGCGGTTGCCCGCAGCGATGACGAGCAGGCCGTTCTTCTTCGCGGCGGCAGCCACCGTGGCGGCAGCCTCCGTGGCGGGTTTCTTCGTCTCCGCGTCCTCGACGAGCTCCAGGGCCCAGAAGACCCCCACGCCACGAGCGTCACCCACGATGTCGTGAGTCTCGGCGAGCTTTGCCAGCCCCGGGCCGAGCACGTCCTCGCCGATGCGGCGGGCGTTGTCGACGATGCCCTCGTCCTTCATCGTGGTGATCGTCTCGACGCCGGCAGCGCAGGCGAGCGGGTGACCGGAGTACGTCAGGCCGCCCGGGTAGGCGCGCTCGTCGAAGTGCCCGGCAATGGCGTCGCTGATGACGACGCCGCCGAGCGGCACGTAACCGGAGTTGACGCCCTTGGCGAACGTGATGAGGTCGGGCACGACGTCGGCGTGCTGGTGGCCGAACCACTTGCCGGTGCGGCCGAAGCCGGCCATGACCTCGTCGGCGATGAAGACGATGCCGTAGCGGTCACAGATCTCGCGCACGCCCTCGAGGTAGCCGGCGGGCGGCGGAATGATGCCCGCCGAACCGATGACGGGCTCGAGCACGAGGGCCGCGAACGCGTCGGGCGATTCCATCTGGATGGTGCGCTCGAGGTGGGCGAGGGCACGCTCGCACTCCTGCTCGGGGCTCTCGGCGAAGAACTCGCTGCGGTAGAGGAACGGCCCGAAGAAGTGCACGACCTCGCTCGCGCCCTTGTCGTTGGCGAAGCGGCGTTGCTCACCGGTGAGGTGGATCGACTGCGCCGTCGCCCCGTGGTAGCTGCGGTAGGCCGACAGCAGCTTGCGCCGACCGGTGAACTCGCGGGCCATGCGCACGGCGTGCTCGTTGGCCTCGGTGCCACCGTTGGTGAAGAAGACCTTGTTGAGGTTGTCGGGCAGCAGGTCGGAGATCATCGACGCGAGCTGCGAACGACGGTCGTTGGCGTTGCTCGGGCCAATGGTGCACAGCGTGGCCGCCTGCTCCTGGATCGCCTCGACCACGCGCGGATGCTGGTGGCCGATGTTCGTGAAGACGAGTTGGCCGGTGAAGTCGAGGTACTCGTTGTCGTCGCCGTCCCACAGGCGCGTCCCCTGCGCGCGCGTGACGACCATCGGGTCGAGGGATCCCTGCGCGGACCACGAGTGGAACACGTGCGCGCGGTCGAGATCGTACGTTTCTTGGGTGCTCAGCTTGGGCGTGCTCATGCCTTCACCTTCTCCCACGCCGACGCCAGGCGCCACCCTCGTCTCACCTGCACTTCCCTCGGGTGTGCGCGCGGGCGGGCGGACCGCTGGTCAGCCCTTCGCCGCCCAGGTCTGCCCGACCCGCTCGAACGCCGCCTCGCCGGACGTGAGTTCCGCCAGAGCCGCGTCGGCGCGCCCCAGCGCATCCAACGGTGCAGCGACCTCCAGGCCGGCGCGCCCGGCCGCCGCGTGCGTGGCGTAGTCGACGTCGGCGACGACGAAACCCGCTGCGCGCAGCGCGTTCTCCACGCGCCCGACGTCCGCGAGAGTCACCTGGCAGGTCAGTCGCACCTGCCGCTCGTAGTGGACGAGACGCGCCTCGTCGAGCGCCGCCCGCACGGCGTCGGAGTAGGCCCTCACGAGGCCGCCCGTGCCGAGCAACGTGCCGCCGAACCACCGGGTGACGACGACGACGACGTCCGTCAGGTCGGCGCCGGTGAGCACGTCGAGCATCGGGGTACCTGCCGTGCCTGAGGGCTCACCGTCATCGTTGGAGCGCCGAATGGCGGCGGCCGGCCCGAGCACGAACGCGCTGCAGTGGTGGCGGGCGTCCCAGTGCTCCTTGCGAGCCCTCTCGACGACGGCACGAGCCTCGTCCTCGCTCGCCACCGGCACGAGGTCGCACAGGAAACGTGACCTCTTGGCCTCGATCTCGGCCTGCACGGCGCGGGCGATCGTCGTGTAGCGCTCCACCATGACACGCAACACTAGGCCCGGAAGCCCATACTCTGCGCCGCCGCGCCACAATGGGGGCATGACCGCACGTACCTCTCGCGCCCTCATCCCCGGCGCCGCAGCGCTCATCGCTCTCGCGAGCGCCCCCGCCGCGTCCGCGCACGACTCCCTCACGGGGGCTCAGCCCGCCGCCGGCACCACCGTCACGTCGGCTCCGCAGCGGCTGACACTGACGTTCAGTGCGCCGGTGCTCGACGTGGGCAGCCAGGTCGCCGTCAAGGGGCCGGACGGCAAGACCAAGCAGGGGACGCCGAAGGCGGACGGCCAGCGCGTGACGGTGCCGTTCGAGCCGACCGGCAACGGCACGTACGCCGTGACGTGGCGGGTCACCTCCTCCGACGGTCACCCCATCAGCGGTTCGTACTCGTTCACGCTCAAGGGCGCGGCGAACTCCTCCACGTCGACGGGCGCCTCCAACGGCTCCGAGGCGCCGGGCACCCTCAAGCCCGTCGACCCCAGCTCCCCCGCGTCCTCGTCGACGGTGAAGGGCCCGTCGACCCCGACCACGGACGAGCCCGGCGACAACATGCCGCTGTTCGTCATCGGAGGCACCGTGGCGGCTGCTGCGGCGGTCGCGGGAACGTTCCTCGTCATGCGCAAGCGCACCAAGGACGACCCCCGCTGACCCACCGGCGCGTTCGCGCAGGGCGAACCACCGCGTCAGCGCCGGGCTGACGCGGTCAGAGCGCGTCCTAGACGGGCGACCCGATGGGCGTTCCGGCCCTGTTCTGAGGTAGCGTTACCCCCACGACAGAAACTTAGGATCCCCAGGGCCCTCCTCCTGAGGTCGATGCCGCGTGCATGGACCGATGGGGGCCGCCCTGGCAAACACAGAGGGGGTCTCGCCATGGGGCGCGGCCGGGCCAAAGCCAAGCAGACCAAGGTTGCTCGCGAGCTCAAGTACTCGACTCCGGACACCGACCTGAGGGCGCTGGAGCGTGAACTGCGCGCTTCGCGCAGCACGTCGGACGCTCGAGACTCGTCGGCTGACCGAGTGAACGACGGCGACGAGTACGACGAGTACGACACGTGGGCGTCGGGCGACCGTTGAGCGTCCACCTCTCGTAGCTCAACCCGCATCTGAGTTGATGTGAACGAATGCCTCCCACCCTTCGGGGTCGGAGGCATTCGTCATGCCCTCGTCACGTCCGACGCCGTCCGCTTTCGCCCCTCGGTGGAAGCGGCAGGTCGGCGTCGGCCGCGACAAGCTCAGGCGTAGTCGCCGACGATCTGACAGGCGCCCGCGTCGACGCCCTTGGCGCCGGAAACCACCTCGGCTTCGGCGGCGTCGAGGCGATCGGTGGCGACGATCTCGCCCATGCGCCACGCCGGCAGGTTCATCTCTTCACAGACCTCGACGGCCGTGGCGGCCTGCTCCGCGGGCAGCACGGCCACGAAGCCGACACCCATGTTGAGCGTGCGCTCGAGGTCGCTCTGCGGCACGTTGCCGACGCGCTGGACGACGTCGAAGACCGCGGGCGGCGTCCACGTCGCACGCTCGATGCGTGCACCCATGCCCTTGGGCAGGACGCGCGCCACGTTGGCCGCGAGCCCACCGCCCGTGACGTGGGAGAGGGCGTGGATGTCGACGCCGTCCGTGCGGATGAGGCGCAGGAGGTCGGCGGCGTACACGCGCGTCGGTTCGAGCAGCTCCTCCCCCAGCGTGCGGCCGAACTCCTCGACGTTCTTGTCGTAGCCCCAACCGGCGCTGGAGAAGACCTTGCGCACGAGCGAGTACCCGTTGGAGTGGATACCGCTCGAGGCGAGGCCCAGAACGACGTCACCCTCACGCACGGACTCGGGCAGGATGAGGTCCTTCTTGTCGACGACGCCGGTGGCGGCGCCCGCGACGTCGTACTCGTCCTCGGCGAGCAGGCCCGGGTGTTCGGCCGTCTCGCCGCCGATGAGAGCGACATTGGCCTGGCGGCACGCGGCAGCGATGCCGGAGACGATCGCGGCGATGCGTTCGGGAACGACCTTGCCGGTGGCGATGTAGTCGGTCATGTAGAGCGGTTCCGCGCCGCACACGACGATGTCGTCGACGACCATGCCGACGAGGTCGAACCCGATCGTGTCGTGCTTGTCGAGTGCCTGCGCGATGGCCACCTTCGTGCCCACACCGTCGGTCGACGTCGCGAGGATCGGGTGCATCATTCCGCCGAGCACCGAGGCGTCGAACAGCCCGGCGAACCCGCCCAGGCCGCCGAGGACCTCGGGGCGCTGCGCACGCTTGACCGACTCCTTCATGAGCTCGACGGCCTTGTCACCGGCTTCGACGTCCACACCGGCTCCGGCGTAGGTGATGGCCTCGTTCTGCGTCATGTGTCGTTCGTCCTTCGTGGGGGCGTGTCGGCGGTCAGTGCGAGATGCGGGACGGGTCGACCGCGCCGCCACCGGCCAGCGGCGAGACGCCGTCGGGGTTGGTGCGGGCGAGGTCGGCCGTGCCGACGTCGGTGGGGTCGGCCCCGGCGAACTCGACGGGAAGCTGCAGTTCCAGCATGTTCTTGCCGAGGCGGTCGGACGACGGCAGCTCGACCGGGTATTCGCCGGTGAAGCACGCGGAGCACAGGTTCTCCGGCTCCTGCTGGGTGGCCGCCATCATGCCCTCGGGGCTGATGTAGCCGAGGGAGTCGGCACCGATCGACGTGCAGATCTCCTCGACGTTGGCACCGTTCGCGATGAGCTCGGCACGCGTGGCGAAGTCGATGCCGTAGAAGCAGGGCCAGCGCACGGGCGGGCTGGAGATGCGCACGTGCACCTCCAGGGCACCGGCTTCGCGCAGCATCCGCACGAGCGCACGCTGGGTGTTGCCGCGCACGATCGAGTCGTCGACGACGACGAGGCGCTTGCCCTTGATGATCGGCTTGAGCGGGTTGAGCTTGAGGCGGATGCCGAGCTGACGGATCGTCTGGCTCGGCGCGATGAAGGTGCGCCCGACGTAGGCGTTCTTCACGAGGCCCATGCCGTAGGGGATGCCGGATTCCTCGGCGTAGCCGATGGCCGCCGGCGTGCCGGATTCGGGCGTCGGCATGACCATGTCGGCGTCCACGGGGAACTCGCGGGCCAGCTGACGGCCCATCTCGACGCGGCTCTCGTAGACCTCACGGCCGCTGATCGTCGTGTCGGGGCGGGCGAGGTAGACGTACTCGAATACGCAGCCCTTCGGCTCGGGCTTGGCGAACATCGTCGAACGCAGGCCGTCGGAGTCGATGGCGATCATCTCGCCGGGGTTGACCTCGCGCACGAAGCTGGCGCCCACGATGTCGAGCGCGGCCGTCTCGCTCGCGACGACCCAGCCGCGGTCGAGGCGACCGATGACGAGCGGGCGGATGCCCTGGGGGTCGCGCGCGGCGTACAGCGTGTTCTCGTCGATGAAGGTGAAGCAGAACGCACCACGCAGCTGCGGGAGCACCTTGAGCGCGGTCTCCTCGAGGGAGAGTTCGGGGTGCGAGCCGAGCAGCGTCGTCACGAGGGCCGTGTCGGTGGTGTTGCCGCGACGCAGTTCGCCCTGGGTGTTGCCCAGCTCGCCGTGGATGTCCTCGAGCGTCTCGCGCAGTTCGGCGGAGTTGATGAGGTTGCCGTTGTGCGCGAGCGCGACCGTGCCCTTGGCCGTGTCACCGAGCGTCGGCTGGGCGTTCTCCCACGTCGAACCGCCGGTCGTCGAATACCGGCAGTGACCGATGGCGAGGTGGCCCTTGAGGGAGGCGAGGTTCGTCTCGTCGAATACCTGGGAGACGAGGCCCATGTCCTTGTAGACGAGGATGCTTCGCCCGTCGCTCGTGGCGATGCCCGCGGACTCCTGCCCGCGGTGCTGCAGGGCGTACAGCCCGTAGTAGGTCAGCTTCGCGACGTCCTCGCCGGGGGCCCAGACGCCGAAGACGCCACAGGCGTCCTGCGGCCCCTTCTCGCCGGGGAGGAGATCGTGCGTGAGTTTTCCGTCACCGCGTGTCACCGCGTCATTGTTTCACGCGCCGGCTACCCGGTGCGGACGAGCGTCTGAGACGGCGGTCTCAGGCCTTCGGAGGTTCGGGGCGCCGTTGCCGTCAGCGCTGGGCGCGCTTGTCGGCGAGGGCGAAGCCGACCCCACCGAGGAGGGCGCCGATGCCACCGAAGAGGAGGGCGAAGTAACCGAGGGTGGAACCCTCCGTGTAGTTGCCGCCCTCACCGCCGGCAATGGCGATGACGAGACCGACGACGACACCCAACACAAGGCCCGTGAGGACGAACGGCAGGATGCGCGGCGAACGGCTCACCCGTGCGAGCGGGATACCGTCCTCGCCCTGCACCGGACGCTGGTCGGCGACGGCGGCGGGCTTCTTCGCGTTGCGTGATCTCACGATGCCAACGGTAGCAACGCGGCGCACGGGCGCTGCAGCCGCGTCACGCCCAGGAAACGGCTGCGCCGAGGAGCCAGCCACGCGAAGTGACCCGGCGGTAAGGTGCCGGTAGGTATGTCATTGCTCAATCATCGATGGGACGAACCATGAAGTGGCTGATCCTCCTCGTCGTGCTCCTCGCCTTGGCGGGTATCGCATGGCTGCTGATGCGCGACCCGAAGAAGGGTGGCTCTGTCGGCATCCACGGCGTGAGCGGCAAGAACAAGATCGGCTCCGAGGAGGAGCCGGAGACCCTCGAGGCAACGGACGGGGAGTCCGACGAGATCGAGACGGCCGGTTCGAAGGCCGAGCAGGACGCCGACAGGGCCGAGCCTGCGAAGGCCGAGGTCGACGAGATCTCCGGCAAGGACGCGAAGAAGCAGGACGGCAAGGGCAAGACCGCCGCCGCGGCCGGCGCTGCCGGTGCCGCGGGTGCGGCTGCTGCCGCCTCCTCGAAGGACGACAACGCTTCCGGCTCCGACGACTGGGACGCCGCTCCGGCCCCGGTGGCCAACACCGAGAAGAACGACGACGCGCAGGCTGCTGCCGGCGACGACTGGGACGCAGCCCCGCCCGCCGTCGACGACTCGGCCAAGGCTACCGACAAGGACACCGCAGCGAAGAACGAGGCTCCTGCCGCCTCGTCGGGCGACGACTGGGACGCCGAGCCCCCGGCCGTGGACGACGCGTCCGCGAAGACCGAGAGCAAGCCCGCCGAGACCGAAGCCGCTCCGGCTGCGTCCTCCGGCGACGACTGGGACGCTGCTCCCCCGGCTCTCGACGACTCGTCGGCTGCCGAGCCGAAGTCCGAGAGCAAGGCCGAGGCTGCTCCTGCCGCCGCTTCGTCAGGCGACGACTGGGATGCCGAGCCCCCGGCCCTCGACGACTCGGCCGCTGCTGACACGAAGGCCGTTCCCGCGCCCGCCGCGTCCGGCGACGACTGGGATGCGGAGCCCCCGGCTCTCGACGACTCGGCCCCTGCCGAAGCGAAGAGCGAGGACAAGCCCACGGAGACGCAGGCTTCCTCGGAGGCGGCTACCGACACGGAGCCCGCTGCCGCGCCTGCCGCCGCCGCGAGCTCGGGTGGCGACGACTGGGCCGCCGAGCCGCCGGCTCTCGAGGACCTCGACAGCGCTCCGGCCGCGTCGGCGAACGACGAGAAGGCTGCGACGAAGCCCGCCGAGCCGAGTGACGCCGAGGCTCCGAAGGCCGAGACCAGAGAGGCCCCGGAGTCGTCAGTGGCGAACGAGAAGCCGGCTGCCGCTGCGCCGGCCAGCTCGAGCGGCGACGACTGGGCCACCGAGCCTCCTGCTCTGGAGGACCTCGACAGCGCTCCCGCTGCGTCGTCCGCCGAGACCTCGACGCAGTCGACGAGCGAAGCACCGTCCGAGTCGGCTGAGTCCGACTCGAAGGCTCCCGCTGAGGAGGCCACAGCGGAGGAGACGAAGCCCGCTTCGAGCGACGAGTCCGACGCTGAGGAAACGACCGAGAAGTCCGAGGGCGAGAAGAGCAGCGTCGCGCCGGCTGCGGCTGCTGCGACGGCCACGGCGGCCACTGCCGCCGCTGCGAGCTCCGGTGGTTCGGGTGGGGACGACTGGAACACCGAGCCCCCGGCCCTGGCCGACCTCGACAACGCTCCCGCGGCGCAGTCCGAGCCGGCCGAGTCGCCCGCTGAGGCGTCGGAGCAGCCGTCGAGCGACGCGACGTCGGATGACACGGAAGCTGCCTCCCCGGAGACGTCCTCGCAGGGCGCGGCAGCCGACGACACCGTCGCGGGCGACGCAGCTGCCAACGCCTCCAGGGATGCCGTCGAGGACGAGGCTCCCGCATCGGACGCCGCAGGTGCACCGGATGCTGCGGCGTCCGAGAGTGAGTCCGAGGACTCGACCGAGTCGACGCAGGCGCCGGCGAGCTCCGACTCCGCAGACTCCGCATCGGCTCCGGCCGCTGCGGCGGCACCCGCGAGCTCGGGTGGCGACGACTGGGGCACCGAGCCCCTGCCGCTCGACCAGCTCGACAGCGGCCCGGTTCCGAAGGCGGAGACGACCGACGCGCCCGTTTCCGAGAGCACCGGAGCCGCGGCTGTCGCCGGTGCCACCGGGGAGCCGTCGGCCGACGACGTCGAGCTCGAGCGTGAGGACGACGAGTTCTCCGCCTCCGACAATGCCGTCGTCGAGGACAGCGGTGTTGCCCCGACGACGCCGGAGGACGCGGCCCCCGCCAAGATCGGCGAGGTCCAGGAGACGAGCAGCGACGAGTTCTCCGCCTCCGCCGACGTCTCGGACGATTCGCAGAGCCGCTCGGCGAGCGCCACCGACGAGGCTTCGTCGTCGCAGTCGGAGTCCGAGGAGCAGACGTTCGTGGCCGGCACGGACGAGGGTGACTCGAACGACGGCGAGCCCGACCACGCGAGCTCGGCGGGCCAGCAGGACGGCCCGTTCGGCCCGGGTTCGGCCGAACCGAACGAGGACGGCTCCGCGCCGTCGCCCGAGTTCACGATCAAGGGCAACGCCGACTCGATGCTGTTCCACACGCCCGACAGCCCGGGTTACGAGCAGACAGAAGCCGAGGTGTGGTTCACGAGCGAGGACGCCGCGAAGGCTGCGATGTTCCGCCACTGGGACGCCTCGAAACGCTGACCCGACGCACGAACGACGCCGCCCCCCCCCCGCGGGGGGGGGGGGGGGGGGGGGTGTGGGGC
>NZ_JAGTHU010000022.1:0-54887 GCF_019895135.1 Dermacoccus sp. Tok2021
CCCCCCGCCCCCCCACCCCCCCCCCCCCCCCCCCCCCCCCCCCCCCCCCCCCCCCCCCCCCCCGCGGGGCCCCCCCCCCGCCGGGGGGCCCCACCCCTTCGTCATGAGTGACGCTGTGGATCAGTCGCGGTAGTGACGACCGTCCGTGCCGGCGTCACGCACGTCAGCGTCTCGCACGTCACTGTGCGCACCGCGCTGCGGCTCGGTGCCGCGCACGTAGTTGGCGTCCGTGCGGTGGTCGTCCTCGGAGCGGGCGACGTCACGCTCGGCGACGCGCTGGCGGGCCTCGGCGGTCTCACGCTGGTGGGCTTCGGCGTCACGCTCGTCACGCAGGGCGTCGCGGTCGCGCTCGGCGGCGAGACGGTCCTTCTCGTGAAGCTTGTGCTCCTTCTCCAGCGTCTTGCGCTCGCGACGCTTGCGCATGCCGCGCTTCGTGCCGGCGGCGATGAGGCGCGTGGCGGCCCACACGAGCAGCAGCGCGAGGGCGCCGAGCAGGAACAGGGTGAGGGGGCTGAGGTCGGCGGTGATGCCGAAGCCGTCGAAGTGGATCTTGTTGTTGCCTGCGTCGTTGAGTCCGAAGATGACCCACAGGACGAGGGCAGCGGCTGCGATGAGCAGCACGATGGCGAGTGCGAACATGTTCAAACTCCTCGGGTGGCGTGTTGCGGTCAGGGAGGTTTCTCGGATGCGGCCACCACTACTTGCTCACGAGATTAGCCCGCCGGATTGCCCGAATCCACCTTCGCGGTGTGGTACCGATCGCCTGTCGCGTGGATAGCCCCCGCCGGGGCGCCCAGGTCGAACGCCCAACTGCGCGAGGAACATTCGCGCGTCGACGCCGTCAGGATGAGCAACATCACGGGCCGCGAGGGTGCTCGCGATGAGGTGTGCGGCTCATGTGCGGCGTACCGTCGAGCGGTGGCCTCCCAGCGTTCGAACTCCGGTTTTCTCACCGATTTCTTCACCGTCGGGCCCCACGCCGGAGCGCACCGTGTCGCGGTTCGCGCGGCCGTCTCCGTCTTCGTCCCGCTGCTCGTTCTCGTCGTCCTCGACCGTCCGCAGTGGACGATGTTCGCCGCCTTCGGAGCCTTCACCTCGTTGTACGCGCGAGGGCAGCAGCACGCCCGGCGCGCGGGGGAACAGATCGTCGTCGGCAGCGTCCTGACCGTGCTCGTCACCGCAGGCACCGCCCTTTCGCTCATGCCCCAACGCGAACTCGCCGTCATCCTCGGCGGCACGCTCGTGGCCGGCGCGACCTCCCTGCTCTCCGACGGGATGCGTTGGCACCCGCCCGGCCCGCTGTTCCCGGTCTTCGCCTTCACGGCCGTGACGTCGTTGCCGCACGACCCGCGCAACGTGCCGGTCGCCTTCGCCGTGGCGGCGCTCGCGGCGGCGTTCTCCGTCGTCGTCAGTCAGGTGGGCCGGGTGCGTGTCGAATCGTCGCGCGGCGGCGCTGACGGTGCGAAGAAGGTCGTCCTCCCGCGCTTCGACCTCGCGCAGGTTCTGAGCGTTGAGGCGAACCGTCGGCGGGCCATGTTGTTCGCCGGGGGAGCCCTCGTCGCGGGCCTCGTCGGCGCAGTCGTCGGTTCGCTCTACGGCAGCACGCACGCGTACTGGGCCATGGTCGCCGTCTTCGCGGGGCTGACGGGAGCCACGCGTCGCGCCCGCCTCACGCGTGGGCTGCACCGCCTCATCGGCACCTTCGCCGGTGTGGGCCTCGCCGCGCTCATCCTGCCGCTGTACCCCCCGGGGCGTCGTGGCGGTGCTCGTACTCACCGTGCTCCAAGCCGCGGCGGAGTTGTTCGTGGGTCGTAACTACGGCATCGCGTTGATCTTCGTCACGCCACTCGCCCTGCTCATGGGGCAGTTGGGGCACGAGGTGGCCGTCGGACCGCTGCTGTTCGATCGTGCCGCCGAGACCGCCGTCGCTGCGTCGTCGCGATGCTCCTGCTCTACGCCACGCGGGTTCGCGCGCGTCAGAGCGGGCGGTAGGGCGGCTTCGGACGCTGACGACGGTCGGTGAGTTCACTCGTGTCGTCGGGGATGCGCACGTGGCTGATGTCGCCGAAGTAGCGCTCGCGCTGCTGGCGCTGCACCTGATTGTTGACGCGCACGATGAAGACGACGATGAGCGCCATGACGACGACCGAGGCGATCATCAGACCGATGGCTGCGTTCACGTGGGCACCTCCTCGCGGCTGACCTTTCGAAAGTAGCCCAGGGAAGGGACGAAGGGCCCGGGGCCGAAGGTCCCCACCGCGCCCGCAGGCAGGGCAGGCTGGAGGTGCGGGGCGCACCAGCCCCCGCCAGAGCACCAGGAGGAGCCATGCCCGAGTTCGCGGAACCGCGTGACGTCGTCCACCCGCTCGACGAGAAGGAGTGCTGGGAGTTTCTCGGCCGCCACGAGTTCGGCCGCCTTGCCTACACGCTCGTGGGCGACGTGCAGATCGTGCCGATCAACTACGTCTCCGACCACGAGGCCGTCTACTTCCGCACCGCAGAGGGCAGCAAGCTGCTCGGCGTGACGATGAACGACGCCGTCGCGTTCGAGGTCGACGACCTCGTGGCTGCGCCGGACGGCAGGCGCGACGCCGAGGCGTGCAGCGTCGTCGTCCACGGCGAGGCCGAGGTGCTCGAGGGCCAGGACAAGGCACGCGCCGAACAGCTTCCGCTGCGCCCGTGGGTGCCCACGCAGAAGCACACGATCGTGCGTATTGCCGTCTCGGAGATCAGCGGGCGCCGCTTCGACCTGTCGAAGCCGTGGGAGCACATGAGCACGCGCGGCTAGGACGTGCGCGGTCGGCCGATCGTGTGAACGCGGTTGCCCGTGCGCACGAGACGGCCGCCGGGGAAGCGGGCGCTCGCGATCCGTGACGTCCGCCGCTGAGGTGGGGTGTCGTCATCGGACCAGACCCACCAGAGGCGCGCCTCGGCGAGTTCGAGGGCGCCTGCGAGAGGGAGGTCGCCGCGCGCCTCGAGCCACGTGGCGAACGCGTACCCGTCGTTGCGCATGCCGCGCGTCGGGCGGTGCTCGGCGAACTCCGCGAAGAGCGGTCGCAGGTGCTCGCCGAGTGACGCGGCGAGGATCGGCCACGCGTAGTGCAGTTCGCGCGCCCGCTTGTCGAGCAGTGCGCGGCGTGCGACGTCGACGTTGAACGCCGCGAAGCCGTCGGGGATGGCGGCCGTTCCGGTGACGGCGTCGAGCACCTGCCGCTGACGGGCGGCGAGCGAGGCGTTGACGTCCGGCTCAGACACCGACCGACACCTGGGTGCTGACGCGCGGCATGCGGGCGGCGTCGGCGATGGCGTCGAGCTCGCCGAGCAGTTCGCTCGCAGGCGGGTAGTTGCCGTCGCGTTCGAGCATCGCGGCGGGCAACTGCGTGTGCGTCGACAGCTCTGCGATGAGGGCGAGCACCTCCGGCTCGACGCGGTGGGCGTGGGTGTCGTGGTAGATGCCCTCGTTCTCCGCGCCTCCGGCGACGTGCATGTACGCGAGGCGCTCCAGCGGCATGGCCCGGGCCTGCTCGAGGGCGTCCCAACCGTGGTTGCGCGCGTTCGCGTAGACGTTGGCGATGTCGAGCAGCAGCATCGCATCGGTGCGTTCGACGATCTCGGTGACGAACTGCGCCTCGGTCAGCTCGTCCTCGGGCCACGTGAAGACGGCCGCGATGGGTTCGAGGGCGATCGGGACGTCGAGCTCGGCCTGCACGCGCTTGACGTTGGCGACCATGACGTCGGCCGCCTCCCGCGTGCGCGGCAGCGGCAGGAGGTGTCCGGCCTCGACGCCTCCGGAGCGCACGAACGCGATGTGCTCGCTGACGAGCGGCGCCCCTGTGATGCGGGCGGCATCGGCGAAGTGGGCGATGCGGTGCTCGTCGAGTCCTTCGGCGTCGCCGAGGCCGAGGCGCACGCCGTGCGGGATGACGGTGACACCGTCGTCACGCAGCCGACGCAGGGCCGGTGGCATACCGTGCATGACGCCCTCGGCGACGACCTCGACCCAGCGCAGGTCCGGCATCCCCGCGAGCAGGGGCGCGATCTCCTGACGCCAGCCGATGCCGACGCCGGAGGGCATGGGCAGGCGCGTGGTGGCCGGCGTCGTCGTCATGACGAGCACCCGCCGCCGCAGGAGGAACCGCCGCCACAGCTGCTGGAACTGCACGACCTGGAGTTGCACGAGCCGCCGGAGCCACAGGTGTTGCCGCCGCTGCACCACGCGTCGTGGTTGCCGTCGCTCCCGGACGACGACGAGCAGGAGTAGCCGCCACCGCTTCCACCGGCCCAGCGCTGGGCCTGCACCATGGGGTCGTCGAAGTCGACGAGCGGCCAGCCGAGGACGGCTGCCGCGGGAAAGGCGAGCAGGAGCGGGCGGGTGCCGAACGCGGCCACCCGCACGCCGAGCGGCGACGCCTCGCCCGTTTCCGCGCGCGCCTGCTGGAGGGCGGCGATGCCCTGCTTCGTGCGGCGGTCACGTGGGGCTGCCGGGCGGCGGAAGGCGAAGAAGAGGGCGACGACGATGGCGACCATGGTCACCACGACGAGGGGAATCGGCGCCTTCAGGACGGCGAGGACGACGAGCAGGATGACTCCGCCGAGGAGGAGGCCGCCCACCGAACTGCCGTTCTTGGCCCGCTTCGGCGGGTGCAGGAGGCCGCGGCGCACGCAGTCACGCTGGAGGAGGTCGAGCTGGGCGACGACGTCGCGGTCCTGTTCGACACGCGGCGCGCCGTTGTGGACGGCGCGGTGGATGGCTCGCTGCAGGTCCGTCATGCCGGGAACGGTGGCCCCCGCGGAGACGGTGTGGCCGTCGCTGCGCAGGGCGCCGCGTTCGAGCAGGTCGGCGGTGGCAGCCTGAACTGCGGCGGTGCGGCCGTTCAGCATCGCGATGTGCTCAGGTGTGGTCATCTCGTCCCTCCCCAGGTGTGATGGCGCCATCATCCACCACAACCACCTCCGCAGCCGCCACCGCACGACGATCCCGAGCCTCCCGAGTCGCCGCCGCCGGAGCCGTCGCTCGCCACGGAGCCGTACACCTGTTTCGGGAGGGCGATCGTTTCCGCGAAGGCCGGAGCCGCGACGAAGAGGGCAGCCGTGCCGAAGAGTCCGACGGCAAGCCCGAGGTCGCGCGGTGCCGGCGCCTCGGTGCCGACCTTCGTCATGCGGTCGCGCCGGAAGGTGAAATTCAGGGCGAGGGCAACGGCGAAGGCGATCAGTTCCGCAACGAGATAGCCGACGGGCCTGCCGCGCCCGAGCCAGACGACGAGGCGCACCGTGCCGAGGGCGAACCACGCGACGAGCCCGGCGTAGGAGAGGATCCAACCGTGCTGCTGACGCCGGGTGGCGATCAACTCCGTCGGATTCTGTAGACATCGCGCGGCGTATGTGACGCCGAATGTCTACAGAATCGGCCTGCAGGGTGTCAGCCGCCGCATCCACTGCCACAGCCCCCGCTGCTGCAGGACGAACCCGTGTACGACGACCCGCTGCTGCCGGCGGTGGGGATGGCGCCGTAGGTGGTGTGCTCGATACCGAACGCGGACGCCGCGGCGGGGTGGGCGAGGACGAGCGCGGAGGTGCCGAAGAGGGCCACCGAGAGGCCGATGTCGCGCCCGGCGCCCCCGACGTACCCGCTCTTGCGCGTCGCCTTCGAGATGACGAGGTCGGGGTTGGCCTTCGCCTTCTCGGTGATCAACCGCTGACCCGCCCGTGTGAGGTGCCGTGGTTCGCCGTAGGCGGCCATGGTGAACAGAGCGGCGAAGAACAGAGCGGCGAGGAGGTAGAGGATCGGCTTTCCGTTGTTCAGGCCCGCGACGAGCCGCGCGACGCCGAGCGCGATCACCGCCGTCATGACGAGGGGCAGTCCCCAGGCAAGACGTTCGCGGGCAGGGGTCGTGAGAACACCGAGGCGTTCGAGGTGGCCGCGCATCGTCGCCATCTCGCGCACGACCGTCGGGTCGGCGAGGAGCTGCTTCGTCGTCGGCTGGTGGGTACCGGCATTCGCAACCGCAGTGAGGACCGCCCCGTGGAACGGGGTGCGAAGGGGGCGTTCACCGCGCCCGGCCGGCGCGCACCGTCCGGGCGTGCCGACCAACCAGCCGTCGCTGAGCAGGTCGGCGATCGCAGCGTTCACTGCGGCCTCCGGCCGTCGCATGAGGCCCCATTCGGGTGAACTCAACGAGTCGAGAGGGATGCCGAGGTCCTTGGGCCCGCGTTGCTGCGGCGCGAAGATCCAGCGGGCGATGAGGTAGCCCGCGAACGTGAGAATGACGTAGCCGATGAGGAAGTTCGGGCCGGAAATCCCCCACGTCTCGCCAGCTGTGCTTGTCACGACGTCACGATATGCAGTCACAGCCCTTCGACGTGGCGATCCGCTGGGAGGTTTCCTGCGGATTCTGTCGACGTTGCGCGTCGTATATGACGCCGAACGTCTACAGAATCGGGTCGTGAAGCCGCGCGAGCACCGCGTCGAGCATGTCCTCGGTGAGCACTCCGGTCTGGGTGTTGCGCTGGCTCACGTGGTAGCACCCGAGCAGCTTGATCGGGCGTCCCTTCGCCGTGCGTAGCTCCACCTCGGCGCCGTGGCCGAAGCGGGGGGCGGGGCGCGGCACCTCCCAGCCGAGGCGCCGCGCGACGCCGAGCGTCTGCGTCCACGCGATACCGCCGAGCGTGACGACCGTGCGCAACCCCGGCTCGAGCAACTGCAGCTCACGCACGAGCCAGGTGGAACAGGTGGCCTTCTCCACGCTCGTCGGTACGTTGTCCGGCGGCGCGCAGTGCACCGGGGAGGTGATGCGGACGCCGTCGAGTTCCAGTGCATCACCGGCGTGTTTGCTCACCGGCTGCGATGCGATGCCCACCCGGTGCAGGCTCGCGAAGAGCCACTCGCCGCTGCGGTCGCCGGTGAACATCCGGCCCGTGCGGTTGGCGCCGTTGGCTGCCGGGGCCAGGCCGACGATGAGGCCGTGGGGGTTGGTGCTGCCGAAGGCCGCCACCGGCCGTCCCCAGTAGGGCTCGCCCGCGAACGCTGCCCGCTTGTCGCGCGCCACCGATTCGCGCCATGCGACGAGCCGCGGGCAGGCGCGGCACACCGTCACCCGGGCGTCCAGCTGCTCCAGGGAACGCGACGACGCTGCGAGCCGCTCGACGTCGTCCGAACTGCGCGCGAGGCGGGTGCGCGGTCGAGCGGGGTCGGCCGGCCATCCCGTGCCCGGCGGCACGGGGGAGGCGAACGGCTCGCCGGTGCCCGGGTGGGGCAGCGTCGTCATGGGCGTCTCCTCTGCGTTCGTCACAAGCCGCCGAACCGGCCATGGGGCGTCTGCACAGTCTCGCCTCACTGGCCGACGGGGGCGAACGCGGGCAGACTGCACGGGTGACAACAGGTTTCGGCTGGCACGTCGTCGTCGCGATCGTGTGCCTGCTCCTCATGATCCAGGTCGGCTACCGGATGTCCGGTGTCCGCCTGTCGCGCACATCGCTTATCGCAGTGGCCCGCGCCGCCGTGCAGTTGACGCTGGCCGCGCTGCTCATCACGGGCGTCGTGAAGTACCTCTGGGCGTCCATCGCTGCGGTTGTCGCGATGTTCCTCGTCGCCGTCCTCACGACGACGAAACGCTCCGGAGCCACCGATCATCGCGCCCGCGTGGCCGCGGCCATCGCCATGGCGTCAGGGCTGCTTCCCGTGCTCGTCATCGTCGCGGCGGCCGGCGTCGTGCCGCTCAAGGGCGAGTCGATCATCCCCACCGCGGGCATCGTCATCGGCAACGTCATGAGCGTGCACACGCTCGTTTCGCGTCGCGCCTTCGACGGCCTGCGCGAGGAGAAGAACCAGTACGAGGCGGGCCTCTCGATTGGTCTGCTGCCCAAGGACGCGATCGCGCTCGTCATCGAACGGCGCCTGCCCGAGTCGCTCATCCCCGTGCTCGACCAGACCCGGACGGCCGGCATGGTGACGTTGCCCGGCGCCTTCATCGGCGTCATGCTCGGTGGCGGTTCGGCCGTTCAGGCCGCGACGGCGCAGGTTGTCGTGTCGACGTCGATCCTCGCGGCTCAGGCCGTGACGTCGGCCGTCGAGCAGAAGATGATCTGCGCGCGCCGCCTCTTGCCGCCTGAGCTGCGCGAGTCGCTCCTCGACTGAACCCCAGCGTCGCAGCGAAGGCACGAGACCCCGTCACACCAGCTGGTGTGACGGGGTCTCGCGGTTGGTTGCGGGCGATCAGTGCGCCGTGACGAGGCGGCCGTAGTAGGCCGGGATGCTCTCGCGACGCTCCTTGCGCACCGGGCGGTTGGCAGCGAAGAACTGCGTGCCCCAGGTGGCGAGGGTGGCGACGAAGGCGATGACGCCGATGGCGCTGATCGTCATGAGGGCCCAGAAGACGGTGGTGATGTTGTCCATGATGTTTCTCCTTCAAAAAGTTGTGTGCGCGAGGTGTTGAGACAGGCGCTGGAGGCTTTCCCACATCTGCTTTCTACATCTGTAGTGCCTCGATGTCTTCGACACTACGCCTGTAGTGAATCGGGTGCAAGTCGAGGCGGTGTCTCGTGCATCACGTTCATGGAAACCCGATATTTCGGGGCACAGGACGACGAAGGGCCAGCCCTCGCTCCTGCGCGGTACCGGCCCTTCGTGGTCGTTCTCGGATGTCAGCTCTCGGCGAGCAACTCCGTGACGACGGTCGTGTCGTGGAAATCGACGTCGCCGTCGGGCAGGTGCTGGACGCGCTCGTGGCCCTTACCCGCGACGACGACGATGTCGCCCGGGCGAGCCTGCGCCATCGCCTGACGGATCGCCTCGCGGCGGTCGAGCACGACCGTCGTGTCGGCCGCATCGGCGCCGGCCATGACCTCGTCCGCGATGGCCTGGGGATCCTCGTCGTAGGTGTCGTCGTTCGTGATGATGTTGACGTCGGCCAGGCGGCTCGCGACCTCACCCATCCTGGGGCGCTTGGCCGGGTCGCGGCGCCCCGCTGCGCCGTAGACGCAGATGACGCGGCCCTCGGGGGAGATGACGTCGCGCGCCACGTCGAGCACGAGCTCGAGGCCAACCTCGGTGTGGGCATAGTCGACGACGACCTCGAAGCCCTTGTCGGTGGCCGCCGCCACGCGCTCGAAGCGGCCGGGCACCTGGCCCATGTTCTTCACGGCGTCGACGAGCGTGTCGAGCGGCATGCCCATCTCAAGGGCAATCGCGGAAGCGCCGGCGACGTTGTGCACGTTGTAGTCGCCGAGCAGCGGCATCTGCAGCTCGATGCGTCCCGGCGCTTCGCGGCCGTCGAGGAACGTGGCGGGCGTCGTCAGGGTGAAGGCGGTGCCGCCCTCGCTCGGGCGGGCGTCGCTGATGCGATAGTCGGCCTTCTCGCTCACGCCGAAGCCGAGGGTGCCCGGCACCTCGGTGAGGATGCGGGCGCCGTAGGCGTCGTCCACGTTCGTGAGCTTGGGGCCCTCGGTCCACTCGAAGAGGCGGCGTTTGGTGAGGAAGTAGTCCTCCATTGTGCCGTGCAGGTCGATGTGGTCGCGCGTGAGGTTCGTGAACAGCGCTGCGGCGTAGCGGGTTCCGGCCACGCGCTGGAGGTGGATGCCGTGTGAACTCGTCTCGAGGACGACGTGCTGCACGCCTGCGTCCCGCATGCGCGCGAGGTTGCCCTGCACCTGCGGCGCCTCGCCCGTGGTGCGCACGGCAGGCTCGCGGTGGGTGCCGACGACGATCTCCGCCGTCGTCAGGAGGCCCGTGTGCCCCTCGCCGTACGCGGCGGAAAGGATGCCGTGCAGGACGTAGCTGCTCGTTGTCTTGCCGTTCGTTCCCGTGATGCCGTAGACGACGACGTCGTGGCTCGGGTGGCCGGCCGTCGCCGTCGCGAGGGCGGCCAGGGCAGCGCGCGCGTCGGGCACGACGGCGGTGGGTGCGCCGTCGACGTCACGCTCGGCGACGACGAGTGAGACACCGTTGGCCATGGCCTGCGGCACGAACGTCACGCCGTCGACGGTGAACCCGGGGACGGCGACGAACGCTCCACCGGGGCCCGCGGCGCGAGAGTCGTGGGTGACGGCGTCGATGCCGTCGACACCGTCGGGGATCGACGTGCCGAGGATCGTCTCGAGTTCTGCGCGGGTCACAAACACCGTCCGAGGTTAACAACGGGCGACCCCGGCACCGCCGTCGCCGCGCGGGGGTTGCGTGCCTGGGTGGTCTTGCACGGTCTGTGAGCTTCGGCCTGGTGTGTGACCTGCGCAGGTCACAGACCGGGTCGTACCTCACAGGCCGGACCGAACACTGCCGGGGACGGTGGGCCCACCGGTGGGTGACGCGTCGGTGTGAGTGCGATGCTTGACCCAGTCCCACGTTCGGTGGGGCCCGGACGAGGGAGCCGTACCCGGAACGCGACAAGACGGCCATCGGGAGTGAATGACGATGGCATGGGTGATTCTCGTGATTTCCGGTGCGATGGAAGCGGTTTGGGCGACGGCGCTCGGTAAGTCGGAGGGGTTCACGAAGCTCGGCCCGAGCATCGTGTTCGTCGTGGGGTGCGCCTTCAGCATGATCGGCCTGGCGACGGCGATGAAGTCGCTGCCGGTGGGTACGGCCTACGCCGTCTGGGTCGGCATCGGTGCCGTTCTCACGGTGGCCTACGCGATGGCGACGGGAGAGGAACCGGTCTCACTCGCCAAGGTTCTGTTGCTGCTCGGCATCGTCGGCTGCGTCATCGGGCTCAAGGTGCTCCACTGACGCTTCCGTGACAGGGCCGTTCGTCACATCCTCGTTCGGCAGCCGAGGAGACGCGCGGCCTGCTCGTCGTGGATCGGCGCGGAGGACTTTCGGCACCACTCCGGTACACGCACAACCGTGGCGCTGGGTCCTGTGGTGGCGGAGCCGTGATGGGTTCTAGGGGGTAGATCTGCTAGGGGATTCGTAGGATGATGTCCCGTAGGGAGTCGCCGGGGGCTGAGGGTGATCGCGGCACGTCGTGTTGCCAATGATCCCACCGCAGCAGCGTGAGGTTCGATGTCTCCGGCTACTCGTGAGCCCTGCGGGGCCAGTTTTCTGTCGCGCGAAAGGCTTGTGGGAATGGAAGACCAGTTCCAATCCGACGGCGGTGGAGTCAGCCGCCGCAATGTGGCCAAGGGGCTGGCGTGGGCTGCGCCCGTGATCGTCGTGGGGGCGGCCGCCCCGGCCGTAGCTGCCTCGACGTGCCAGTCCGTGGCGACGACCTTCGACTCGACGTGGGTCTTCGCCAGTCCCGCCACCGGCACGCTTGTAAGCCCCACGTCGAACAAGGTGACGACCGGTGCCGATGGCAAGAGTTACTTCATAGCTCAGACGACGGCCACGAGCACGGACCCCGCTACGACCACGGCGACCTACAACGTGGTGGTCCAGCCGTCGTCGAGTTCGGCGTCGGGTCTGCGGGAGGGGTGCACGTACCGGGTCTCGTACGACCTGGGTGCGGTTCGCCCTGCGAATTCCCCCATTGGTGCGCAGACGCTTGCAGTGCAGCTGACCTCGCCCTCGGGCGTGGTCGTTTCGGGGTCTGCGGCCACCTATACGACGCCGAGCGGTACCAGCGGCGTGCAGGTGCCGTACGTGGCCTCCGGCGCCATCAGCCGCACTCGCTCGTCGACGTCGTTCAGTTTCAAGGCGGTGGCGGGGACTTACGTCTTCAAGGCGACCTTCACCACCCCGACGAACAAGGGTACGAGCCTCTTCGCCGATGGTCTCGGCTTCGCCGCGCCCGCGTTCACGGTCGTCTAGAGGGCATGCGGCGGATCGCCGGTCAGCCGAATGACTCTCGAGGTAGCGGGAGCCCGTGTGAATCGAATGTCAGTGACGGCATCGTCGGCTGTGTCATCGGGCACAAGGTGCGCCACTGACGCTTTTACGATCTGTGAGCGACGGCCCGGTGTGTGAGCTGCGCAGCTCACACACCGGGCCGTTCGTCACAGGGCGGTTCTTCAGTCGAAGAGGCGCGCGACCTGCTCGTCGCTCATCTCGTCGAAGGACTTCTGCGACCACTGAGGCGCGCGGTCCTTGTCGACGAGCTGCGCGCGCACGCCCTCGACGAAGTCGCCGTGCTCGACGAGGCCGCGGGCGAGGCGCTTGTCCTGTTCGAGCACCTCGTGAACCGAATCCATCGACGCGGCGCGACGCAAAGCCTCGAGGGTCGCCGCCACGGACAGGGGCGAACGCTGAACGAGCAGGTCAGCAGCTTCGCCGGCCGCCGTCTCGTCCGAGTCGCGAAGACGGGCCAGGACGTCCGACGGCGCGCGCAATTGCTCGCCGGATCCGAAGGCGTCGTCGATCCACGCGCGATCGCTCTCCAGCGAGGAGTCCGCGCTCGTCGTGAGGCCGGCGACGGCCTCGTTGCGGGTGGCGCCGTCGGCGAGGCGCTCGATGACGGTCGCCCACGACGCCGAGTCGATGACGACGTCCGAGAGCCCGACGTAGCAGGAGTCGCGCCCGTCGACGGTGGTGCCGGTGAGCGCGAGGTAGGCGCCTGTGCCGCCGGGTGCGCGCGAGAGGAGGTAGAGAGCGCCTACGTCCGGGAAGAAGCCGATGATCGTCTCCGGCATCGCAACCTTCGTGCGCTCCGTTGCGACGCGCAGACCGGCGTACGCGGAGATGCCGACGCCGCCGCCCATGACGATCCCGTCCTGGTAGCTCACGATGAGTTTCGGGTAGTCCGCGATGGCCGCGTTCATGCGGTACTCGCGCTCGAAGAAGCTGAACGTGCGCTCGTGTTCGCCGTCGAGGAAGGCCTCACGGACGCTGCGCACGTCGCCACCCGCGCACAGGCCGCGTTCGCCGGCGCCCTCGATGGTCACGGCGGTGACGGTGTCGTCGTCACGCCAGGCGTCGAGGCACCCGCGCACGGCGTCGACCATGTCGGTGGTGAGCGCATTGATCGCCTTCGGGCGGTTGAGCATGATGCGGGCCAGCGAGCCGGTGCGTGCCGCGAGCACCTCTGGCGTGCTGGTGGGGGCGAAGCCGGCCGCGGCAAGTTCTTCGGGAATCTCCTGGGTGCTCATGAGGCTCCTCGTGAAATCGTGGGCATGTGCCGTCGTCGTCACCCTAGTGGGCGGGCGGTGCGCCCGGTTCGCTCCTCGCGGTAAGGATGGTCGACGTGCCCGCTCAGCCCCAGCGCCCGGCCTTGACGACGCCGACGAAGGTGCTCGCGCAAGGGTTTCGGGCGGTGCGCCCGCCTGTCGAGCCGCTCGACATCCCGACGCTGACGGGCCGGCCGCCGCAGGTCGTGGCCCACCGCGGGGCGTCGCACCACGAGCCGGAGCACACGCTCGAGGCGTACGAGCGGGCCATCGAGGTGGGGGCCGACGCGTTGGAGTGCGACGTACGGCTCACGGCCGACGGGCACCTCGTCTGTGTCCACGACCGTACGGCGAAACGGACGTCGAACGGCACGGGGGCGATCAGCGCGCTCGAGTTGGCAAAGCTGGAGGAGCTCGACTGGGGGTCGTGGAAGGCGCGCGTCGGCGCCGACGACCTGGAGCTCGCCGACCGGAACGCGTCGCAGATCCTCACGCTGCGTCAGCTGCTGCGGACGACGCTGGCCGCCGGGCGCCGCGTCGACCTCGCCATCGAGACGAAGCACCCGTCGCGGCACGCGGGGAAGGTGGAGGCCGAACTCGCGCGGGTCTTGGCGGATTTCGGGTTGGACACGTACGACCCGGAGCGCACGAACGTGCGCGTCATGTCGTTCTCGCTGCCGGCCGTCACGCGGCTGACGCGGCTCGCGCCCGAGGTGCCGCTCGCGTGGCTCATGGAGGGCGTCATGCCGCAGCGCATCCGTGGCGGACGGCTGCCGAGCGGCATCTCGATCGCGGCGATCAGCGTCGGGATACTGCGCCGCAACCCGGGCCTCGTCGCCGAGCAGCACGGCCGCGGCCACGAGGTGCACGTGTGGACGGTCGACGAACCCGACGACGTCCTGCGCTGCCTGCGCAACGGCGTCGACGCGATCATCACGAACAAGCCCGCGGAGGTCCTCGCCGCCCGGGCGGCGTTCTACGGGTGAGCCCCACTCGCGCGAGATGTCGCGCACGTGGGGCTCAACAGGGGTGAGAGTTCCCCACAAGCGCGGGATGTCGCGCGAGTGGGGAACGTGCGCCGTCGATGAGCCGCGACCTCAGTCGCGGGGCTTCGGCATCCAGACCTCGGCCTCGGAGTCGTCGGGGTAGTAGTGGCCGCCGGGGATCGTCTGCAGCTCGATGAGCATGCCCCACGGAGCCTTGACGTAGACGCTGCCGTTGCCTTCGGAATCCTCGTAGCGGCTGTTGCCGTGCACCTCGCTCAGCGCCTCGCCGCCCGCGTCGACGAGACGGCGCAGCGACCCTTCGATGTCGTCGCAGTAGAAGCTGATGTGGTTGAGGCCGAAGTCAGCCAGGCCGGCCGCCGGACGCTGCTCGCCGCTGATCTCGAACACCTCGAGCCCCGGCCCCTCGCCGATGACGAACATGCGCTGACGGTGGATGGCCGCGCCGCGCGGCAGCCCGAGCTGACGCTCCACCTCGGCGCCGCTGCGTGCCCCGTCGTCGGCGCTCAACCCGTCGTAGGCCACCTTCGCGCCGAGACCGTCGACGAAGAAGCGCGTGGCCGCCTCGAGGTCGGGCACGGTGACGCCGATGTGCTGGATACCGCGGGGCAGAGGGGAATTCGTCGTCATGGGTTCGACGCTAGCGACGGCGCCGCCGCTCGACAAAGGGCCTGACGTCCCGTTCCAGCCGGCTGCGTTTCCTGCGGTTGGTGACGGTGCAACGTCACCAACCGCACCGAACGTCACCGTCTACGAAGCGAGCCCGGCAGCGACTGGGCTGCGGCCGCGAGCTCCAGGCGCTACCGGTCGGTTTTTCACTCGCGTGAGAAACTGTGCACGGAGCACACCCCCAGGGAGAGGAGTCACCGTGTCGAGTGACGCACGCGTCCGAACTGTCCGCCTCGACTGGAGCCTGGAGTCGGTGCCCAAGATTCGCCACGCGATCGTCGACGACCTCTCCGACGGCACCATCGAGGACGACATCATCAGCGAGTGCGAGATGGTCGTCAGCGAACTCGTCACGAACGCGATCCGCCACGCCAAGCCCCTCGCCGACGGCAGCATCCGCGTGCACTGGAAGGTGCGCGCGCCCCGCGTCGAGGTCGAGGTCACCGACGGCGGCAGCGACGACGTTCCCGTCCCCAAACCCAAGGCCGAGTGGGTCAACGCGGGCCGCGGGCTGCGCATCGTCCGCTCCCTCGCGCACGAGTGGGGCGTCACCGACGAGCGCAACGGCCGCACCGTGTGGGCCAGCCTCGGCGGCCCGAGCCGCCGCCGCGCCTGACGCCCGCCTCCGCCGCTAGGCCGACTTCCTGGCCAGGGCACTTGTCTCGATCTGGCCGCGACATATCGCCCCCGGATCCACACAACGTCCCCGGACACCACGGTCGACGCCCACCCATCAGCCGCTGATACCTCGCGCGACGGGGGGGCAAGCACCCCGGCGTCGTCACGCCTAGAATCGTGCCCATGGGTAAGGCTTCACGCCGTAAGGGCAAGGAAAACCGGGTCGCGAAAGACCCCTCGCAGCAGCCGGCCCCGTTCGTCGCGCGCCCCTTCGAGGGCCTCGCGAACGAGACCGACTGGGTCGCCATGCGCGAGATCGTGCCGTCCGCCACCGCGAAGGTCACCTTCGAGGTCGACGGCGCCGAGCACGAGGCGATCGTCGCCACCATCCTGCCGATGGCGTGGCCCGGCCTGCGTCGCGAGAGTGGCGAGATGATGGTCGCGCTGCAGACCGGCGGCGGCTCCGGCGACGCCAGCCGTGACGTCGCCGCGCAACTCATCGCCGTCACGCAGCTCGAGCCGGGTCAGCCGCTCGCCGCGATGCCGCCCGTCAGCGCCGCCACCCCGCGTCTGCAGGACATCCTCACGAGCACCTCGCTCGAGCCCACGGTGCACGACACGTTCGACTTCTGGATCCCCGAGGACCACGAGGTCGGCGAAGAGGCCTCCATCTCGATGGAGGACGCCAACGACTCCATCGCTCCCACCTTCAAGCTGCCCGGCGTCGACTCGGCGTACTGGGTGCTCATCGGCGACCGCGCTTTCGTGCGCTGGGTGCTCCCGCAGGAGGAGAACAAGGCCACCGACGCTCTCGCGCGCCTCTCCGCGTCGGGCAAGGGCCGCATGCCGAGCAACGACGACGACGGCCGTCTCCTCGGCGCCTTCCGTGCCTGCGGGGTGCTGACGCCGGTGTGGGAGGTCGTCACCACGCGTCTGCCCGAGGAACAGCGCAAGCCGATGCTCGAACTCGCCGCCGCCTACGAGGAGGCCTACGCCTCGCTCGATTCGACGCCGCTCGACGCCGAGGAGCGCCGCGCACGCAACGGCATCGTCTCGCGCCAGATCACGCTTCGCTGAGCGTCGCCACCTGCGCCCCTCGTCCGGTTCGGACGAGGGGCGCAGTGCGTTCGGGGGAACGCGGCGGCGAGGTGACGCGGTGCCAGGTGCGTGCTCGCCGTCAGGGCGCGTTGAGTCCTCAACCCCGCCTCGGCGCGGCACCCTTGAGCGCTCGCGTCACTTCTTCGACGGCAGCCGACCGGCCGCAGGCACGCGGGGCGCCTCGTAGGTGGCCGACGACGTGAGGCGGGCGGCCGTCAGCACGAGCAGGGGGATGACGACGAGTGCGCCGGCGGGCGGGATCGACGTGCCCGAGTCGTTCGCGATGAACCCGAAACCGAGCATGATAATGATGGCGATGAGTCCGTGGCGCAGCATCGGCACACGCACGAAGAGCGGCTGGAGGAAGCGTCCCGGGCCCGTCGGGAAGGCCGTCACGACGACGGCGACGAGCAGCCCGAGGGGCACGAGCCAGTGGAACCAGTGCTGGTTGAGCATGTTCCAGTTCGTGTAGAGGATGCGCTTGACGGGGTTGATCTGCCCGTCGCCGATGAGCCCGGCGAACACGTCGCCGAGGTGGGTTCGCTCCGACTCGCCGCGCAGGTAGTCGAGCCACGCGACGCCGAGGACGAAGACAACACCAGCGAAAGCGGCCGCGATGAGGCGCGTGAACGTGATGCGCCATCCGCGCGCACGCATGGCGAGGTACACGAGCGCAGGCACGAACGCCGCCGAGCCGCCGCCCTCGTTGCCCCACTGCGGCACCCCGTTGACGAGGATCGCGGGCACGCCGATGGCGAGCACCGTGAGCAGCGCCAAACGGGGCCGCTTCATCGCGCGGTAGCGCCCGGCGAGCATCGCGGCCACGAACAGCGCGGACGTCATGAACAGCGCGTACCCGACGTTGCCCATACCGAAGTGACGCCCGCCGTACACCGGCTGCAGGCCGAGCATCGACACGAGTTGCAGGCGCGAACCCTGCACGACGTCCATGGCGAGCGTGACGGCGGTGAACCCCGCGAGGAAAACGGCCGGCCCGGGCGTCCACCTGCGCCACGGCCCGAGGAAGGCGACGATCGCCGTCGGCACGAGCACGACGAGCACGCTCAACCCGTAGCGCACGAGGGCGTGCTCGTGCAGGTACCAGGCGTAGAGGTTCGCGAGGAACGTGGCGACCGGCACGCTGGCGAGGAGCGCGGCCGTCACGCTCCACCACCATCGGTTGAGTCGCCGGGCTCGAGTCACCTGTGGGCTCTCGGCCTCGGCGTCCTTTCGTGACGGCGGCGTCAGGTGGCCGCCGGAAAGCCGTCGCGCCCGCACGAACAGCCCGACTCCCACGAGCGCGAGTGCCAGGGCGATGGAGAACACCCAGGTGAAGAACGGCGCAATGAGGTTGTGCTCGGTGCGCAACAGGGTCTGCATGTTGTGGACCGAGCGGATCGTCGCGGGTGTCGACGTGCGTTCGACCGAGAGGGGCCTGCCCTCACCGAGCGTCGGCGGGTTCGGCACACGTTCGAGGATGAACGCGGAGATGTCGGTCGTCGTCACGAGGCCGGGCTGGCGCGTCGAGCGCGAACGCAGCATGCCGCCGCCGATGTTCGGCCCGTCGAGAATGATGGCGCGCGGCGACTCGGGTCGCTCGTCGTCGGTGAGACCGGTGACGAGGAACGTGGTGTCGATGGGCGCGTTGTCGATGACGTAGCGCAGCTCTGCGTCGTTGCGACTCTCGAGGGACACGAAGGTCACCGGGCAGGCGCTGAGGGCGTCCTTGGTGAGCGTCGGTGAGTAGTGGCTGACGAAGCCGTCGCGGTTCGCGGCGGCGAGCGTGGCGCGCTCGCCGACGGCGGCGACGCACTGTTGGTCGTCCTCGAGGGTGCTCGCGACGAGGCCCATGCGGGAGGGGATGTTGCGACGGAAGGCGACCTTCGACCACGTGTCCCACTGGTGGAAGGTGTAGGTCTGGGTCGTCGGGTTGTGGACGCCGGTGACGGGCTCGGGGCAGAACGAGTTGGTGCCGGAACTGGACGCCATCGGGGGCCCGTACCCCATGGGCGTGCGGGCGCCGGCGCCCAACGTCACCCACGCCGCGTCGCTGCAGGTGTGGGCGCTGATGGCGCGCACGAGTTGGTTGCCGATGGCGCCGTGACCGGCCATCTGCGCCAGTGTCGGAGTGGTCTCCTCGTTGATGTCGCTCCACGTGAGGCCCGGCATGCCGATGACGACGAGGTTGCCGGGCTGAACACGGTGCGTGGGAGGCCGGTCGCCCTTGATCGTGCTGACGCCGAACGCCGCTGCCGCGAACGCCAGCGCGGCCGCGAGGACGCTGACGAGCCACCGGCGGAACATCGCTCAAGCATAGGTGTCGGCCCTGAGACGGAGGTGAGTCCCCGGCGGCCCGGCTCGCGGCTCGCGTATCGTTGGCCAGCGTGGATATCGCCCTCATGCTGACCGTCTTCACGACGCTGTTCCTCGTCGAACTGCCCGACAAGACGTTCATCGCGACGCTCGTTCTCGCGACGAAGTACCGCCCGTTGTACGTGTGGATCGGGGTGGCGTCGGCGTTCCTCGTCCAGACGTTCGTCGCCGTCGCGTTCGGTGCGGTGCTGAGCAAGCTGCCGGAGACGCCGGTTCACGTCGTCGTCGCGCTGCTTTTCCTCGTGGCCGGCATCCTGCTCATCAAGGGCGCCAAGGACGCTGCCGCCGAGGGCGACGAGGCCGAGGAGGAGTTCGCCGGCAAGGCGAAGCCCGCCGAGGGCCTCAAGGCGATCAGCGCGAGCTTCCTCATCCTCTTCCTCGCCGAGTGGGGCGACCTGTCGCAGCTCGCGACGGCCGGGTTCGTCGCCCGGGGCGGCAACCCCTGGGCCGTCGGCATCGCCGCGTTCACGGCGCTCGCGCTCGTCTCGGGCCTCGGTGCCGCCGTCGGCCGCGCGCTGCTCAACCGCATCAGCCTGTCCACGATCCGCGCTGCGGGCGGTGTCGTCTGCCTCATCTTCGCTGCGCTCATGATGGCCGGGCTCGCGGGCGTCGAGTTCCCGAGCTGGGTACCGGCCTGACGCGGGCTGCCCGAGTTTCCCTAGGCTGAACCAATGCTGATCGCCGCTCTCGCCGTCGCCGCCGTGGCGTGCCTCGTCGCGGTGGTCTCGCTGTGGCGCGTCGTCACGTTGGAACGGCGCTTCCGGGTGCTCTGGGGTGACGGCGACGGCCCGAAGGAGGTTGCGCGAGAACTCGCTTCCGCGCGAAGCGAACTTCGCAGCGCAACCGTCGACGCAGGCGACAGCCTCAAGCGTGTGGCGCTCGTGCGTTACGACGCGTTCGGCGACATCGCGGGGCGCCTGTCGTTCTCCGCGGCCCTGCTCGACGACGACGGTGACGGGCTCGTCATCTCGTCGATCCACGCGCGCAGCGAGTCGCGCACCTACGCCAAGAGCATCGAGAACGGGCGGAGCTCGATCGAGCTCACGCCCGAGGAGAAGCAGGCCGTCGCGGCAGCGCGGGCCGGGAAAGAGACACCGTGAGCGCACGCGAGACCTTCGGCTACTTCGGCCCCGAGGGCACGTTCACCCAGGCGGCGCTGCGTCAGTGGCACCACCAGCACAACGATGCTGAGGCCGCCGAGGCGCTGCTGGCCGAATCGGTGCCCTACGCCACCGTCCCGGCGGCGCTCGACGCGGTGCGCGAGGGTGAGGTCGACGCCGTCATGGTGCCGATCGAGAACAGCGTCGAGGGAGGAGTGAGTTCGACGCTCGACGCCCTCAACTCGGAGCACTCCGAGGGAACGCTGCGGCTCGTCGGCGAGGTGCTCGTGCCGATCACGTTCGTCCTGGCGGTGCGCCCCGGCACGCGTGAGGACGCGATCACCGGCGTCGGCTCGCACTCGCACGCCTGGCCGCAGGTGCGCGGGTGGATGGCGAAGAACCTGCCGGGAGCCACGTACGTGCCCACGCTGTCGACGGCGGCCGCGGCGCAAGGTCTCGCGCGCGGTGAGGTCGGCCAGTACCAGGCGGCCGTCTGCGCGCCGATGGCCGCGCAGGTCTTCGGTCTGGAGACGCTCGCCACCGACATCGGTGACAACGTGGGGGCCGTGACGCGCTTCGTCCTCGTCAAGCGTGCCCGTGGGCGGGACGGGGGAAGCTCGACGCCGGAGCCGACCGGCCACGACAAGACGACGCTCGTGCTCTACCAGCACGACGACCGCCCCGGTGGTCTGCTCGAACTGCTCGAACAACTCGCCACGCGCGGCATCAGCATGACGCGCCTCGAGTCGCGCCCGACCGGTGCGGCGATGGGCAGCTACTGCTTCTCCATCGACGTCGACGGGCACGTCGCGGACGAGCGCGTCGGCGAGGCGCTCATGGGCCTGCAGCGCGTTGCCGCGCAGGTCCGCTTCCTCGGTTCCTACGCGCGCGCCGACCGCCGTCCGGTCGACGTCCGCCCGGACGCGAGCGACGAGGCCTACGTCGCTGCCCAGGAGTGGCTCGACTCCCTGCGCTGACGCACAGATGTGACGAAAGGGGCTGCCGCAGGGTCGAACTGCGGCAGCCCCTTCTCGTCGGATCGGTCGGCTCAGCCAGCGTCCTCGGTCTCGACGACGTCGTCGTTGGCGTTGCCCTCGAGGTCGGAGCCCGTCTGCTCGTCGACGGCCTCGTCGGCGTCGGGCGTCGGCGTGTCGGCCACGTCGGAAGCGTTCTTGTCGTTACCCATGTCGCTCATGGCGTCCTCCTCGTGCGTCGTACAGGTCGATTCCTGTTCTACGCCCTCGCCGTCCACGCGTCCAGCATCTCCACCCCGCGGGGGTCAGCGGCGCGTGCGGTAGCGCGGATCGACGAAGGGCGCGTCGTGGTCGGCGAGCCAGCGCAGCACCTGCGGCGCCACCTGCGGGTCGCTGCGCACGAGACGGTCGTGGACGTCACGCAGGTCCCCGTCGATACCGAGCCCGGCGATGATCTGCAGCACGGCGAGGGTGCAGCGGAAGACCTGCAGCCAGCGCTCGTCGGGTTCCGGGGAGAAGGTCACGGGCAGGGAGAAGACGCGCACGTTCCCGGTGAGTTCCTCCGCGCGCGCCACCATGGTGTCCCGCTGACGGCGCAGTTCGTCGAACTCCGAGGACACCTCGTCGACGGGGCGTCCCCCGCCGAGACGCCCGGGCGGGAACTGCGCGGTGTGCAGGAGGCAGGCGTCGTCCTCGACGAGGCAGATCTGCACGAGCTGATTCGTGACGCGTCCCTGTGCGTCGCGGAACGGTGCGTACGGATTGTCGCCGGAAAGGATCGAGCCGTGGTGCGACCAGACGCGCCGCGTCGGCGTCGCCGCGGACAGGAAGTTGTCGTGGATGTCGTTGCGCAGGTGGTCGCTGCGGTACGGGTCCTTGACGAGTTCGCGCGCCAACTCACGCGTCGTCGTGAAGCCGTAGCCGAGCACCATCGCCACGAGGGCGCCGACGTCGTCGGTCCACGGCGTCGTCGTGACGGAGGTGACGACGACGGCCGGAACGCCGTCGTGGGCGCGGTGCACGATGCCGGGGCGGGGGCGACCGACGTACTGGACGGCCCACGGTGACAAGGTTGTCGGCGTCGGGGCGTCGGCCGGCACGGCGAAACGTGGCGTGCGGCGGCTGACGACGGCGAACGAGTCCTGGAGCGCGTCGGCGAGCCCGGGGTGGTCGATCGGCTTGGGCGCGGGACGGTCGGGCTGCGGTTCACGCAGATCGATGCGGTCCGACACGTGCATCGGGTAGCCGCGCGGGCCCTCGAAGATCGGGAGGACGGCGGCACCGAGGCCGCTCTCCATCGCCCTGCGCACGATGTTGACGACACCTTCGTCGGCCGTGGCGCTCGCGAGGGTGCTCTGGGCGTCGGTGATCTTCGCGCGGATGGTCTGCAGCCGGTAGGCCGCCTCGATGAGTTCCGAGTGCTCCGGTGCGGCCTCGAGGATTCCCATGGCGCGCGGCAGGTACGTCGGGTCGTACGGTGCGTTCCCGGCGGGGTCGTTGCTCATGCCGAGAATGCGGCCGATCACCTTGAGTGACTGCAGCGGCGGCGACGTGGAGTGCCGCCAGCGCTTGATGATCTGTTCGGTGATGGGCGCGGAGAGGCCGGCGTCATCGGCGTCGGCGTTGATCGCGTCTGCGAGGGCCTTGTTCGTGTACCTGCGCAGTTCCATCCAATGCTTGAGTTCGGAGCGGAAGATGTCCCAACTCGCGTCGTGTGCAGCCATCCGTCGAAGGTGCTCCTGGTGGTAGAGGAGAAGGATCCGGGGGCGGGGTGGCGCAGCATGGAGGCGCCGTCGTCTCGCGCTTCGACCTCGAGAAGCAGGTCGAATGTTCAATCTACGGCACAGCGTTGCCAGATTTCCGGTGAAACTTCAGCCGAGATGGTGCGACGACGAGAAGGTCTCGCTGACGAGCGGCGAGCCGTGGTCGGCCAGCCATCGCAGGATCGTCGGCGCGATGTCCGGTTCGTCGCGCGCGAGTCGTTCGTGGATGGGGTACAGGTCGACGTTCACGCCCAGCTCGTGGAGGCGGTGCGTCACGAGCAGCACGGTCTGGAAGACCTGCTCCCAGCGGTCCGAGGCGTCGGTCAGCAGTTCGACCGGCACGGTGACGACGCGGTGGCGCACCTGCTGCATGGTCGGGGAGTCGAGGCGGCTGGCGGCTTCGTCGCGGTCGCGCTTGGCGAGCACGGCTGCCTCCTCCTCGGTGGTGCCGAGCTGCTCGGCGAGCCAGTCGCTCTCGTGGTCGAGGACGGCGTCGGTCTCGACGAGGCGGACGTGGACGAGCGAGGAGGCGACGGCGCCGCTGGCGTCGGTCCAGGGCGCGCCCGGGTTGTCGCTGGGCAGGCCGGCGGCGTGGTGTGACCACACGTGACGCGCGGGCGCCTGGGTGAGGAACTGCTCGTGGACGTCGTTGCGCAGTGCCTCGGTGGCGAACGGGTTGCGCGTCAGTTCGCGAGCGATCTCGCGGGTGCTGACGAAGCCGTAGCCGAGCACCCAGGCGAGCATCGAGGCGACGTCGTCGACCCATGCGCGGGCCGTCTGCGCCGACACGGCGATCGACGGCACGGCGAGGTGCAGCATGTGCCCGCTGCGTGTCGAGGGGCGCCCGATGTGCGGGATGGCCCAGTGCTCCTGCGTCGCGAGGTCGTCGGGTTGGGTGCTGAATCGTGGGCCGAGCTCGCCGGGCACGGCGAAGTTCTCGACGAAGAGCGAACGCATCGCGGGGACGTCGTCGATGCTGCCGAGGCCCGGGCGCGCGGGGCGGAAGTCGATGCGGTCGGAGACGTGCATGGGGTAGCCGGTGGGGCCGGCCCACACGGGGTAGACGGCTGCGGCGTAGCCGTGCGACATCGCCGTCTGGACGAGGCGGCCGGCGCCGCTTCGTGCCGAGTGTTCGCCGAGGGAGGCACGCACGTCGAGCAGGCGCAGACGCAGCTCCTGCAGGCGGAAGCTGGAGTCGACGAGTTCGCCCGTCGTCGCGGGCTCGTCGAGCAGGCCCATGCGGCGCAGGATGAAGGTCGGGTCGTGCGGAGCGGCACCCGTCGGGTCGTCGCTCATCTCGAGGATGGCGGCGATGTGGCGAACCGCGGCCAGGGGCGGCGCGGTGGAGTGGCGCCAACGCTTGACCACGTGCTCGTCGAGGTTGACGTCGCTCGACGCCCCGAGGGCGTCGTTCAGCTTCATTGCGAGCGCGCGGCTCGTGAAGTGACGCAGTTCCATCCAGTGACGCAGTTCGCTACGGAACGCGTCCCATCCGGCGTCGTGGCTCGCCATCGGTGTCGACTCCTTCGTGCCGCCCTCCCGGGCGACGTCCTGCGTAGACGCGAGAGTTCTCTCGTGTCGACACTTCGCAACCTGGCGGTTGCAACGTGTTTCAAAAGCGGTGGCTGCGTGGCGATTTTGCAACCTTCGCTCCCGTGTGCACCCCTGCAGGCGAGATCGTAGCCGAACGCTTGTCTCAGATGCACCGAACCGGGCGATATTCGACGCTGTTTTTCGCCCTTCGGTTTGAATTTCGGTCGACAGGTTCGGCGGGGGCGAACGCCCGCCGTTCATGTGAGGTGCGGCACACTGGGGGCACCGCCCGTCAGCTCGAAAGGATCAGGCATGAGCCCCACCGCGCCGCTGCCCTACCGATCGCCGTGGATGAACGAGGAACTCGACGATCTGCGCACCCTCGCCCGACGTTTCTGCGAGGACGAACTCGCCGCGCACATCGACCGTTTCCACGAGCAGCACGCCGTGGACCGCGAGGTGTGGACGAAGGCCGGTGAGCTCGGGCTGCTGGGCCTGTCGATCCCCGAGGAGTACGGCGGCGGGGGCGGTACGTTCGCCCACGAGGCCGTCGTCGCGCTGGAGCAGGCACGCGCCGGTGACGACTCGTGGGGCTTTGTCGTGCACTCGATCATCGTGATGCACTACGTGCTCGCCTACGGCACGGAGGAACAGAAGAAGCGGTGGCTGCCGAAGATGTGCACCGGCGAGATGGTCGGCGCCGTCGCGATGACGGAGCCCGGCGCCGGTTCGGACCTCAAGCGCGTGCGCACCCGCGCGGTGCGTGACGGCGACGACTTCGTCGTCAACGGGTCGAAGACGTTCATCACGAACGCCGGCCACGCGGACCTCATCGTCGTCGTGGCCCGCACCGGCGAGCGTGACCCGAAGGCCGGGCACAAGGGCATTTCGCTGCTTGTCGTCGAGACCGATGGCCTTGAGGGATTCGAGCGTGGGCGTGTTCTGCAGAAGATCGGTCAGCACGGCCAGGACACCCGCGAGCTGCACTTCACCGACATGCGCGTTCCGGTCGAGAACGTTCTCGGCGAGGAGGGCCGCGGTTTCTACCACCTCATGGAGCAATTGCCGCAGGAGCGCCTCGGCCTGGCGTGCACGGCCGTCGGTTCGGCGGAGCTCGCCATCGAGCTGGGCGTGGAACACGCGAAGTCGCGCGAGATGTTCGACGGCGTGCTCATGGACCTGCAGAACACGCGCTTCGTGCTCGCCGAGTGCTCGACGGACGTATTCGCAGCGCGCACCCTGCTCGACCACTGCATCGGGCTGCACGTCAACGGCGACCTCGACTCCGCGACGGCCTCGCGGGCGAAGTTCTGGACCACAGACGTGCAGTGCAACGTCATCGACCGGGTGCTGCAGCTCTTCGGCGGGTACGGCTTCATGTCCGAGTACCCCATCGCCAAGATGTACGCCGGGGCGCGCATCCAGAAGATCTACGGCGGCGCCAACGAGGTGATGAAGGAACTCGTCGCGCGCTCGCTGTAGCCGGTTGCGGACGTCAGTGGTGGTCGCGCAGGTGCAGGGCGTAGCGGACGGAGCGGCCGGTGTCACGGGCCTGCTCGAACCCGCGCGATTCGTAGAGACGGTGGGCGTAGCCGTTGTCGGCCTCGGTCTCGACGATGACGGCGTGGGCTCCGTTGTCGCGGGCCGACGTCACGAGAGCGTCGACGAGGCCACCGCCGACGCGACGACCGCGGGCGGCGCCGTCGACGAAGAGGTCGGTGAGGATCCACTCGTGGGCGAGGCGGATCGAGTCGAACGCGCGGTAGGCCTGAGCGAAGCCGACGACGCGGTAGCCGTCGCGGGCGACGAGGACGAGCGACTGGCCACCGGCCACGCGCTCCTCGAGGAAGGTGCGGGCGTCGTGCGTCGGGGCCTTGCCGTAGAAGCTGCGGTACTGCTCGAAAAGGCTTGCGACGTCGTCGATGTCGGCCTCGGTGGCGTACGAGATCTCGATGGTCATGGTTCCATCTTGCGCCATGCGGCCAGGGGGTTGTCAGGGGTGTGTGACATGGTGAGGGCATGACTTTCGACAAGGCCCGCATCATCGTTCTCGCGTCGCGCCCGGAGGGTGCTCCGACGGCCGACAACTTCCGTCTCGAGGAGCGCGAACTGCCCGCGCTCGGTGACGGTGAGCTGCTCGTGCGCAACGTCGTGATGAGCGTCGACCCGTACATGCGTGGGCGCATGAACGACGTGAAGTCGTACGTTCCGCCGTTCCAGATCGACGAGCCGCTCGACGGTGGCGCGGTCGGTGAGGTCGTCGAGTCGAAGGCCGACGGGTTCGCCGCGGGCGACCTCGTGCTGCACGGTCTCGGCTGGCGCGACCTCGCGGTCGTCCCGGCGAAGGGCGCGCGCAAGGTGGAGCAGGAGATCAACGGCGTCGAGATCTCGCCGTCCACGTACCTCGGCGTTTTGGGCATGCCGGGCATCACCGCGTACGGCGGCCTGCTGCGCACGGCCGAGTTCAAGCCGGGTGACGCCGTCTTCGTCTCGGGCGCGGCGGGTGCCGTCGGTTCGCTCGTGGGGCAGATCGCGAAGCTCGAGGGCGCGTCGCGCGTCATCGGTTCGGCCGGTTCGCCGGAGAAGGTTGAGCGCGCCAAGGAGAGCGGCTTCGACGCGGCGTTCAACTACAAGGACGGCGACGTGCGTCGTCAGCTCAAGGACGCGGCGCCCGACGGTATCGACGTGTACTTCGACAACGTGGGCGGCGACCACCTCGAGGCGGCCATCTCGGCCCTCAACCTCAACGGGCGCATCGCGATGTGTGGCGCCATCGCGCAGTACAACTCGGCAGAGCCGCCAGCTGCGCCGCGCAACCTGGCCCTCATGATCGGAAAGCGCCTCACGATGCGCGGGTTCATCCAGGCCGACCACCGCGACCTCGTGCCCGAGTTCCAGGAGAAGATGGCGCGCTGGATCGGCTCCGGCGAGGTCACGTGGGACGAGACGGTTGTCGAGGGGCTCGAGAACGCGCCGCAGGCGTTCATGGATCTGCTCACCGGCGGCAACACCGGCAAGATGGTCGTCACGATCTGAGGCCCACCGTGTCGAACCTGAGCGAAGAACGCCTCGTCACATTGGAGCACCGCGGTTGGCAGGCGCTGTGTTCGCGCACGGGTGCTGACTTCTACGGCCGCCTTATGACCGATGACGGCGTCATGCTCCTGGCGGGCGGGCTCCTGCTCGATCGCGGCGGGGTGGTCGAGTCGCTCGACGGCGCGCCGCCGTGGTCGATGTACGAGCTCAGCAACGTGAAGCTGCTACCCCTCGGCGCATCGGCTGCCGCGCTGACTTACCGCGCCACGGCACGTCGCGGGGACGACGAGCCGTTCAGCGCGCTCATGACGAGCGTTTATCGGCTCGTCGACGACGAACCGCGCCTGGCGCTCTACCAGCAGACAGTTGCGCCGCTGCACTCGTGAATCGGGTTAATGCGTCGCATGGGCAGTAGCGCTGTCTCGCTACTGCTCCGATGAAGGTTCCGAGGGCCGCCACGACATCCCGAAGTCGCGTGCCAGGCGAACCGCTTCCGGTCCCAGAGGTGACGCTCGGCGGAGGAGCGTTCCGCGGCGGCCGAACGCAGTTCACGGGAGCACGCGGGTCGACCTCGTCGTTCGGGCTGGGCTCCTAGGTCTCGAATCGGGTGGTCAGTTCGTCGGCGTGCTCCAGAATCTTGTCAACTGAGCGGGGCATCTTCGTCACCTCGCAATGTCTCGTGACCGAAGACGAGACGGTTGTCGAGGGGCTCGAGAACGCGCCGCAGGCGTTCATGGATCTGCTCACCGGCGGCAACACCGGCAAGATGGTCGTCACGATCTGAGGCCCGCCAGCCATGGGTGTCGACACGAACTTGCCACCGGGGGGCCGTTTGAAGGATTCGTGCGTTTCGGGCTGATTGTCGGTGCCGGGGGTATAACGTCACTCCAAGAGCGAGATCTCCGTCACGCACTGTGGCGGCAACGTCTTCCACGGGGGCGTCGAAGATCGGTGCCTTCGGGCATCGCGCAGCGTCGTGTGGGCGACTCTGTGATGGCCGGGATTCTCGGCGCTCGCGCTGCCTGACGAGCCCGTCGCCCGTCGCCGGCCACCACCTCGGTCGCCTCGCGAGCGGGCATGCCTGAATCCTGGAGAACTGCATGATCCTCGCCAACCCCCGCAGCTTCGCTGTGGCCGTGACGCTCGCCCTCGGGGGCACGGTCGCGGGGAGCGCCGCCGTCAGCCTCGCGGCGCCCGCCGCGACCTCCACCACGGTGACCCGCTCCACGTTCCAGACCACGAATGTGCGCACGAGCCCGGCCACGAGCTCCGTCCTCGTCGGCAAGATGCCCGTTGGCACAACGGTCACCGGCACGCTTTCCAACGGCTGGGTCAAGATCAGCACCCCCAGCAAGTACGCGGGCAAGTACGTCAAGGACAGCGTTCTTGCGAAGACGACGGCCACTGCCCCGCCGGCCAAGAAGCCGAGCCTCCCCGCGCCGACCGGCACGCCGGCCTGGGTCGGGTACGCCAAGACCTACCTGTACAACAGCGCCGGAACCCAGCTGACCACGATCCCCGTGAACACCAAGGTCACCGGCAAGATTGCCGGCACCAAGCTGTTCAAGATCACCGGCGGGCCCTACAACGGCAAGTACCTGCGCAACATCGACCTGCTGTGGACCGACCCGCTCCGGTCCGGGCCCACCGCACTCGGCACGAACAAAGCGCCCGTCGGCATCACCGTCACCCGGTACGTCATCACGAACCGCGACCCCATCGCGGTGCGCTCGGCGGCGACGACGCACTCCAAGCTCGTGGCGTACATCCCGAAGGGCACCGCACTCAAGGGCAAGTACGTGAGCGACGACTGGTTCAGGATCACCTCCGGCGCTCACACGGGTCGCTACGTCTCGTCGGCCCTCATCTACGCGACCAACACCATGTCCGCGTACAACGGCGTCGCGAAGAAGAACGACATGTGCGCCCTGCCCTCTTGGACCCAGACGAACTGGGCCCCCACGCAGCCCCGGTTCCTGGCGTGCCCGGCCGCGAAGTCGTTCGTCGAGATGAACGCGGCCTTCCGCGCTCAGTACGGCTACGACATCAAGATCGGCGAGGCCTACCGCGACCTGACGACGCAGCAGAAGTACGCCGGCTTCCTCGGATACCCCCGGGCTGCCCGGCCGGGCACGTCCAACCACGGGATGGGCGTGGCCATCGACCTGGAGACCCGCAGCAGCAGCGCCATGTCCGGCACTCCGTATCGCTCCGGCTTCGGTGGCCCGTACGACACGTGGATCACCGCTCACGGCAAGGAGTACGGCTGGGACCGGCCCGCCTACCTCGACCGGAACGGCTCGAATCCCGAGTCCTGGCACTACAACTTCATCGGCTGACCTCACCCTCGGCCCGCGGGTATAGCGTCGTTTCATGAGCAAGATCCCCGTGACGAACTGGGCCGGAAACGTCGTCTACGAAGCCAGTGAGCGCCTCGCGCCCACGAGCGTCGAGCAGGTGCAGGACGCGGTGCGCGCGGCTCGAGCGTCGGGCAAGCGGCTGCGGGTCGTCGGCACCCGCCACTGCTTCAACGCCATCGCCGACACCGACGGCGTCCACGTCACCCTGCGCGACCTGCCGCGCCGCGTCGAGGTGACGAACGAGGGCAGTGCGTGGGTCGACGGCGGCATCACCTACGCCGAGGCGAACGCGGCGCTCGCCGAGCACGGGTTGGCGCTCGCGAACCTCGCGTCGCTGCCGCACATCACCATCGCGGGCGCCATTGCGACGGCGACGCACGGCTCGGGCGTCACGCAGCCGAGCCTTGCGTCCGCGGTGCGTTCCCTCACGCACGTCACGGCCGACGGCGATCTGCGCATCGTGCGTCGCGGTGACGCAGGTTTTGCGCACTACCCCGTGCACCTGGGGCTGTTCGGGCCGATCGTCGAGCTCGAACTCGACGTCGTGCCCGCGTTCGAGATCGCGACGACGGTGTACGAGGGCCTCGACTACGCGGCCGCCGTCGAGCACTTCGACACGCTCGTCGGCGAGCTGTACTCGTTCAGCCTCGCCCCGAACTGGCAGGACGGTGGTCGCGCGCTCCTGTTCGCCAAGCGTCGCGGCGGTGACGCCGCGCAGGCTGAGATCCTCGGAGCCCGCGCCGCCACGAGTGCGCGTCATCCCTCGCCGGGTGCCGACCCCGTGGCCGTCACGGAGCAACTCGGAGTGGCCGGGCCGAGCTACGAGCGCCTCACGCACTTCCGCTCCGAGTTCGAGCCGAGCGTGGGGGAGGAGGTGCAGTCGGAGTACCTCGTGCCGCGCGAGCACGCCGGTGCTGCCCTGTCAGCGCTGCCGCAGTTCGCCGACGTCTTCGCCACGTTGGCGCACTCGATGGAAATTCGCGCCGTCGCCGGTGACGACCTGTCGCTCAGCCCGATGCGCGGCGCGGACGTCGTCGCGGTGCACATCACGTGGCATCGCGACCCGGACGCCGTCATGCGCTTCCTGCCTCGGTTGGAGGCTGCGCTCGAGCCGTTCGACGCGCGCCCGCACTGGGGCAAGCTCTACGCCACGTCGCGCGAGCGGATGCTCGAACTCATCCCGGCGCTGCCGGAGGTGGATGCCGAGGCGCGCCGTCACGACCCCGACGGCATGTTCCGCAACGCGTGGAGCGAAGCCCTGTTCGGGTAGACACCCCAGGGCTGAGCACCGTCTCATCCGCGGGAGGTCGCGGATAATCTGGGGCCGGGTGTAGCGTCAGAACGTGAGGTACTTCGATGTTCAATAGAAATTCTCAGACCGCGCGTCCGGTCGGAGTCGAGGCTCACGAGCGGGCTGTTTCGCGCCTGCGAGAGTCCTTCGCCGCGCTCGGCCCGGACGAGACGGTGCGCCTCGCGAAGAAGACCTCGAACCTCTTCCGTCCGCGCGAGCGCGCCACCCGCGGGCTCGACGTCGAGGGCCTCGCCGGCGTCATCAGCATCGACGCCGAAGCGCGCACGGCCGACGTCCAGGGCATGTGCACGTACGAGAACCTCGTCGACGTCACGCTTCAGCACGGCCTCATGCCGTTCGTCGTGCCGCAGCTGCGCACCATCACGCTCGGCGGTGCGGTGACGGGCCTGGGCATCGAGTCGACGTCGTTCCGCAACGGACTGCCGCACGAATCCGTCCTTGAGATGGACGTGTTCACGGGGGAGGGCACGATCGTCACGGCGACGCCGACGAACGAGCACGCCGACCTCTTCCGGGCCTTCCCGAACAGCTACGGCAGCCTCGGCTATGCGACGCGCCTGCGCATCGAGCTCGCGCCGATCGGCGACCTCGTCGAGACGCGCAACGTCCGCTTCGATTCCGCCCGGGCGATGACGGAGGCGATCGAGCGCATCGTCGCGGACGAGGTGTGGGAGGGCGAGCGCGTCGACGGCCTCGACGGCATGATCGTCTCGCCGGGCGAGTGCTACCTCGTCCTCGCGAACTTCTTCCCCGACGTTCGCCGTCACCCGAGCGATTACACCGGTCAGCGCATCTTCTACCGCAGCATCGAAGAGCTGGACCGCGACACCCTCACGGCGCACGACTACATCTGGCGCTGGGACACGGACTGGTTCTGGTGCTCCAACGCGTTCGGTGTGCAGAACCCGACGGTCCGCCGGCTGTGGCCGAGCAAGTACCGCCGCAGCGACGTATTCCACCGCATTGTCGGCTTCGAGAACCGCTACGGCGTGGCCGCGAAGATCGACTCGATGCGCGGCGAGCTACCGCGTGAGCGCGTCGTCCAGGACGTCGAGGTGCCGCTCGAGGAACTCGTGAACTTCATGCCGTGGTTCGACGAGCACGTCGGCATGACGCCGGTGTGGGTCTGCCCGCTGCGGTTGCGCGGCGATCAGGCGTGGCCCCTGTACCGGCTCGAGCCGAACCGCACCTACGTCAATGTCGGGTTCTGGGGCACGGTGGCCATCGAGCCCGGCCGCGCGGACGGCGACGTCAACCGCGACATCGAGGCCGTGCTGCCCACGATGGGCGGTCACAAGTCGCTGTACTCCGACGTCTACTACGACGCTCAGACCTTCGAAGACCTCTACGGCGCGGACGAATACCGCCGTATGAAGTCGATGTACGACCCCTCGGGACGACTGCCCGAATTCGCAGACAAGGTAAGGACCCACGCATGACCACGCCGACCGGCGCACCCCTCGTTCAGCAGGCCGTCACCGCGGTGCTCGAGGAGCCGCTGCCGATGCGCCTCACCGCGTACGACGGCACCGACGTCGGGCCGAAGGACGCTGCGATCCAGCTGCGGATCGAGAACGAGGAGGGGCTGCGTTACCTCCTCACAGCGCCCGGCGACCTGGGGCTCGCTCGCGCGTACCTCACGGGAACGCTGACGGGGACGGGCTTCTCCGAGGGCGACCCGTACGAGGTGTTCAGCCTCATCAAGCGCGATCTGCGCGTGAAGGATCTGGGCAAGCGTGACGCGGCGTCGGTGCTGGCGCCGATCGTCAAGGCGCTGGGGACGAAGGCGCTCAAGCACCCGCCGTTGCCGGAGATCGAGAGCCAGCCGCGCTGGAAGCGTCACCTCGCGAAGGTGAACCCGATGTCGCGGGCGGCCGATTCGATCAGCTACCACTACGACGTCTCGAACGCGTTCTACGAGAAGGTGCTCGGCCCGTCGATGGCGTACACGTGTGCCGTCTACGACGCGGCGACGGATTCGCTGGAGGAGGCGCAGGAGCGAAAGTTCGCGCTCGTGGCGGACAAGCTCGACCTGCAGCCGGGCGATCGGTTGCTCGACGTCGGCTGCGGCTGGGGCGGCATGGCGATCCACGCGGCGCGCGAGCGTGGCGTGAGTGTGCTCGGTGTGACGCTGAGCCGCGAGCAGGCGGAGTGGGGCCAGCGCGCGGTGCGCGAGGCGGGCCTTGAGCACCTCGTCGAGATTCGCCACAGCGACTACCGCGACGTGACGGAGACGGGCTTCGACAAGGTGAGCTCGATCGGCCTGACGGAGCACATCGGCGTGAAGAACTACCACGACTACTTCACGTTCCTGCACTCGAAGCTGCGTGACGGCGGGCGTCTGCTCAACCACTGCATCACGCGTCGTGACGACACGGCGTCGGCGCGCCCGGAGCCGTTCACGGACCGCTACGTGTTCCCCGACGGTGAACTGGCCTCGCCGGGGCGCCTCATCGCGGAGTGCCACGACGCCGGGTTCGAGGTGCAGCACGACGAGAACCTGCGCCTGTCGTACGCGCACACGCTGGCCGCGTGGTGCCGCAACCTCGAGGCGAACTGGGAGTTCTGCGTCGGCGAGGCCGGCCTGCCGACCGCGCGCGTGTGGGGCATCTACATGGCCGGCTCGCGCCTCGGGTTCGAGGAGGGTTGGCTGCACCTGCACCAGGTGCTCGCCACGAAGACCACCGAGAACGGCGACAACGGGGGCTACCCGCTGGGCTCGCACTGGAGGGCCTGAAACGGGCGCGGCGCTGGTCGGACGCCCGTTGACGTTCGACCAGCGCTACTGTTCGGAACGCCTCAGCGGCGCGGGAATCCCGCGGCCTTCAGAGCTGCGGCGATGAGGGCCGGCTGACCGAAGAGACGCGCCAGACGCTTGGCGTCGCTGTCCAGACCGAAGGCGTCGTGACGCTCCGCGTACTGGCTGATGTTGCCAGGGAAGATCGCCGCGTAGAACGCGGCCAGCGCCGCGCCCACGAGCGCCCTCCGCTGCGGAAGTGCCAGCAGTGCGGCGCCGAACGCGATCTCCACGACGCCGGAAGCCAGCACGACGGCGTCCTTGTCGATCGGGAACCAGTCGGGCACCTGCGCCTGGAAGTCGTCGCGCGCGAATGTGAGGTGCGACGTGCCGGCGAACGACATCATGGCGCCCAGACCGAGACGGGCCCAGTTCTGCGGGCCGGACGGCGGCGTAGGCGCGGGCTCGGCCAGAGAACGGATGGACTCGGTGAGTCGAGATATACCGGACATTCTGTGATCCTTCCGTGGGGACGATGCGATGGAGTGCTTGAGGAAACACACCAGGTCGCGGTCGGCGGCTGCGACTGCTCCCTGGCCTGGGCGGGGGAGCGGTGCCGTTTTCATGAGGTCCAGCGCTTGTCATGCCCCCGACCTCACGGAAACACGACGATCAGGCGCGCTTCACCCGCACCCGGGCGCCGCTACCGGGCAGCGTCGGCAACTGGGTCCACTTGAAGTCGAGGCCCTTCGGATCGATCTCCACACCCGGGGTGCACAGCCCGGCAACCGTCACCGACAGCGCGGTCACCGCGATCTTCTCGCCGGGGCAGCGGTGCCCGGTGGCGACGTCGCCACCGCCCTGAGGGATGAAGCTCTGGATCTTCTCCGCGTCGACACCGGTGAAGCGTTCGGGGCGGAACTCCTCGGGCGAGTCCCACTCGTGCGGGTCGTTGTTCGTGCCGAGGATGTCGATGAGCACGCGCTGGCCGCGACGGATCTTCTGGCCTCCCCATTCGAAGGAGTCACGGGCGAAGGCCGGCAGCATCGGCACGAACGGGGAGACGCGGCGCACCTCCTGGGCGAAGGCGACGGCCGTCGGGTTCTCCAGCAGCGTGCCGCTCGATGCCACCTCGTCGGCGATGCGCTCGCGGTACTCGGGGTGCTCGACGAGTGCGCGAGCGGCGAAGGCTGCGAAACGCGCGACGGCGATGGTCGGACGCGTCGTGTTCTGCAACTCGACCCCAGCGGTGTGCTCGTCGAGCGGTGAGCCGTCGAGGTTCGTCGCGTTCGCGACCTCGTGCAGCGCGGTGCCGGGTTCGGGCGTGATCTCACCTCGTCGGGTGCGCGCCACGAGGTCGGCCGCCCACGCGTCGCACCGACGACGGTTGATCCACGCCTCGACGTGCGCGGGGCTCTTGCGCCCGAAGCCCTCGACGATCTGGCCGAGACGCTGCGCCCACGTGTCGAGTTCCTCCTCGCTACCGGGAACGCCCGCCCACCGCAGGGCGGCACGCCCATACGTGATGACGCTTCCGTCGTAGACGGTTCCCGGCTCCTGCTCCCAGCGCGCGAGCGTCTTGCGCATCTCATCCTCGAGAATCGGCATGAAGCGGCGAACCTGAGCGTCGTCGTAGGTGATGCGCATGAGCATGGCCTTGCGGTGACGGTGCTCCTCGTCATCGAGACCGTGCACCGCGCCCTTACCGAACAGCGGCCCGCGCACCGGCAATGGCATCGCGCCGTCACGCTTCATGCGCGAGGTGTCGTAGAACAGGTCGACGCCCTCCTTGCCGCGCACGATCAGCGCGGGGCGTCCGAGCAGGCGGGTGGCGAGCGGTCGCGCGTCCCCGGGGCTACGACCCTCGGCCTTGCGCAGGCGCTCCTGGAACAGGTAGCCGTCCGCCAGAAAGGCAGCGGTCTGATCGGGCAGTTTGGACAGCAGGGCGGTCGCGTTCTTCGCAAGGCTCATCGGTGCTCCTTCATTGCCACGTCATGGTTTGTCTCCGACGCTACAGGACGGCCGGTGGCCCCGAGATCGCCTGCAGCACGGCCACCCGCCAAGGTGGGCGCGTCCTGGCGGACGGTGTGCCGGGGCGCCTTCGGCAGTGTGAACCGGTGGGGAAGGGAGCCGCCTGTGCGGGAAATGCCGCGCACATCGGGACCTTGCGACATCACGCCGCGGGCGGACGAGGCCAGGATGTGGACACTGGCTAGTCATAACCATGAGTTTGGTAACCGTGTGGGTTAACTTATGTCTGGGTCTCGAGTTCCGGCGATAAGTCTCGGCTGGCCGGACGGCAACCCTCCGCTGCGGTGGGGTGCCCCGAGTAACGACCTGGCGCGTCGCCGCCCGGCGTCTGCGCAAGCGCAACGAACAAAGAGGTTGTCATGACACTTCTCGCCACCCACGCTCCCGCCACGACGCCCGGACTGCGCATCGAGCGCCTCGGCCCGGCCCTGGGCGCCGTCATCCACGGCATCGACCTGGCGTCCATCGACGAGATCGCGGCCTTCGACATCCGCCGCGCCCTGCTCGCCCACAAGGTGCTCTTCTTCCGCGATCAGCACGGCTTCGACGACGACGCCCAGGTACGCCTCGGCAACCTCCTCGGCGACCTGACGCCCGGCCACCCCGTCGCCGGCAACCACGAGCGCAGCGAGATCTACAACATCGACTCGAGCGACCCCGAGTTCTCCTTCTCCGACGTCTGGCACACCGACGTCACCTTCATGAAGCGGCCGCCGTCCATCAGCATCCTCCGCGCCGTGACGCTCCCGCCCTACGGCGGCGACACGTCCTGGGCCGACAGCCAGGCCGCCTACGACTCCCTCTCCGCACCCTTCAAGGCGCTCGCCGACCAGCTGCTCGCCGTCCACGACGGCAACCGCGAGTGGGGCGCCTTCCTCAAGAAGAACGGCGGCCACGAGTGGGAGGGCGAGATCGTCACCGAACTGCCCGCCGTCGAACACCCCGTCGTCCGCGTCCACCCCGAGACCGGCCGCCGCGGCCTGTTCGTCAACCCCGGCTTCACCTCCCACGTCAGTGGCGTCTCCGACGCCGAGTCGCGCGCCATCCTCGACGCCCTCTACGCCCACCTCACGCAGCCCGAGCACACGATCCGTCACCGCTGGGCGCCCGGCGACGTCGGCATCTGGGACAACCGCGCCACCTCCCACTACGCCAACCGCGACTACACGAACACCCGCGTCATGCACCGCGTCACCGTGCGCGGCGACGAGCCCCGCGGCGTCGACGGCCTGCGCGCCCACTAAGCGCACCGAAAACTGATCGACGCCCCACGGTCGGGGGTGATGAGATGACCGACATGATCGAACTCATCGCCCCCGACGCCGCGCGCTACGACGACTGGTCGGCCATGCTGCGCGAGTTCCGCGACGCCACCACCGACTCGCGCGACGACCGCTGGGTGTGCGCGGGCGGCATGGACGGATCGGGCTTCTTCGCGGGCACCGACGTCGACATCACCCCCGACGGCTTCGCCGCCTACGTCGAAGACTGCGCCCGCCAGGGCAACACGATGTGGCCGCCGCACACCGGCCTCGTCCACTGCTCCTACTTCTGGATCGTCGACGACGGCGCCCTCGTCGGTCACCTCGCCCTGCGTCACGCGCTCAACGAGTTCCTCTACGAACTCGGCGGCCACATCGGCTACTCCGTGCGGCCGGCCGCTCGCGGACGCGGCATCGCGAAGGAGGCTCTGAAGCTCGGGCTCGCCGAAGCCGCCGCGCTCGACATCGCCCCCGTGCTCGTCTGCTGCGCGCAGACGAACGGCGCCTCGCGCGCCGTCATCGAGGCCTGTGGCGGGCAGCTCGAGGACGTTCGTGAAGACAGCCGCCGTTACTGGTTCGGCGACGGGCCGCGCCCCACCGGCCCCACTGCGTGACGTTCGTCCAAATTCGTGATGAAGGTGTGACCTGCGCGTGCGTTGTCAAAGCCCTGTGACCTACCCGACACCGCATAACGTGGCCCTGCTCACACTCACACGAAAAGGGAGGTCTCCGTGCCCGCGTCGAGCACCAAAACCCCCGAGCGCGACGGGAACACGCCCCCGGTCGCGGTCGACCTACCCCGCCAGATCACGGGACGTCAGAAGATCGTCATCGCCGTCGCGGCCGTCATCGCCGCCATCGGCTGGACGATGGTCGCGTTCGTCCGCGGCGAGCACGTCAACTCGATCTGGTTCGTCATGGCTGCCGTCGGCAGCTACGTCATCGGCTACATGCTGTACAGCCGCCTCATCCAGTACAAGGTCATCCGCCCGCGCGACGACCTCGCCACCCCGGCCGAGCAGTTCGAGAACGGCCAGGACTTCATGCCGACCGACCGGCGCGTGCTGTTCGGTCACCACTTCGCCGCCATCGCCGGCGCCGGCCCGCTCGTCGGCCCCGTGCTCGCCGCGCAGATGGGTTACCTGCCGGGCACGCTCTGGATCATCTTCGGTGTGATCTTCGCGGGCGCCGTGCAGGACTACATGGTGCTCGCTATCTCCACGCGCCGCGGCGGTCGCAGCCTCGGCCAGATGGCGCGCGACACGCTCGGCCCCGTCGGTGGCTGGGCGGCGATGTTCGCCGTCATGGCGATCATGATCATCCTGATCGCGGTGCTCGGCCTCGTCGTCGTCAACGCCCTTGCCGAGTCGCCCTGGGGTGTCTTCTCGCTCGCGATGACGATCCCGATCGCGCTCTTCATGGGTTGCTACTTGCGCTTCATGCGCCCGGGTGCCGTCTCCGAGGTCTCGGGCATCGGCGTCGTCCTGCTGCTCCTTGCCATCGTCGCCGGTGGCTGGGTTGCCGGCACCGACTGGGGCAAGGACCTGTTCACGCTCTCGCCGACGGCGCTCGCGTGGGCCATCATCATCTACGGTTTCGCCGCCGCCGTCCTTCCGGTGTGGCTGCTGCTCGCTCCGCGTGACTACCTGTCGACCTTCATGAAGGTCGGCACGATCGTGCTGCTCGCGCTGGGCATCGTCATCGCGCGCCCGTCCATCGACATCCCGGCCATCACGTCGTTCGGCAAGGAGGGCAACGGCCCCGTCTTCGCCGGTTCGCTGTTCCCGTTCCTGTTCATCACGATCGCCTGTGGTGCGCTCTCCGGCTTCCACGCTCTCATATCCTCGGGCACGACGCCGAAGCTGCTGCAGAAGGAGAGCCAGGCTCGCCTCATCGGCTACGGCTCGATGCTCGTGGAGTCGTTCGTCGCGATCATGGCGCTCATCGCGGCCGCCATCATCGACCACCACCTGTACTTCGTCATGAACTCGCCCGCCGGCGTCACCGGCGGTACGCCCGAGAAGGCTGCCGCGTGGGTGAACTCGCTCGGCCTCGGCGGCGACCCGACGTCGGCCACCGAGATCGCGCAGGCCGCGAAGGACGTCGGCGAGGAGTCGGTCGTCTCCCGCACGGGTGGCGCACCGACGTTCGCCTTCGGTATGTCGAACGTGTTCTCGCAGGTCATCCCCGGCGCTTCGATGAAGCAGTTCTGGTACCACTTCGCGATCATGTTCGAGGCGCTGTTCATCCTGACGACGGTCGACGCCGGTACCCGCGTCGCGCGCTTCATGCTCTCCGACACGCTCAGCAACGTCCCGGGCCTCAAGCGCTTCCGTGAGACGTCCTGGAAGGTCGGCGCCTGGATCACGACGTTCCTCGTCGTCGCCGGCTGGGGCTCCATCCTCCTCATGGGTGTCACCGACCCGCTGGGCGGCATCAACACGCTGTTCCCGCTGTTCGGTATCGCCAACCAGTTGCTCGCCGCGGTAGCGCTGACGGTCGTGGTGGTCGTCGTCGTCAAGAGCGGCCACGTGAAGTGGGCCTGGATCCCGGGCGTTCCCCTCGCGTGGGACGTCATCGTCACGATGACGGCCAGCTACCAGAAGATCTTCTCCTCCGACCCGAAGCTCGGCTACTGGGCGCAGCACAAGGCGTTCGTCGACGCCAAGGAGAAGGGCCTGACGAGCTTCAAGACGGCCAAGACGCCGGAGGCGATCGACGCGGTCATCCGCAACACGTTCATCCAGCAGTCGCTGTCGATCCTGTTCGCGGGTCTCGTTCTCATCGTCGTCATCGCCGGTGTCATCGCCGCCATCAAGGCGGTTCGTGCGGGCGAGGCCGACGACGGCGTCACCGACGAGAAGGTGCCTTCGAAGATCTTCGCCCCGGCCGGTTTCTCGGCCACGGACGACGAGAAGGCCGTGCTCGAGCAGTGGCGCGAGGCCGGTCTCGACCCGGAGGGTGCTCCCGCGGGAGGTCGCGTCCATGCCTGAGCAGACGAACACGCAGTGCCGGCTGGAGCAGGAGCAGCCGGGCGGTCTTCGTCGGGCCTTCGACTCGGTGCGGTGGTACTGGGCGTCCGTCATGGGCGACAACCACTACGAGCGCTACCTCGCGCATCACGAGCGCACTCACCCCGGTGAGGCTCCGATGACGAAGAAGGAGTACTGGCGCGAACGCACCGACGCGCAGGACACCAACCCGCGCAGCCGCTGCTGCTGAACGTCGCACAACGCCGGGCCCCGCAGAACCTCTGAGGTTCTGCGGGGCCGCGGCGTTTCCGCCTCGTTCAGATCACGCGCCAGGCCGGTCAATGAACGAGGTGACACGCGTCAGAGGGAATCTGCGGTGTGGAGCTGAACCCGAACTGCGGGGCCGGGGTCACGGGGGCCAGGACGCCGATCGGCTCTCCTTCCCACGAGCCGCTCAGCGTCGCCACGCGGCGAAGGTCCTCGGCGACGTAATACTCGTGCGCCCCGTGGCCTGCGGACCCGTGCTTCTTAACCCCCTCCACGAGGCGACGAGCCAGCGGGTTCGACAATCGTGCCGTCACAGGGTGGATGAGCGGTCCACGGACCAGGCGCAAGGGGTAGCCCAAGAGCCTGCGACGACCGAACGTAGCGCTAAGCCTCGACCGATCGGTGGCGATGACCCACTTCGAAGAGGTGCGCGCGACGTGAACGTCCGACAACGTGACCTGATCGAACTGGTACGTCTCGCAGACGTACGCTCCGACTTCTTCGTTGGGAGCGATGAGTTCGCGCGCCGTCCGGGTGGGCCACCATGATGTCGGCGAACGCGCCGAACGGGGAGCGCTGCCAGCACCCCACGACGAATCGGCGACTACACGGTGTGCCGACGCCCAGGATGTACCCGTCGAAGCGATGTCGGGCAGTAGAGTTCACGATTTTCCCTTCGGAGCCGAATGTCGACGGCTTAGGAGTGTCGGTAAATTCAGGGTATGCGCATATGGAGCCTTCACCCTGCCCAGCTGGACAGACGCGCTCTCGTGGCGGGATGGCGTGAGGGGCTGCTCGCGCAGAAGGTTCTCGCCGGAGAGACCACGGGGTACAGGAACCACCCGCAGCTGCTGAGGTTTCGTGCCACCGACGACCCGATCCGCGCCATCACGTCGTATCTTTGGCGACTCGCTGAGGAAGCGGATCGACGTGGCTACACGTTTCGTTCGGACAAGCTTTTGAGGCCCCTCGAGCCCTCCGTATCGCTGACGCTCGCGCAAGGGCAACTCGATTACGAGTGGGCCCATCTGTGCCGAAAGGTCGAGCAGCGAGACCCGCCGTGGTTCCGCGCGCACTTGGCCGCGAGCGCGCCGCGGCCGCATCCGATGTTCACGCTGATTCCCGGCCCCGTCGCCGAGTGGGAGATAGTGTGAGCGATGCCGGTAGCGGCCGCGCTCACCCAGCCGGTTCCTGAGATCCGATGATGCGGCTCAGAGTTCTCACGTATCCGGCACGAACGAGAGGCACCGCCAACCACGCGACGATGTCGGGCAGCCCGTGAACGCTGTACGTCTGATGCCAGTCGAGACGGCTCCCGCCATCGACGTCACTCAGGCGCACGGTGATTGTGCCACCGAACACTCGCCTGACCTTCACGATTCGAGCCTCCGCCGGCGGATCCCAGCGGTCGACGCGCATGACGTCGTCGATCGTCAGGGGCCCGAGGTGCGTGCGGGCGTCGAACCGTGACCCTTCTCGCAGGCCGCTCTCGTGTCCGACTTCGGTGGGCACGAGGGTCACGGTGGTGAACGGGATCACGCGTGAGTGAATCTCGAGATCCCACAGTGCGTCCCACACGGCCGACCGAGCGTGGGCCGAACTCCGTGTGATGCGAAAGCTGGGCGGACGTCTCATAGCACCTTTCGCGGTTCGAGGTGTGACGGCAAGTGCCGTCAGCGTCGGAGTGCTCGGTTCGAACGAGCCGTCGGCCGGGGGCCACGCGCACCCGGCCGACACCCGAGCATTCGGCGAGCGATAGCTCTGACGCGTGCTCGTCCGGATCTACATCTCGGTCGTCGCGCTGATGGCGGACGGGCGCTCACCGGTGACGCGGGCCTTCATGATACTCGCGAGCGCTGAGACCTTGCCGCCGGGCTGCCCCCAGAACTGGGCCGAGTCGCTGACGAAACGGATGACGCCCAGGTCCGGGTCCTCCTTGCCGCCGTCGAACCACGCCGCCACGCCGTCGTCCCACAGCTGCTCAACCTTCCGCCTGTCGTCAACGAACTCGATGCGACCAGCGACGGAGAGCCAGGAGCCGGTTTCGGCGAAGGCGAGGTTGACCTCCGGCTGGGTGCGCAGCGCCTGAGCCTGCTCGCCCTGAAGACCGATGAAGAACCAGACGTCGGCGTCTTCGGTGACCTGCTTCGGGGTCATCGGGTGGCTGTGCAGCGTTCCGTCGTCGGCGATCGAGGTCATCATGACGAAGCGCTCACCGCGCATGATCTCGACGACTTGTTCTTGCGTGATCTCGGACATGTCGGACCTTCTATCGCTGTCTCGGCGGGGGCGAACCTCCGTCGGGGCGTTACGTTGCTCTCTTGCAAAGCTAACGAGGTGCCGTCGGGTGTCACTACCTCCGGTGGGGTGGCCGCTTCACGGCTCCAGGTTGCGCCGGCGGGATCGGTCGCCGAGTGAGGTCAGCACCTTGACGAGTTGCCCGGCGGACGGCGCGAGTTCGGCACCCGGTATCGGCTTCGTGGCCCCGTCCACCGGGCCGGGAAGCAACCTGTTGACGACGCCAAGGAGGCGGGTCGTCAGCCCCGGCGCGAGGCCGTGGACGCGCGCGCCCACCTTTGCCGCGGGGGTGAGGATGACGTAGGGCTTGCCGGCGAGGACCCCGCCGACGATGGCGTGCGCGGCGCGTTGGGCATCCATGCTCACGAGGGGCAGCGATGCGGCGGGCGCGAACCAGGCGTACTCGCGCTGACGGTCACCATAGAACTCGGCGGCGGCGTGCGAACCGGTGCGCATCAGACCCGGCGCGACGACGCTGGCCGTGACGCCGCTGCCGGCGAGCGAGGCCGCCAAGCCCTCCGTGAAACCGACCGCGGCGAACTTGGCCGTCGAGTAGGCCAGCAGGTGTGGCGCGCTCAGCATGCCGCCGATCGAGGTGACGACTGCGAAGCGGCCGCGTTGCCGCTCGCGCATACGCGCGACCACGGCGTCCGCGAGGTTGACGGGCCCCCACGCCATGATGTTCATCGCGTGTTCCATGTGCCCACGCGTCGTGTTCTCGGCCGGGCCCACCTCGATGATGCCTGCCACATGGATTGCCACGTCGACCGGGCCGACGGTGGTCTCGACGTCTTCGACCGCGTCGGCAACACTGCGCGCATCGGAGGCGTCCATCACGGCCGTGTGGACGAACGTTTCTGGTACCCCTTGGCGGGTGATCCAGCGGGCCGCCGCGTCGAGCGTTTCCTGAGAGCGGGCAGCGAGCACGACCTGGTGCCCGCGCTTCGCGAGGTCGGCGGCGACGAGCAGTCCCAAGCCTCGGGAGGCTCCCACGACGAGAGCGATCGGTCGGTCGTTCATGGTTGCATCTCCGATGCTGTGAGAGCGGGCGGGGTGTCAGGACGGGGCCGGGCGGCCCAGCCCAAGACCATCGGGTGACGGCGGGTGCGCAGTGGTCAGCGGCAGTCACCGACCTCATCGGCGCCCACGTTCGATCATCACAGGCCGTCGTGACCACGCCAATGGGTCGTGGCATGGGCCACCCGAAGGTGCGGGTCAGCGGGCACAGTCGCCAATGCCGAGACCCCGCTGCCTCATCGAGCCAGACGAGACGTCAGTTCTCTAGCGGCATCCTTGACCGCTGTGGCGTACTCGGTCTCGCGGTCGCCCGCGTCCTGAGGCCACGTGACGGCGAGGCTCGCGGCAGGCAGGCCGTTGAGGTCTAGGGATGCCGCTGCCACCGTCTGGAAGCCCGGCGTCACGCGCCCGACCTCCCGCGCGTACCCGCGCTGACGCACCTGCGCGAGCTCCGAACGCAGGCCCGCCACCGTCTCCGGCTGATCCGCCCCGGAGTTGCGCTGCACGAGCTCCGCGCCGGAGGGGAACAGCGCCCGCACCTGCGCGGCCGGCAGGTGCGCGAGCATCGCCATCCCGCTCGCCGTCACGTTCGCAGGCAGGCGCACGCCGACGTCCGTCACGAGCGGTGAAATCCCGAGCGGCCGCTCCTCGATGACGTACAGCACGTCCGAGCCGTGCAGCACCCCGAGGTGCGCTGCCTGCCCCGTGCTCTCCGCCAGGCGCGTCATCACCGCGCGGGCCATGCGCTGCAACGGCTGCTGCCGCGAGTAGGCCGAGCCCAACTCGTACGCCGCGATGCCCAGCCCCCAGCGCCGCGTCTCCTCCGAGTGCGTGACGAACCCCGCGTCCTTGAGGACCCCGAGCAGCCGGTACGTGGTCGACCGTGGAAGCCCCAACTCGCGCGCCAACGTCGCGGCAGGCTGCGGCGACGGTCGCCCCGCGAGCAGCTGCAACAGGGCAATGACCTGGGCGGCGGCGGGGGCAGAACTCACGCACCAACGGTAGCCATTCGAGGGCAACTGTCTCAATCCTGGGACAGTTCGCGTCGCCCGTGTCACGCCGCGCCCGGGCTCGCACGATGCAATGGGCGCATGACTTCTGCAGCACAGCCCACCGGCAGCGTCACCGTCGGCGTCGGCCCACTCACGATCGACGACGTCGTCGCCGTCGCCCGCCACGGCGCCACCATCGAGCTGAGCGCCGACTCCGTCGCCGAAGTCGCGAAATCCCGCGCTATCATCGACGCCCTCGCGAGCGACACCATCCCGCACTACGGCATCTCGACGGGCTTCGGCGCGCTCGCGAACACGAGCATCCCGCCCGAGAAGCGGCAGAAGCTCCAGCGCAGCCTCGTCGCCTCCCACGCCGCGGGCTCCGGCGAACCCGTCGAGCGCGAGATCGTGCGCGCCCTCATGCTGCTGCGCATCTCCACCCTCGCCACCGGCCGCACCGGCATCCGCCCCGAAACCCTCGACGCGTACATCGCGATGCTCAACGCCGGCATCACGCCGCTCGTGCGCGAGTACGGCTCCCTCGGCTGCTCCGGCGACCTCGCGCCGCTCGCGCACTGCGCGCTCGCGCTCATGGGCGACGGTGAGGTGGCCACCGCCGACGGCGACGTCGTCCACGCCGCCGACGCGCTCAAGGCCGCGGGCATCGAGCCGGTCGTCCTGCAGGAGAAGGAGGGCCTGGCCCTCATCAACGGCACCGACGGCATGCTCGGCACCCTGTGCCTCGCCATCGCCGACCTGCGGATGCTCCTGTCGACCGCCGACATCGCCGCGGGCCTCTCGGTCGAGGGCCTGCTCGGCACCGACGACGTGTTCGCCGACGACCTGCAGAAGCTGCGTCCCCACCCGGGCCAGGCCAAGTCGGCCGCCAACCTGCGCAAGGTGCTCGACGCCAGCGGCATCCGCGATTCGCACCGCGACCCGCACGCCTGCACCCGCGTGCAGGACGCCTACTCGCTGCGCTGCTCGCCGCAGGTCATCGGCGCCGCCCGCGACACCCTCGATCACGTCACCACCGTCGCCGAGCGCGAGCTCGCCGCCGCCGTCGACAACCCCGTCGTCACGCTCGACGGCCGCGTGGAGTCGAACGGCAACTTCCACGGCGCCCCCGTCGCGTACGCGCTCGACTTCCTCGCCATCGTCATCGCCGACGTCGCCTCGATGAGCGAACGCCGCACCGATCGCTTCCTCGACCGCGCCCGCAACAACGGCCTCCCACCGTTCCTCGCCGACGACCCCGGCACCGACTCGGGCCTCATGATCGCCCAGTACACGGCGGCGGGCATCGTCAGCGAACTCAAGCGCCTCGCGAACCCGGCCAGCGCCGACTCGATCCCCAGCAGCGCCATGCAGGAAGACCACGTCTCCATGGGCTGGGCCGGTGCGCGTAAGCTGCGCCGCTCCGTCGACGGCCTGACGCGCGTGCTCGCCATCGAACTGCTCACCGCCACGCGCGGCATCCAGATGCGCGCCCCGCTCACGCCGGGCCCGGTCGGCGCCGCCGTCATCGAAACGCTCGACGGCGCGGGCCGCCCCGGCCCCGACCGCTACCTGTCGCCCGAGATCGAATCCGTCGTCGCCCGTGTCGCCGACGGCGACGTCCTCGCCGCCGCCACGCGCGCAGCCGGCGACTTCAACTGACCCCCAGCACGAACCGAAGGAGACCGCCATGGAGGGCGCCCGCCCCGTCCGCGCACCGCGCGGAACCGAACTCAACGCGAAGTGCTGGCAGACCGAAGCCCCGCTGCGCATGCTCATGAACAACCTCGACCCCGAGGTCGCCGAGCGCCCCGACGACCTCGTCGTCTACGGCGGCACCGGCCGCGCAGCCCGCTCCTGGGAGGCGTTCGACGCCATCGTCGAGACGCTCAAGGACCTCGAGCCGAACGAGACGCTCCTCGTGCAGTCGGGCAAGCCCGTCGGTGTCGTGACGACGAACGAGTGGGCGCCGCGCGTGCTCATCGCCAACTCCCACCTCGTGCCGGACTGGGCCACGTGGCCCGAGTTCCGCCGCCTCGAGGCCGAGGGCCTCATGATGTACGGCCAGATGACGGCCGGTTCGTGGATCTACATCGCGACGCAGGGCATCCTCCAGGGCACCTACGAGACGTTCGCCGCCGTCGCCCGCAAGCGGTTCGGTGGGACGCTCGCCGGCACCATCACGCTGACGGGCGGCTGCGGCGGCATGGGCGGGGCGCAGCCCCTCGCCGTCACGCTCAACGACGGCGTGTGCCTCATCGCCGACGTCGACCGCACGCGCCTCGAGCGCCGCGTCGCCAAGCGCTACCTCACCGAGATCGCCGACGACCTCGACGACGCCATCGCCCGCGCCAACGCCGCGAAGGCCGAGAAGCGCGGCGTCTCCATCGGCATCGTCGGCAACGCCGCCGACGTCTTCCCGCAGATGCTCGCGCGCCACCGCGCAGGCGACATCACGATCGACGTCGTCACCGACCAGACATCGGCGCACGACCCGCTGAGCTACCTGCCGTCGGAGGTCGCCGTCGAGGAGTGGCAGCGCGAGGCCGAGGGCGACCCGGTGGGCTTCACGAAGAAGTCACGCGAGTCGATGGCGGCCCACGTGCAGGCCATGGTCGAGTTCCAGGACGAGGGCGCCGAGGTCTTCGACTACGGCAACTCCATCCGCGACGAGGCCCGCACCGCTGGTTACACGCGCGCCTTCGAGTTCCCGGGCTTCGTGCCCGCCTACATCCGCCCGCTCTTCTGCGAGGGCCTCGGCCCGTTCCGCTGGGCGGCGCTCTCAGGCGACCCGCAGGACATCGCCGTCACCGACGCCGCGCTCAAGGAACTGTTCCCCGAGAACGAGCACCTGCACCGCTGGCTCGACGCCGCCGGTGAGCTCGTCGAGTTCGAGGGCCTGCCCGCGCGCATCTGTTGGCTCGGCTACGGCGAGCGTCACAAGGCCGGGCAGCTGTTCAACCGACTCGTCGCCGAGGGCAAGGTCTCCGCACCCATCGTCATCGGCCGCGACCACCTCGACTCCGGCTCCGTCGCCTCGCCGTACCGCGAGACCGAGGGCATGCTCGACGGCTCCGACGCCATCGCCGACTGGCCGCTGCTCAACGCCCTCACCGCCACGAGCTCGGGCGCCACGTGGGTGTCGCTGCACCACGGCGGCGGCGTCGGCATCGGCCGCTCGATCCACGCCGGCCAGGTCGGCGTCGCGGACGGCACCGACCTCGCCGCCGCCAAGCTCACCGCGCTGCTGACGAACGACCCCGCCATGGGCGTCTTCCGCCACGTCGACGCCGGGTACTCCCGCGCCGTCCAGGTCGCCGACGAGCGCGGGGCGCGCATTCCGATGATGCCCACCGTGCGTGACGCCAACGGCGCCGATGCCGCGCAGGCTGCCGCCACGCGAGCCGCCGCCGAGCGCACGGCGCCCAAGGCCGGCAACTGAGCGAGTGCGAGGTACTGACGTGAGCGAGACCCGCCGATTCGAGTCGCTGTGGAACGACCTGCACCCCGTGGGCCGTGACGGCGGCTCCGGCGGCTACCGGCGCTTCGCGTGGACGCGTGAGGACGCGACACTGCGCGAGTGGTTCGTCGGCGAGTGCGCCGCGCTGGGGCTCGACGTCACCGAAGATCGCGCCGGCAACCAGTGGGCGTGGTGGGGCAACCCGGACGACGCGCCCGGCGAGGGCGTCGTCACCGGCTCGCACCTCGACTCGGTGCCCGACGGCGGCGCGTTCGACGGGCCGCTCGGTGTCGTCTCCTCGCTCCTGGCCGTGAAGGCGTTGCAGGAGAGAGGATTCGCTCCGCGCAAGCCGATCGGGGTCGTCAACTTCGTCGACGAGGAAGGCGCTCGCTTCGGCGTCGCCTGCGCCGGTTCGCGCATCATCACCGGTGCGCTCGACGCCGACCGCGCCCGCTCGCTCACCGACGCCGACGGCGTCACGATGGCCGAGGCGTGGCAGCGCGCCGGGCGCGACCCGGGCACGCTCGGGCGCGATGACGAGACCCTCGCGCGGGTCGGCACCTTCGTCGAACTGCACGTCGAACAGGGCCGCGCGCTCATCGACCTCGACGACGCCCCGGTCGCCATTGGCACCGACATCTGGCCGCATGGCCGTTTCCGCGCCGACCTGCCCGGACGCGCCGACCACGCCGGCACGACGGCCCTCGGCAACCGCGACGACGCACTGCTCAAGGCGGCGCAGTTCATCGAGGCGACGCGGCGCGCGGCGGCCTCGCGTGACCGCTCGGGCGAGGGCGGCGACCGCGTCGTCGCCACCGTCGGCAAGCTCGACGTCGTGCCGGGAGGCATCAACGCCATCGCGTCGCACGTCACGGCGTGGGTGGACGCACGAGGCTCCCGGGAGGAGGACGTGCGGGCCGTCGTCGACGAGCTCGAGGAGCGCGCCAGGGCACTTGGGGGGTCCTGGCGCGCCGAGTCGTGGACGCCGACGACGCCCTTCGACGCAGGCCTGGTCGAGCGGCTCGACGCGACGCTCGGCGGCGTGCCCTTGCTCGGCACGGGCGCCGGCCACGACGCAGGCATCCTCGCCAACCACGGCGTGCCCACGGCGATGCTGTTCGTGCGCAACCCGACCGGCACATCGCACTCGCCCGAGGAGTTCGCCGAGACCGACGACTGTGTGCGCGGCGTGGAGGCCCTCGTCCGCGTTCTGGAGGACCTCGCCGGATGACGACCTACTGGGCCGAACACGCGCTCCTGCCGGAGGGTGTGGCGTACAACGTTCGCCTGACGGAATTCGAAGGGCGCTGGAGCGCAATCGAACCCGGCGTCCAGCGTGGCGACGGTGACGTCTCGTTGGGTGGGGTTGTCCTGCCCGGTTTCGCGAACTGTCACTCGCACGCGTTCCACCGCGCGCTGCGCGGACGTACCCACGGCGACGGCGGCACCTTCTGGACGTGGCGCGAGCGCATGTACGCCGTCTCGAGGCGCCTCACGCCGGAGAACTACCGCACGCTCGCGCGCGCCGTCTTCGCCGAGATGATCATGGCCGGTATGACGAGCGTCGGCGAGTTCCACTACGTCCACCACCGCCCCGGCGGCGCGGCGTACGACGACCCGAACGCGATGGGCGAAGCGCTGCGTGAGGCCGCCCGGGAGGCCGGTATCCGCCTCACGCTCCTCGACACCTGCTACCTCCACGGTGGGCTCACCGCCGACGGTCACACGCCGCTGAACGACGACCAGCAGCGCTTCAGCGACGGTTCCGCTGCTGCCTGGGCCGCGCGCCACGCCCTGCTCGCCGACGACGAAACGACGCGCATCGGCGCAGCCATCCACTCCGTCCGGGCCGTCGCCCGCGACGAGATCGGTGACGTGCTCGCGGTGAGCGACGGCCAGCCGGTGCACGCGCACGTGTCCGAGCAGCCTGCGGAGAACGAGGCGTGCGAGGCGTTCTACGGGCGCTCGCCGGTGGCGCTGCTCGACGACGCAGGCGCGCTGACCTCCCGGTTCTCGGCCGTCCACGCCACGCACCTGAGCGACGACGACATCGCGCTGCTCGCCGACGCGAACGCCGTCGCGTGCTTCTGCCCGACGACCGAGCGTGACCTCGCCGACGGCATCGGCCCCGCCCGCGCGCTCGCCGATGCCGGGGTGCGCGTCAGCCTCGGCAGCGACCAGCACGCGGTCGTCGACACGTTCGAGGACGCCCGCGCGCTCGAGATGCACGAGCGCCTCGTGACGAACGACCGCGGCCGCTTCAGCCCCGAGGAGTTGCTCGACGCGGCCACGCGTCACGACACGATCGGGTGGCCGGACGCCGGACGCCTCGAGGTCGGAATGCGCGCGGACGTCGTTGCCGTGCGCCTCGATTCGCGCCGCACCGCCGGGTGCCTGCCCGAGCAGGTGCTGCTCGCGGCCACCGCCGAGGACATCACGGACGTCGTCGCGGACGGCGCCCACGTCGTCACAGCAGGTCGTCACCGCCTCGGTGACGTCGGGGCCCTGCTCACCGAAGCCATCACCACACTCTGGGAGGACGCATGAGCACGACGCTCGTCACGAACATCGGGGAACTCGTCACGAACGATCCCGCGCGGAACGGGGGTGGCGCGGCGCTTCGGGGAGAGGAGCGCATCGCGCTCCTGCGTGACGCCGCGCTCGTCATCGACGGTGAACACATCGCGTGGGTGGGCGCTGCCTCCGACGCCCCGGACGCCGACCGCTGCCTCGACATGGAGGGGGCCGCCGTCATCCCCGCGTTCGTCGACTCGCACAACCACCTCGTCTTCGACGGCGACCGCTCGGCCGAGTTCGCCGCGCGCATGACGGGGGAGGCCTACGACGGCGGCGGCATTGCGAACACGGTGCGCCCCACACGCCAGGCGTCCGACGAGCGTCTGCGCGAACTGGTCGCCGCCCGCGTAGAGCAAGCACGGGCGCAGGGCACCGGGCTCGTGGAGATCAAGTCGGGCTACGGGCTGTCGGTCGACGACGAGGCGCGGGCGCTGCGCATCGCGGGGGAGTTCACCGACGAAGTGACCTACCTCGGCGCCCACGTCGTGCCGAGCGACACGGATCGGCGCGAGTACGTCGACCTCGTCACCGGCGCGATGCTCGAAGCGTGCGCCCCGCTCGCGCGCTGGATCGACGTGTTCTGCGAGCCGCACAGCGCGCACGCGTTCGACGGCGACGAGACGCGCGAGATCCTTGCTGCCGGCGTGGCTGCGGGCCTCATGCCGCGCCTTCACGCGGGGCAGCTCGGGGAGGGACCCGGTGTGCAGCTGGCCGTCGAGTTCGACGCGGCCAGCGTCGACCACTGCACGTTCTTGTCGACGGAGGACGTTGCGGCACTGGCCGGTTCGTCGACCGTTGCGACCCTCTTGCCGGGTGTCGAGTTCTCCACCCGTCAGCCGTTCCCGAGCGGGCGCGACCTCCTCGACGCCGGAGTCGAGGTGGCGCTCGCGACCGACTGCAACCCGGGCACGTGCTTCTCGAACTCGATGCCGTTCATGATCGCGCTCGCCGTGCGCGAGATGGGCATGACGCCCGCGGAGGCGTTGTGGGCCGCGACGGCCGGGGGCGCTGCAGCGCTGCGGCGCGACGACGTCGGCGTCATCCGAGTCGGTGCGCGCGCCGATTTGGCGATGCTCGACGCCCCGAGCTACCTGCACATCGCCTACCGCCCGGGTGTGCCGATCGTCAGCTCGCTCGCGGCCTGAGGTTCACCCGACTACGTGCTCGACTTCTTCGCTTTCGCGGGCAGGCCCTTGAAGTCCTGGCCGAACGGCCCGGGCAGGCGGCTGCGCAGGTCGGAGAGCTTGGAGTCCTTCGGGTCGGCGATGCGCACGACGAGTGCGTCGGAGTCGATCCACATGCTGACGTCGCGGGCCTGACCGATGACGTCTCCGTCGAGCTCGACGGCGCGCTCGCGGCCCATGGCGCGGGCCTCGACGCGGCGCGCACGCACCCGCTCCACGCGGTTCGTGTTGCGGCGCGACTTGGTGAGGATCTGGCGCGTCAGCGCGCCCCACTGCAGCGGGCCGTCGGCCGAAAGCCAGACGGCATCGAACCATCCGTCGTTGCCCGTGGCGTCGGGCATGAGCTTGACCCCGCCGGTGAGGCGGCCGAAGTTGCCGACGAGCAGCGTCGTCGTCTTCTTCGTGCGCGGGGCGCCGTCGTCGAAGCTGGCGAGCATGCGCTCGGGGCGCTCGGTGAAGTACTTGATGCCGGCGAGGGGGTAGGCCATCCAACCGACGCGCTTCTTGAGGCCTTCGCTCGTCGAATCCATGATGTCGCCGTCGAGACCGAACCCGGCCATGATGAGGAACGTGTCGTTCTTGGCCGAGCCGTCGTCGAACGTGGCGTGCACGCGGCCGACGTCGATACGCGTGTCGTGACCGACGAGGGAGCGTGCGAAGTTCTGCGCGGCCGAGCCGTCGACGGAGACGCCGAGGTTGCGCGCGAGGAGGTTGCCCGTGCCCTGCGGCATGAGGCCGAGCGGGATGTCCGTGCCGGTGAGCGCGGAGCCGACCAGACGGACCGTGCCGTCGCCGCCCGCGGCGAAAACGATGTCGCAGCCCGCGCTGACGGCCTGATGAGCCTGGCCGACGCCGGGATCCTCGAGCGTCGTCTCGAGCCAGAGCGGTTCGTCCCAGCCGGCCTCCTTGGCGGCCTTGGTGCACTCGCGGCGCAGCTTGTCCTGGTCGTCGACCTTGGTGGGGTTGACGACGATGCCGGCGCGCTTGCGGGCGCCCTGCGAGGGTGAGGAGTTCGGCACCTCACGACTGTATCGGTCAGCGAGCGTCGGCGTCCGGGCGACGGTTGGTTGCCGACGTGAGCATCCCTCGCCGTGGGAGCGAGATACCCCCGGCGGGAGCGTTTCAGCGCTCCCGTCGGCACGATCGACGCCCGTCGCGGTTCTGCGCTCGTCCAGGCGTCTCCCGGCACCCGGTTGCCCCTACCCGATAGCCTTACCTCGTGATCGACATCAAGCTTCTGCGCGATAACCCTGACGCCGTCCGCGCGAGCCAACGTGCTCGCGGCGCCGACGAGAGCGTCGTCGACCAGATTCTCGAACTCGACTCGACGCGTCGTTCGTCCCTCGGCGAGTTCGAGAAGGTGCGTGCCGAGCAGAAGCAGGTCTCCAAGAGCGTCGGTGCCGCGATGGGCGCGCTCAACAAGGCGAAGAAGTCGGGTGACGACGCCGAGGTCGCGCGTCTGCAGGCCGACGCCGACAAGGCCCGCGAGGACGCCACCGCGCTGAGCACCCGCGTCAAGGAGCTCGAGGCCACCGCCGACGAGGCCGGCGCCAAGTTCGACGAGCTCATGCGCACCGTCCCCAACGTCGTCCTCGACGGCGTGCCCGCCGGCGGCGAGGACGACTTCGTCACCGTCAAGACGGTCGGCGAGCCGGCCGCGTTCGACTTCGAGCCGAAGGATCACCTCGAGATCGGCGAGAAGATCGGCGCCATCGACATGGAGCGCGGCACGAAGGTGTCGGGTTCGCGCTTCTACTTCCTCAAGGGTGTCGGCGCTCGCCTCGAGCTGGCGCTGCTGCAGATGGCACTCGACCAGGCCATCGCCAACGACTTCACGCCCATGATCACGCCGACGCTCGTGCGCCCCGAGACCATGCAGGGCACGGGCTTCGACGTCAAGCACGACGCCGAGATCTACCGCGTGCAGGAGGAGGACGACCTCTACCTCGTCGGCACCTCCGAGGTGGCCCTCGCCGGCTACCACGCGAACGAGATCATCGACGTGACGGAGCCGGTGCGCTACGCCGGATGGTCGAGCTGCTACCGCCGCGAGGCCGGCTCGTACGGCAAGGACACGCGCGGCATCATTCGCGTGCACCAATTCAACAAGGTCGAGATGTTCACCTACTGCAAGGTCGAGGACGCCGAGGCCGAGCACGCCAAGATGCTCGCCTGGGAAGAGGAGATGCTGGCCAAGTGCGAGCTCTCCTACCGCGTCATCGACACGGCCGCAGGTGATCTCGGCACGTCCGCTGCGCGCAAGTTCGACTGCGAGGCGTGGGTGCCCACTCAGGGCACGTACCGCGAGCTGACGTCGACGTCGAACTGCACGACGTTCCAGGCGCGCCGTCTCAACGTTCGTGAGCGAGGCGAGGGCGCCACCCGCGCCGTCGCGACGCTCAACGGCACGCTCGCGACGACTCGCTGGCTCGTCGCCATCCTCGAGACCCACCAGCAGGCGGACGGTTCCGTGCGCGTGCCCGAGGCGCTGCGCAAGTACATGGGTGGCCTCGAGGTGCTGCCCGTCATCGCCTGACCTGGTTGCCTGACGCGCCGATCCGCGCGCGAGTGCCCGCATCGTCATGAGGACGGTGCGGGCACTCGCGCGTTCTTTGCGCACCCCGTTGATTCAGCCCCCGACCTACGCCACCCTGACCGCGTCGATTCGTGCCGGCTTCAGTGCGGAGCATCTTCCGGGTAACGCCGCTGCTCACCTACCGGCGTGACGAAGCCCTGAACCTGCACGAAGGCGGTGCCTCGCCAGCTGTCGGCCCAGCGTCGCCAGTCATCGGTGAGGACGGGCACCGTCACGAGGTTTCGCGTGTCATCGCAATCCGTGAGCTGTCCAAGGCTCGGCATCCCGCTGGCTGCTTCCTCGTCGAGTGACCGGGCTATCGCTGTGGTGGTCTCGTGGGGAATACGCGCTCCGACCGGGTTCTTTCCCGCCACGAAGGATGCTTCGCGCCAGCCGTCGACGATGATCGACCGGCCCGTCCAGATTCCCGTGACCTCGATGCTGTCGTTCGAGGTCCCAGGAAAACCTGCCACATGCGCAGGGACGTCAAGGTCGACAGCGCCGAGAGAGCGCCAGTCATGCCCCAACACGCGGGCCGGTAGCCCTGCGTTCAACGTAAGCCGCCCCAGCGTGGCGTAGGTGCACCCTGTGGCGATCACGGGGGTTCCAGGTGTCAGCGACTCGTAGAGGGGGAGCTGAGAGT
>NZ_JAGTHU010000023.1:0-53271 GCF_019895135.1 Dermacoccus sp. Tok2021
CCCTGAACCAAGACGGTCACGTCATGTGCAGTGTTCCTCGAAGCCCCCATCAATCGGGTTGGCTCGGAGCACACAACATGACCAGTCAGGTTCAGGGCCTTCCGCATACCCAAAAGCAAATCCTCGATCCGTGTACGTCGAGAACAGCTCCCGTCGACTTGCTCAGCTCGAGAAGTGGGTAGCAGAAAGGGGCTCTTCACAGATGAGGGTGTAGTGCCTATCGGCGCGTCGATGCCGGGATAGGCGTCGAGGCCTTCCGAAGATGGAAGTTCTTGAAGCTCACCATCTGGAAGACCTCGACGTGCCTGACGCTACCTTCACTGCCCCTGACCTGACGACCTTCGCCCGCCTGGACGAGCTCGGGTTGGAGGTGACCGGGCAGCGCCTCGAACCCGACCGTGCGGTGCTGGCCTGCCGCGTGCTCGAACCTGACGAGTGGTGCCGGCGATGCGGCTGCGAAGGCATCCCGCGTGACACCGTCACCCGCGAGCTGGCGCACGAACCGCTGGGCTGGCGCCCCACGACGCTGGCGGTCACAGTCCGCCGGTACCGGTGCACTGGATGCCCGCACGTGTGGCGCCAGGACACCACGCTGGCAGCCGAACCGCGGGCGAAGCTCTCCCGGCGGGGACTGCGGTGGGCCCTGGCCGGGATTGTCTGCCAACACCTGTCCATCGCCCGCGTCGCCGCCGGGCTCGGGGTCGCGTGGAACACCGCCAACGACGCCGTCCTCGCTGAGGGCAAGCGGATCCTGATCGACGACGAGCACCGCTTCGACGGCGTGGAAGTGATCGGCGTCGATGAGCACGTCTGGCGGCACACCCGCCGCGGGGACAAGTACGTCACCGTCATCATCGACCTGACCCCCATCCGCGACGGCAACGGCCCGGCACGACTGCTGGACATGATCGAAGGCCGCTCGAAGAAGACCTTCAAGACCTGGCTGGCGAGCCGGCCGAAGGACTGGCGCGAACGGGTCGACGTCGTCGCGATGGACGGCTTCACCGGCTACAAGTCCGCTGCCACCGAGGAACTGCCGGAGGCGACCACGGTCATGGACCCCTTCCACGTGGTGCGTCTGGGCGGTGAGGCACTCGACTCGTGCCGGCGGCGGGTCCAGCGGGCCACCAAGGCACGACGAGGCCGTAAGGGCGACCCGCTCTATCGCTCCCGGCGCACGCTGCACACCGGAACGAGTCTGCTCACCCACAAGCAAGCCCAGCGCCTGGATGACCTCTTCGCCGACGAGAGACACCTGCCTGTGGAGGTCACGTGGGATGTCTACCAGCGCATGATCGCCGCCTACCGCGAGTCCGACCGCAGCAAGGGGCGGGCGGTGATGGCCGAGCTGATCGACTCCCTCGCCCGGGGCGTACCCGACGGCCTGAGCGAGGTCGTCACCCTGGGCCGGACCCTGAACAAGCGCGCCGTGGACGTGCTGGCCTACTTCGAGCGTCCCGGCACATCGAATGGGCCTACCGAGGCGATCAACGGTCGACTGGAGCACCTGCGCGGACTGGCACTGGGCTTTCGGAACCTGACCAACTACATCGCCAGATCCCTGCTCGCGGCCGGCGGATTCAGACCCCAACTACACCCTCATCTGTGAAGAGCCCAGAAAGGCCCCCGTCGCCGACGGGGGCCTTTGCTGCGTTCCGGAGGGGGGAGCGTCAAGCAGATGTCACGCGTGGGCGTGCTGCGGGGGAGCGTCCGTCGACGTGCCCTGGACGAGAGTGAACGAATGCTCACGGTTCTCCCGCGTACCTGCCAGAGCGGATGTCACCATGTCCGCAATAGTGCGGCCCTTCTCCTGGCCACGCTGGTCGATCGTGGTAAGGGTGCCCACCAGCCAAGGAAGGTCGATGCCGTCGAAGCCGGCCACACTGATGTCGGCTGGTGTGGAGAGGCCGTGTGCGCCGATGCTTCGGATCGCTCCCACGGCCATGAGGTCGGACTGCGCCGCGATAGCTGTGAAGGGGTGAATGTCGGAGAACAGGCGTTCGCTGGCCTCGTAGCCACCCTCGATGGAACTCTCGCCCGCTGTGATGACGACGGCTTCGGGGAACACCTCGAGGAAGCCTGCAGTGCGATCGAGCGCCTCGGGGTTCATGACGTCCCGCTGAGCGTTGGGCCCCGCGCCGGGAAGCTGGAGGAGTGCGACGTCACGATGCCCGAGGTCATAGAGGTGCTGCGCGATCGCCCGAGCGGCTCCGCGCTCGTCCATGTGGAGGTGCAGGACGTCGTCTGCCTCGGGGTAACCGGTGCCCACGAGCGGGATGCGACGGTGACGCAGATGCTCGAGGAGCGCGGAGGAGACATACCCGCCGAGCGGGAAGACCACGGCGTCGAGCGGGATGCCCGCTGTGCGCCGCACGAGTTCGTCCTGGCCGGCGCCCTGTGCCGGCATGAGCAGGATGCCGGCGGAGTTCTGCCCGAGGTGCTGAGCCAGGCCGTCGAGGATGCTGACGGCGAAGGGGTCGCTGAAGGAGTTCATCAGACGTCCCTCGGCGAAGACGCCAATGATGCCCGAGCGTCCCTGTCGCAGTGACGACGTGAGCGCGAGGGGGTTGGGCCCGCCTTAGTCCAGGTCGGCCGCGGCCTTCAGCACACGCTCGCGCGTGGGCTCGGCCACGGGACGCTTACCGCTGAACACGAGCGAAGCCGTCGAGATGGCGACACCTGCGCGATCGGCGACATCTTTGAGCGTGTATCGAGGCTCGAGAGGGGCTGGCATACTCACGTTTCTTCAGGTTGGGAGCGGTGCTTCGCCCAGACGGACGTTCGGCAAGCGCATGTGTGGGGCTCGTCGTCCTCTGCAGTACCCGGCTATGGCAATTTCCATGAAGTTCGAGTACGCCGCTGCTTTGTTACTTCCGCGTAGGTAGGGTTTACGCCAGACCCCGACTCGAGGAACAAGGAAGTGATTTGCGTGTCGACGCGTCGCCGAGTGACTGTGCTGGACATGGCCCGCGGGATGGCCCGCATGACGCCCGAGCTGGGGCAGGTAGCTCGCAACGCCCCTGGTCTGCTCGTGCGGCGGCCGACGACGAAGTCCTCCATCGGTGCCGTCTTCCAGGATCTTGCGGGCAAGCAGCCCGAGCGCACCTTCGTCATCGCCGACGAGGGCCGCCTCACCTACGGCGAGGCCAACGAACGCGTCAACCGGTACGCGTCTGTGCTGCGCGACGCCGGGGTGAAGCGCGGGGACGTCGTGGGGCTGCTCTCCCACAACTCCATCGACATGCTGCTCGTCATGCTCGCGACGGTGAAGCTCGGCGCGGTGAGCGGCCTGCTCAACTACAACCAGCGCGGGGACGTACTCGACCACAGCCTCGGCATTCTCGACGCCCGCGTCGTCGTCCTTGAGGCGTCGCTGCGCGAGAGCCTCGAGACCGCGCCCTCCGCGGGGCAGCAGAACGTCATGACGCTCGACGAGATGCGCGCCGCCGCCGATGGTGCGCCCGCACCTGCCGCGCAGAACCCGTCCGAGTGCGCCGAGACGCGTGGCCACGAGAAGGCCTACTACATCTTCACGTCGGGCACGACGGGCATGCCCAAGGCCTCGATCATGAGCCACCACCGCTGGCTCAAGTCCTACTCCGGTCTCGGCGGTCTCGGCGTGCGCCTGCGACCGGACGACACGCTCTACTGCTGCCTCCCGCTGTACCACAACAACGCCGTGACGGTCGCGCTCGGTGCGGTGCTCAACGGCGGCGCGTCCATGGCCATTGCGAGCAAGTTCTCGGTCTCGAACTTCTGGAACGACATCGTCCGCTTCGACGCGAGCTCGTTCGTCTACATCGGTGAACTGTGTCGCTACCTGCTCGGCCAGCCCGAGCGTCCGATCGAGCGTCATCACCGCGTGCGTGTCATCGTCGGCAACGGTCTGCGCACCGACATCTGGCGCGAGTTCCAGGAACGGTTCGGCATCGAGCGCATCGCCGAGTTCTACGGCGCCAGCGAGTGCAACATCGCGTTCATCAACGCCTACAACCTCGACGAGACCGCCGGCACGTGCCCGCTGCCGCACAAGGTCGTCCGCTACGACCCGGACACCGGCGACGCGCTGCGCAACGCGAAGGGCCGCCTCGAGCAGGTCAAGACCGGCGAAGCCGGCCTCCTACTCGCCAAGGTGACCTCCGGCCAGCCGTTCGACGGCTACACCGACGAGGGTGAGACCGAGAAGAAGCTGCTGCGTGACGGCTTCCGCAAGGGTGACTGCTGGTTCGTCACCGGCGACCTCGTGCGCCGTCAGGGCTTCCAACACGTGGCCTTCGTCGACCGCCTCGGCGACACCTTCCGCTGGAAGGGTGAGAACGTCGCGACGACCGAGGTCGAGGCTGCGCTCGAGCGACTCCCGCAGGTGCAGGACTGTGCCGTCTACGGCGTCGAGGTTCCGGGGAGCGACGGCCGTGCGGGCATGGCTGCCGTCGTCCTGCGCGAGGACTTCGACTCCAGTGACGTGGCCGGCCGCCTCGCCGAGATGCTGCCCAAGTACGCCGTGCCATTGTTCGTGCGTGAGGTCGAGTCGCTCGAGCAGACGTCGACGTTCAAGTCGCGCAAGGTCGAACTGCGCGACGCGGGCTACGCCGGTGCGGGCGACGACCGCGTCTGGGTGCTGACGAAGGAGGGCTACGTGCCGTTCTACGAGGGCTACCCCGAGGACGTCGCCGGCGCGCGTCAGCCCTGAGGCACGTCCAGCGGCTGCGCCTGGGCGTGCTCCTGACGTAGGTCACGCTTGAGGATCTTGCCGCTCGCGTTCTTCGGTAGCGCATCGACGATGACGATGACGGTCGGGGTCTTGAAGCCCGCCAGCCGTTCGCGGCAGTAGGCGCGCAACTCCTCGACCGTCACGTCGTGGCCCTCCTTGGGCGTGACGGCAGCGGCGACGGTCTCGATCCACGTCGGGTGCGGCACACCGAACACCGCGACCTCCGCGACGGCCGGGTGGGTGTAGATGGCTTCCTCGACCTCGCGGCTCGCGACGTTCTCGCCGCCGGTCTTGATCATGTCCTTCTTGCGGTCGACGATCGTGATGTAGCCCTCGTCGTCACGCGTGCCGAGATCGCCCGAGTGGAACCAGTCGCCCTCGAAGGCTGCGGCCGTCTTCTCCTCGTCGTTCCAGTATCCCCACGTCGCGTGCGGGCTGCGGTGGACGATCTCGCCCACCTCTCCGGGGGCCACGTCGTCGCCGGCGTCGTCGATCAGGCGCGTCTCGACGTAGATCGCCGCACGACCGGCGGATCCCGGCTTGCGCAGTTGGTCCTCCGGGCCGAGGACGAGGGCGAGTGCACTCATCTCCGTCTGGCCGTAGAAATTGAACAGGTCGATGTTCGGCAGCCGCTTGCTCAGCTCCTTGACGATCTCAACCGGCATGATCGATGCGCCGTAGTACCCACGCTTGAGCGACGACAGGTCACGCGTGTCGAAATCCGGGTGACGCAGGAGCGAGATCCAGACGGTCGGCGGGCAGAACAGGCTCGTGGCGCCGTGCCGCTCGATCGCCTCGAGCAGCGCGCCCGGCTCCGGGCCGTCGAGGACGACGTTCGTCGCGCCGAGGGAGGCGTACGGCGTCAGCATGCAGTGCTGTGCGGCCACGTGGAAGAGCGGCAACGCGTGCAGGGCGACGTCGTCACGCGAGAAGCGCCCTTCGACGATGCAGCTCACGTACTGCGCAAGCAGGCTGCGGCTCGTCATGATCGTGCCCTTGGGGCGCGATTCGGTGCCGCTCGTGTACATGAGCTGCAGCGGGTCGTCGTCGGCGATGTCGACGACGGGTTCGCTCGTGTCCTCGTGGGCGAGCAGCGTGTCGCTCGCCTCCCAACCCTCGGGAGCCGCGGCGCCGATGACGACGCGTAGGCCGATGTCGGTGCTCGCCTTGCCCATGGCGCGCTCCGCCGTCCGCACGAGAGCGTCCTCGACGATGAGGCCGCGGGCGCCCGAGTGCTCGAGGATGTAGGCGACCTCGTCGGCGTTGAGCATGAAGTTGACCGGAACGCAGATGGCGCCGAGCTTGGCGAGCGCGAACGTCACGACGACGAACCCGGCGTTGTTGTGCGACAGCAGGGCGACGCGCTGGCCCTTCGTCACACCGCGTTCGGCCAAGGCGTTCGCGCACGCGTTGACACGCTCGTTCAGCTCGGCGTAGGTGTAGCTCGTGTCGCGGTGGACGAGCGCGAGCTTGTTCGGCTCACGCGCAGCGCTGCGCCGCAGCACGTCTCCGAGGGCGTTGCGACGGGCGGTGGCGACGGACTCGGACACGGCGGCGCTGAACATGGCGGACCTCTCCACGGGGACGTGACCCGAGTCACATTACCGAGCGGCCTCGCCGTGCGGGCACCCACGCCGCAACCGTCTCAGAACGAGGCGGAGGCCAGCTTGATGGCGAAGAGGCAGAAGGCCGTTCCGGCGACGAGGTGAGCGCCGATCACCAGGCCCGGGCGGCCGCTCGCGCGGTGACCCAGTCGCGCACTCACCGCGATGACGTTGGCGAGGTAGGCGGCGCTGATGCACTGCATGATGACGGCCAGCACGCCGAAGTTGCTCCACAGGTGCGGATCGTCGGGGTGGACGAACTGCACGAAGAACGCCGCGAAGAAAAGGATCGCCTTGGGGTTGAGCAGGCTCGTCGCGAGCGAACGGCGGAACGGGGAGTAGCGCGCGTCGTGCATCGTGAGCGTCGTCTCCGTCGGCTCTGCTCCTGTCGCCGCGGCAGAAGGGCGAGCTTCGCGGCGCAGGGCGATGCCCTGGCGGATGAGACCGAAACCCAGCCACGCGAGGTAGGCGCCACCTGCGAGCGTCAGGAGGCGGAAGAAGACCGACCCGCCGGCCAGCAGCGTGCCGGCGCCGAGCACGGCCAGCACCATGAGCACGCCGTCACCGATGAAGACGCCGAGAGCGGCACGCCATCCCGCGGCGCGGGAAACCTTTGCGGCCGTCGTCGCGACGAAAAGGGAGTTCGGGCCGGGCAGCAGGACGATGAGAACCGCCCCGAGCGTGAACTGTGCGAGCTGCGTCAGGGTGAGCGTCATGGACGCTCGAGCGACGCCTCGCCGGCGCCCAACTCCTGAATGGCCGCACGGCGTGCCAGGCGGTGCTCGCGACGCAGTTCGGCTGCGCGGTAGCGGCGGCGGTCCTCGTCGGTCTCCGGCACGAGTTCGGGCACGGTGCGCGGCGCTCCGTTCTCGTCGACCGCCACCATGACGAGGAAGGCCGTGGCGACGTGGACGGGTGCGGTGAGTTCGTCCCAGCGTGTCGTCTCGACGCGCACGCCCACCTCGACGGAGGTGCGGCCCGCCCAGTTGACCTGCGCCTTCACGGTAAGGAGATCACCGACGCGAACCGGCGCGAGGAACACCATCTCGTCCATCGCGGCCGTCACGGCGGGGCCGCCGCTGAACCGGGCCGCCGTGGAGCCAGCGGCCTCGTCGACGAACTTCATGACGTTGCCGCCGTGCACCGTTCCGAGAAGGTTCGTCTGCTGCGTCCCCATCATCTGGGTGAGCTGGAGCTGGGTCGTCGACGGTGCGGTCATGCCGCCATTGTCGCGCACCCGAACCTGGGCTCGGACAGGGCGTTCACCGCTCAGCGGTTCGTCACGAGATCCGGGCCGTCGAGGTGGGTGAACTCGTTGAACGTGAGCACGTGCGGGCCGTGACGGTCGATCGTGATGCGGGTGACGCCGGTGTTGACCGCCGCGAGGGTGAACTGCTTCCACGCGTCGAGGCTGTCGGCCGCAGCGAGGTGCGCCATCGTCCAGCACACCGGACCCGCCGACGTCACGACGACGACGTGCTCTTCGGTGCCGTCGACGATCGAGCCGAGAGCATCGTTGATGCGCGTCGCGAACTCGGTGAAGCTCTCCGGGTAGTCGTGGTCGAAGTCGCCGCTGCTCCAGCGGTCGACGGCCTTGGCGAAGGTGTCCTCGAAGGCGATGCGGGGGCGCAGCGTGCGCACCATGTCGGCCTTGAGCACGAGCATGTTCTTGTACGCCGGCTTGTAGGCCGTGAGCAGTGCGCGGTGGTCGAGCTCGTTCCACCGCTCGTCGAGGCGCCGACGAAGAACGGGCGGGGCGTGCGTGACGCTGATGTCGGCACCGAGGTCGGGAACGTCCGTCGTGGCGGACTTGGCCCTGTCGGCTTTGTCCTTCTTGGTCGTGTCACCCTTGGCCGATGCTTCGGCCGTCTCGGTGTCGTCCGTGACGTCGGTGAGCGTCCACCCTGCGCCGGCGGCGATCTCCGCGAGCGTCTGGCGATGTCTCTTCATGGATCCGCTCACGAGCAGGGACGGCGTGATGCCGCGGCGGGCGAAGTCCTTGCCGAGCAGGTAGGCCTGCTCGTGCCCGGCCTCGGAGAGGTTGTCGTAGTCGGACTTGCCGAACGACGCCTGCCCGTGGCGCACGAGCCACAACGAACGCGTTTCCATGACCCAATCTTGTCTCATGCCATGTGACTCGTCGGTAATGTTCGGCGAGTGAAGCTGGAATGGGCGCCCGGAGAGCACGTCGAGGTCACGTTCACCCCCGCCGAGGACGAGGCCGCACCGCTGCTCGTCGTCTGGCCGGCGTTCGGAACGCCCGCTCGCTTCTACCGTCATCTGGCGCCGGCGCTTGCCGCCGCGGGCCTCGCGAACGTCGTTGTCGAGTACCCGGGCCGGGAGACTCCGCGCGGCGTCGGGCGTCATTCCTCGTACGGGTACGACGCGCTCGCGACGAAGGTTCACGAAGCAGTGATGACGTACGCGCACCGGGAGCGCCCCGAGGCACCCGTCTACATCCTCGGTCATAGCCTGGGTGCCCACATCGCACTGTTCGCAGCGGCGATACACGCCGGCGACGACGCCACCCGGGCCGGCTTCTCGCCGCGTGGCCTCGCCCTGGTCGCGACGGGCAGCCCCTACTGGCGAGGCTTCGAGCGCAACGGGTTTCTGCGCTCCTACCTGGGCACGGGTTTCATGGCGTTCGTGGCGCGCACCGTGGGGTACTGGCCCGGCGACCGACTCAAGTTCTGGGGGCGCCAGTCGGGCGTTCTCGTCGCGGATTGGGCCCGGCTGGCCCGAACGGGGCACGTGCGGCCCAAGGGCGCCGAGCGCAGCTACGACGATGCCCTCGCCGCCTACACCGGTGACGTGCTGGCCATCTCGTTGCCCGAGGACCCACTCGCGCCCGTCACGGCGCTCGAGGAATTGTTGAAACTCGTGCCGCGAGCCCGGGTGACGCGCCGTCACGCCGCCATCCGCGTCGGGCACATCCAGTGGGTGCGCCGACACGAGGAGATCGTCGGACTCACCGCCGAGTGGGTGCACACCCAGGAAGCCGAGCAGAGTCCGAACGCTCGGGCAACGACGGGCGTCGACGCGCAGGCCTGAACCGCGTCGCCCGATCCGCCATTCGCGCGGTCTTGTCCTCGCCGGAGTCAAGGATTCGAACGACCCGTGCTCGATACGATCGCGTCAGAAGGGGCGTGGTCAGAAATGGAATTCAGACTCGAAGAGCGGTGGTTCGTCATCTCGGATCCGGGCGGCGAGCCAGGCATACAGGAAGTACCAGCGCATACAGAAATTGCGCAAAGTATATCACTCCAGCAAGGGAAAGGTCCGGCAGCCACGGAAACCGCAAAACAATATTCGAAAGGGTAAAAAGTACCGAGTTTACGAAGTTCGCTTTTCTTGGAGGTATCGCGCCACCGGAACATGGAAGTTTGGAATGACCGAACAGTCCGGAAATACGAGACCTAACGATGGTGTGAGAATTTGCCAGAGAAGGACCGGAATGTCTTGTTATCTCAGATGGATTGCAGTCACCGACAGCTGGTATCGAGCTCGTCAGATCGAGGCAGGCAGGATTCGGGGGTATGTGAAGTTCTATGGCCACTGCCCTCCCGGGCATTCTCAACGCGCGGGGCGGTTGCTATTAACATGGCCATAGAACGCGAAAGGATTTCCATGACCGTCCCTAGGAAGCGAGACGTCCGTGCTTGATGACGAGTACTACCGAATTGGCAAAGAGCGCCTTGGGTTTGAACACCCTCAATTCGAATCCCACTTTACACATCGCATTTACAATGATCCGGGAGACGACTTCGCCCCCTTCGGGAGCGATGAGGGTTCAGACGTCCTTGCCAGATGGACGAGAAGGCGCGACGAACTTACAACGGCTAGCCGAGTGCGGGATCTTTACGAATCGGACGAGGAGTGGAACGATGCTGTTCTGGCTGTCGAGTCGTCATTTGACGATGCCATTGAAGAAGCAATCTTGATTCTTGCCCACGCTTTCACTCTATTGCGCCTCACCGGTTACATTGACCCAGAGGGGAGACAGGCGGCACTCCAGAGTATCGACCGCATTCTTCTCGATACAGATAATGCTCCGGAGTACTTACAGCAAAAGTTTGACCTCGAATCCTGGCAAAATCCTGCTCCGAGCACAGAGCAATGTCCTTGAGACGTCGGGCAGCGCGAACCGCACAACGACGACAACGTATGACGCTGCGGGACGCGAGGTCCTCGAGAAGGCGACAGGCACGATTCCCGGCGCAACTACAGTGCCTGCATCATTCACGCACTACAACGCAGCTGGTCTGGTCGATTACACCGGAGATGCGAACGCCGCTGGCGATGACGCGACGGCTAACCGCATCACCACCGGCTACGACATCTGGGGCCGCGAGATCTCATATCGAATGGGAAGAACCATGACAGGCCAACGTCAGCTCAAGGGTGCGGGGGCCTCGAGTCACGGGCTCAGGTCGGCCCCATCAGAGTTCGCCCTCTCCCTCGTGTGTTCAGGGGGAGGGCGAACTCTGATTCTGGCGGTTAGGCCGTGAACGTGTCTCGGGCGTGGGGTTCTGGCCAGGCGGTGATGTCGTAGGCCTCCGGCAGTGTCGGGTCTTCGCGTGCGGCCCATCGTCCCCGGGCGAGGACTCGGATGCGCATCCACCCGACGTGGTCCAACAGAGGCTGACCATCGAACAGAGCGGAGTGGTTGGCTGGTTCGAGAATCAGGGGCGGGGCGAGGGGGTTAATGGATACTTCCATGGCCTCGTCCCAGCCGTCGGGAACGGTGGTGAGGGGTTCGGGTGCGGCGTCGAGGCCGGTACAGTTCACGGTTGGGTCGCCCTGTTGCGCTCCGCAGATGACAACTGCTGAGTCCTGAGGGGACATGGGGAGGCACAACTCATCGCTGCCAGTCGCGAATGTTGACTCGGCCAGAGTGCTCCCGGCGATGATGAAGTAACCGTTGTATACGGGAACCGTTCCCTGGAATGTCATGCGCTCACCTTAAATGCGTCATTGACCAAGACACGCTGTCCGAGGTAAAAGGCGTTGAGGTCGATGCCTGCCGACTGGTTGTCGTTTGTCGGGATGTAGCACTGGCTCCAGCCGGTCGAGCCGGTGACGTTCTTGGGCAGCATGTCCATCTGGCATCCGGTGAAGGTACGGACGCTCTCATCCGGCAACTCCCGAACAGCAACATCGAGCGCTACCTGCCCGGGCGCGGTGTGTGGGTGCCTCGTCAGGAGATGGCCGATTACCTGTTCGGTGAGCCCGGAGCGCGCCAGGTACTGCCGGAGAACTGGGAACTCGCGAAGAAGATTCCCACGCTGGTCGACAGTGTGGATCCCGACGCCGAGCCGAGCGAGAGCCTCGCGCCGGCGCCGCAGTCGAACCTCGCCCCCGAGTTCGTCGACGAGCGCGGGAGCGCGACCTCAGGTGGGAATGTCCATCCGAACGCGCAGTCGCTCGGGGAGATGGAGTCGGGGCCGCAGTCCGCGGACGAGGGCGGATTCAGCGAGGAGTACATGCGTGTCATCAGCGGGGACATGACGCACGAGGAGTACACCGAGTGGTACGAGTCGACGCGTCGAGACTGACGCGCGTCCCCGCCTGACGCGGCGGGTCCCGCCGACCCGCGTCCTGCCCTCGGGGGCGAGCAGGGGCGCGAGCCGGCGGGGGCCGGTGAACGTCAGGCAGCGGCCTGTTCCGGGGCGTGAGCTGCCTTCGGCGACAGCGTGTTCGACGCCTTCTTCGCCGGCTTTGGCGTGTTCGGCTTCGCGTGGTGCTTGCCACCGTGCGCGTGCGGCGCGTGCTTGTTCGCGTCCTTGCCGTGCGGCTTCGCAGCCTTCTTCGCGGGGGCGTGGGCGTGCTTGGCCCCCGGCTTCTGGGCCTTCGGGGCGTGCGGCTTCGCGGCCTTGCCCGTTTGCGTCGTCGGCGAGGTGGACGACGTGGAGGAGGCCGCGGTCGTGCCCGTGGTCGCAGCGGTCGATGCGCTGGAGGCCGCAGTGGTGTTCGCGCTCGCGGTCGTGCTCGTCGACGACGTGGTCGGCGCGCTCGTCATGCTCGACCAGCAACTGCTGCTCGCGGCCCAGGGCGAGGTGCCCATCTGGGCGTAGAGCTCCTGAGCCGCAGCGTCCTGCACGGAGGCAGGCGCCGACGCGGCCGTCGAGTAGCCGGACGCGGCCGAGAGGCTGCGCCACGTCGAGTCGAGGAATTGGTAGGCGCCGGACGCGCCGCTCGAGGCGTTCACGGCCTGGTAGTTGCCGCCGCTCTCGCAGTACTTGATCTTGGCGAGCGTGGAACTCGCGGACGACGTGGTGGCGGCGTTCGCGGTGCCGGCGAGGCCGGCTCCGGTTGCACCGAGCAGGGCGATACCACCGGAGACCGTCATGGCTCGAACTCGCATGGGCTTCTTCATGGGGGACATCTGGTGTTCCTTTCATCGGTTGACGTCATCAACCGTGACGAGGCTTCGTTGCCCCCGCCTGACGTCCGGATGTCGCCGCCGACACGCTGTGTGCCTTCTGTGAGCAGCCGCGCGGCAGCGGGAGTGTGGCCGAAGTGGAGATGAAACCCGTTGATCCGCAGTGATTTACGTGGGAAGGGCGCCGTCCGAGTGACGCCTTCGCAGCCCCGCCTCGCCGCCCGACGGCGCCCCTCAGCGCGGCGACCGTTCTTATCGAACTCAAAGCCGTGCTCCCTACGTTCTGCGGCATGAAAGCACTCATCGTGGACGAAGGCGGCCGTGTGGCCGAACGACTGCATCCAGCCCTCGAGCAGGAGGGGTACGTCGTCGAGTCGGCGCAGGCGCGGGGCGAGGCGTTGTGGCTGGCGGGCGAGTCCGACGTCGACGTGGTCGTCGTCTGCTCCTCACGCCCGGGAGTTCACGACGTGCCCACGATTGCGGCGCTGCGCGAGGAGGGCGAGAGTGCGCCGATTCTCGTCATGGCTCGCCGCGGCAGCAGCAACGAGACGGTCGCGGCCCTCGATTCCGGCGCCGACGATGTCGTCGTCTCACCCGTGCCATTCGCGGAGGTGGCGGCACGCCTGCGAGCTCTGACGCGCCGCCCGCCGACGCTTCTGCCGGACGACCTCACCCTGGGCGACCTTCGCCTCGATCGCGCGGCACGCTGTGCCGTCCGCGAGGATAAGGGGGAGCCCGTGACGATCGCGCTGTCGGCGCGTGAGTTCGCCCTGCTCGAACTCCTCATGCGTCATCCCGGCCAGGTCATCTCGCGCGCTCGGATCGCCGATCACGTATGGGGCGCGGGCCACGAAGCGGGTTCCAACGTCGTCGACCAGGTCGTCAGTCACCTGCGTGCGAAGCTAGACCGTCCCTTCGGGCGCCGCGACATCGTGACGGTGCGTGGCGCGGGATACCGCATGACGAACGGCGCCCATCCCGCATCGGGGATGAGCGCCGCATCGTGAAGCGAGGGCTTTACTTGGCCCAGCAGCTGCTGCTGGCAGCCCAGGGCGAGGTGCCCATCTCGTTGTAGAGCTCGAGAGCAGCGGCGTCCTGCACCGAGGCCGGCGCGAACTTGGCGCGGGAGTACCCGGCCGAGGCGTCGAGGCTCTGCCACGTGGTGTCGAGGAACTGGTAGGCGCCCGAGGCGGTGCTCGTCGGGTTCTGTGCCTGGTAGTTGTTGGAGCTCTCGCAGAACTTGATGGCGTCAAGCGTCGGCTTGGCCTGGCTCCACGTAGCGGCGTTCGCGCCGCTCGCGAGACCCATGCCCGCCGTGCCGAGGAGGGCAAGGCCTCCGGCGACTCCGGCTGCGCGCTGACGAAGGTTTCGGCTCGAGTGGAACATGGGTCACCTCTCGTGTCGACGATGGGGGGTGGGAGGGCACGTTCGCCCTCCCGGCTGATCTTCCTTCCTAACAAGGGCGCGGGGCGTGATGCAAAGGCAACCGCTACCCGAACAGCCACCACACCCCGTGAGAACCCCGCCCTGGTGCGGCAAACACAAAGTGGCGCCCGGCCGAAGCCGGACGCCACTTGCTCGCCTGGAGCGATCGATCAGCGCATCGCGCGACGGCGGCGTGCGACGAGGACGACGCCGGCACCTGCGATGAGCGCTGCCGCGGAGCCCGTGGCGGTCAGGGCGGTGGCGTTGGACGACTGCGTGACGACGCGGTCGGTCTGGACAATGGGGCCGGCGGCCGGCGGGGCCGTCTCGGCGGGCTGCGACGGGGTGGCGCCGGGCACGCTCGGCATCTCCCCTTCCATGCCGATGAGTTTGGTGAACCAGGCCTCCCACTCGGCTTCGGAAGCGTCCATGGAGGGCAGAGCCGGCAGACCGAACATCTTCGCGACCTTGTTCGCCCACGCCTCGAACTCGGCGTCGGAGGCGTTCATAGCGGGCAGGGCCGGCAGGCCGAACATCTTCACGACAGCGTTGACGAAGGCGTAAGCCTCGGCCTCTGTGGCGTCGGCACCCGGGAAGGCCGGCAGACCCATGGTCTTGGCGGCCTGCGTCAACCACGCCTCGATCTCGGCGTCCGTGGCGTTCTCATCCGGGAACGGGGGAAGCTTCGTGGCGGCCTGGGCGACGGCCGGAGGCACCGTGGGCGTCGGCGTCGGAGCAGCGACGGCGGGGGCGGCGAAGGAGAGGGCCACAGCAGCGGTGCCGAGGCCCGCGAGCGCACGGGTCTTGAGCGACATGGGAGTCAACTTTCGTCGGGGCCCATATCGTTCCGATCGGAGCATGCGGGCGTGATACAGGTCATTATGCGGTACGCCACAGGAATCGTGCGATTCCTGTGGCGCGCCGATCGGGGAACTCAGGCAGCCCGGTAGGCGGCCCACTCCTCGCGGGTCGGCACGGCGAGCACGCAGATGTTCTTCCACGTCGAACCGAGCTGACGGCCGAAGCGTCCGGTGTTGTAGGGAAGCCCGTAGCGGCGGCAGATGTCGCGCACCTTCGGGGCCACCTCGATGTAGCGGTTGCTCGGCAGGTCCGGGAAGAGGTGGTGCTCGATCTGGTGGCTGAGGTTGCCGGTGAGGGTGTGGAAGACGCGGGTGCCGTCGATGTTGGCCGAGCCGAGCATCTGACGCACGTACCAGTCACCGCGCGTCTCTCCGTCGATCATCTCCTCCTCGAAGGTGTCGACGCCGTCGGGGAAGTGCCCGCAGAAGATGACCGAGTGCGCCCACACGTTGCGCAGCGCGTTGGCGGCAACCGTGCCCCCGAGGGCACGTGCGGCGATCGACGCGAACCGTGCGGGGCGTCCGAACGCCTTGCCGACGACGGCGCCGACCGCTGCTGCCGCGAGCGGCGTCGCGATGTAGTCCTTGAGCACCATGCCGACGGCCTTGTCGCGCAGGTCGCGCAGGTCGGACATCATCTGCTCGCGGGTCTTGTACCCGGCCTTGTATTGATCCCATTCGATGTCGTAGCTCGCGATGCCCCACTCGAACGTGGGCGCGAGCAGCGCGTTGACGAGTGGGTTGAAGACGTCGCGCGGCTTCCATGGCTGGTCGTCGGAGACACGCAGGATGTTGTAGCCCACGTCGCGGTCCTTGCCGATGACGTTGGTCCACGTGTGGTGCAGGTCGTTGTGCGTGTGTTGCCAGCCCTTGGCCGGCGCCACGAAATCCCACTCCCACGTCGTGGAGTGGATGTCGGGGTCGCGCATCCAATCCCACTGCCCGTGCAGGATGTTGTGGCCGAGTTCCATGTTGTCGAGCACCTTGCCGAGCGCGATGAGCCCGACGCCCGCGCTCCACGCGATGCGGCTGCGCGCACCGATCATGGCGACTCGGCCGGCGAGCTCTGTGACGCGCTGGATCTTGACCATCTTCTTGATGTAGGCCGCGTCCTTGGCGCCGCGCTGGGCGAGAACCTCGTCACGGGTGGCGTCGAGTTCGGCGCCCAGGCGCTCGACGTCCTCGTCGGACAGGTGCGCCGCCGTCGGCGGGCGGACGGCGACGTGGCCGCTCGTGGGCAGAACGCCGGTACGACGTTCGGGGTTCGCCGCGGCGCGACCCGTTTTGCGGTCGAACGCCCCGGCCTTGGGCTGGGTGGTCGTGGCAGTCATGACAACTCCTGAACTTACGCGTCGAGGTGCACAGGCCCAACGGCTGCGCTGATGCAGGTCTGGATGAGTTCACCTTCGTCGGAACACAGTTCGCCCGAAGCAAGGTTACGGACGGTGCCGCTGACGAGCGGCGTGAGGCACGTGCGGCAGATGCCCATGCGGCACCCGGAGGGAAGCAGGACGCCGGCGTCCTCGCCGACCTCGAGGAGGGAGGTGTTGCCCTCTGCCGTGGCTTCCTTGTCGGACTTCTCGAACGTGACGAGGCCGCCGCGCGCGTTGGGGTCGGCGAACAGCGTCGGCATGAAGCGCTCGACCGTGAGCTCGTGCGGCAACTCTTCGGTGTGCCAGAGCTTCTCGGCGTCGTCGAGCATGGCTTGCGGGCCGCAGACGAACGTCTTGCGGGAGCGCCAGTCAGGGCACAGCTCGTCGAGCTCGTGCGTCGTCGCGAGATCGAGACGCCCCTCGTGTGCGGTGAAGCGGTGCACGAGCGTCAGGCTGTGGTGCTCGTCGTTCATGCGCTTCAACTCGTCGAGGAACAGCGTCTCGTCCGGCGTGCGTGAGGAGTGAACGACGACGACGTCCGCGTCGTGCCGCTTCGGCAGCAGGGTGCGCAGCATCGACATGACGGGCGTGAGGCCACTGCCGGCCGTCAGCATGAGGAGCGGACGCGGGCCGCTGGGCAGAAGGAAGTCGCCCTGCGGCGGTGCGAGGAAGAGCACATCACCGCGCTTCGTCGTGCGGACGAGGTGCGTCGACACGCGACCCACCGCGGTGACGGTGATGGCCGGGTCGTGGCCCTCGGCCGTGACGAGGGAGTAGGAGCGCCAGTTACGGGCACCGTCGATCTCGACGCCGATGCGCGCGTATTGACCGGCCTTGTGCGGATCCCACCCGCCGCCCGGCTTGAACTCGATGGTGGCGGAGTTCGGCGTCTCGTGACGTACGGCCGTGACGACGCCGCGCAGCTGGCGGCTCGAGACGAGCGGGTTGAACAACCGCGCGAACTCCTGCGGCGGTACCGGCGAGGTGAAGACCTCGGCGGCACGCCAAGCGGCCCGCCGGAAGCGGGCAGGCTGCTGCGAAGCCGAAGGAGTCACTGAACCATTGTCCAGTACGTCAGGATCAAATTCCTCCGAGGAGGGGGTAAAACGCACTGGGCTTTTCCTCCCTTGAGGACAACCGGGGTCAGCGTCCGGTGCGTGCTCGCCACTCACGCCGCGTCTCACCGGGCCGAGGCCGGTCATCGGAGGAGACGTCGGTTTCACCCTCGCTCGCACTGTTGTCGTGGCTCTCCGAGAAGCCCGACTCAGGACCCGCAGGGGCATCGGTCGGCGGGGGAGCGCTCGACGTGCTCTGACCCTCGACGGTTTCGGGAGCCTCGGGGTCGACCTCGAATTCGGGCACCTCACGGCGGGCATCGAACTCGTCCTCGGGGGAGGCGGGGTCGCGGGTGTCACCAGAGACGCCTGCCGGCGGGCGGGAACCCGCCTCGGTGTCACCGCCCTTCCAGGCGCGGTGTTCCTCGTCGGTCCGCACGACGCCGTCCTCGCCGAGCACGAGGCCCTCGGGCAGGTCTTCGTCAGCAGGCGGCAGGTCGGAGGGAATCTCGGGCTCTTCGTCGCGGAAGGTGGGGCCGACTCGCTCGTCGGGTGCCTGGTAGCTCGAGGTGTCTGCGACGCCGAACGGCGGGAACCCCGCGAGCAGTTCGACCTGACCCACGACGACGGACCCCGGCGTCGGGGCGCCTTCGAGAGGCAGCGGGGTGCACAGGTCGACCTCACCGCACACCGTGGCGATGCGCGAGACGAGGAACTCGTGGCCCGTGAGGGAGTTCTTCTGCACCTCGGCGAACTGGACGGTGCCGCTCAACGTGGCGAGCGCGTCATCCGCGTTGTCGCTCGGGAGGAAGGTCTCGATCTCCATCGTGGGCGGCCACGCGAGCCCGAACTGCTTGACCTCGGCGGGCGGTTCGCCCTCGAAGCCGGGTAGTGCGCTGCGGGGCGAGTCGAAGAAGTCCTCGGCCGTCGGGAAGAACTCGGTGTCGATACCCATGGCCACGAGCGCCACACGTCCGACGGGCGCCCAGCCGACGGTGTAGCGGTTGTTGGGCACAACCGTGAACGGGTCGAGCTCGAAGCCCGAGACATCGGTGAAGACGACCTGCGCGAGGCCGTTCTCCATCGGCGTGATGCCGCGGTACGGCGTGCGAACGGGCGTTGAGAAGCCGGGGCGCGCGTACTGCGCGTTGCGGTCGAGGAACAGCGTTGCGCCGCTGGAGTCGACCCAGAGGTTGGTGCTCGACAGCTCGTGCACCGGCTCGCCCTTCTCACGGACGATGCTCGCCAACGACGAAGGGTCGGTGAAACCGATGCACGCGACTGTGGAACTCATGATCCAAAGGTAGGCGAGCGCCGTGCCCGGTGCCACCTATCGAGGCGCGATCAGTCGAGTCGCAGGGTGCGCCGGTCGGTGTCAGGCGACGGTGGAGAGGCGCTTGGCGTTCTCTGCTGAGGTGACGACGACGCCGTCCTCGTCGCTCCACAGGTGATCGCCCGGGGTGAACGTGGCGCCGCCGAAGCTGACGGGTACGTCCTTCTCGCCCTCGCCGGCCTTGGCCGACTTGCGCGGGTTGGTGCCGAGCGCCTTGACGCCGAGGTCGAGCTCGTCGACGGCAACGCTGTCGCGGATGGCTCCGTTGATGACGACGCCCGCCCAGCCGTTCTTCACCGCGGCCTCGGCGATCATGTCGCCCATGAGGGCGCTCTCGACGTTGGCGTCGCCGTCGACGACGAGCACCTTGCCCTCGCCGGGGGAGTTGAGGGTCTCCTTGACGATCTGGTTGTCGCGGAAGCAGCGGACCGTGACGATCGTGCCGTGGAAGCGGGCCTTGCGTCCGAAGCGGCGGAACTGCGTCGAGCACGAGTCGAGGGCGTCCTCGAGTTCGTCGTAGAGGTCAGCGGTCGTGATTCCGGCGTTCGTCTCGGACATGGGTGCCTCTCGTGTGGGTGCGGCCTGACGTGGGTACCACCCTAGAAGTCGAGCGCTCGTGATGGGGCGCAGTGCGCGCGGTCGGTCAGGATGGTGACGTGACCCACTCGTCCGACGCACAGCTGCGTGCCCAACTCTTCGCTTCCGGCGTCCCGATGTTCGTGCGGCCGAAGGACCGGCTTCGGGGGCTGTCCGGGCGTTGCGCCGCGCCCTTGCTCACCGTGCTCGTCGTCCTAGTTGCTCTTGGACACCTCGTGGGCGTGGCGGAGGGTCTCGGGTCGACGCCTGTCGAGCAGGTCGCGGGGAGCACGCAGGCCGACATCCTCGTGACCATGAGCGTTCTCGTGCTTTCGCCTGTGTGGCTCGCCGTGTTCGCCTGGGTGGCTTCCTTCCCCGAACGGCTCGTCCTCGTGATCCTTGTTGTGCTCGCCGCCTACGTCGGAGCCGGCGCCGTCGGCCTGTGGGCCCTGCGATGCGTGGGGCGCGAGCTCGGCACCCTCGGGACGATGGTCGGACGCGTCCTTCCGGTGATGACGCTCACGACGCTCTTCATGTTCTGCAACGCCGAGGTGTGGCAGGTCGTCCGCCACCTCTCGATGGGCAGGACGTGGCTGTTGGCGCACGTCGGCAACGGATTGGGCGTGGTGTTCGCACTGTTCGTCTCACGCGACGTGCTCGGTGACCTTCAGGACCGTTTCGCGCGAGCCGAGCCCGGCGCCCCGCGCCTGCGTCCCGGCGAGCGAATCGACGTGCTCGTCCTCGGTTCGTCGTGACACTCGTACAGAACGTCCTGCTCGCTGCCGTCGTCTTCTGCTTCTTCATCGGCATCGGGTGGCTCGCGGTGCCCGACGCGACGGCCACGGCCTGGATGGGGTCCGCGCCCGTGTCCTTCACCGGCACGTGGTCGGTGCTGCCGGTCAGTCAGAGTCTCGTGCAGGTGAGCCTCATCATGGCTGCAGTCAGTGGGCTGAACTTCACCGCCGTCTCCACGAGCGATGCGACGTACCGTCGCACGTTCGTCGACCCCGCCTTCGAGGAGGTCGAGGAGGCCCTGCGGGTGCGTCACGCCTATCTCACGACGGGCCGCGACGACACCCCCGGCGCCCCCGACAACCCGGACAACATGGCCGAGAACTCGACGTCGTGACGCCCGTTCGGCGTCACATGGACTTGCGGTAACGGCCCGGCGGGATGCCGACGAGGCGGGTGAACGTACGGCTGAACCCCGCCTGGTCGGCGTAGCCGCAGAGGTCGGCGATCTGGGCGAGCGGCATGTCGGAGCCGGTGAGCAGCCCGCGGGCCACGTCGATGCGCGTCGAGAGGATGAGTTGGCCGGGCGAACGCCCGAACACCCGACGGCAGCGCCGCTCGAGGGTGTCGACCGAGCACCCCGCCACGCGGGCGAGATCCTGGGACGTGACGTTCTCGCCGAGATGGGCGCGGATGTGCGCGACGACGGCGCCGAGCGACGTCATCGTCCGGTCGTCCGCCGCACCCTCCCCGACGTCCTGCGACATGCTGACGACGCCCGTCACCCGCCCGTCCTCGTCACGCAGCGGCACCTTGGCGGTGACGTGCCAGCGGAACGGGCCGCCCGGTGCGCGGATGAGTTCCAACTCGTTGAACAGGGGGCGTCCGCTCGAGTGGACGCGGGCGTCCTGCTCCTCGTAGCGGTCGGCGAGTTCGGCGACGAACAGTTCACCGGCCCGGCGCCCGAGCACCTCGGCGCGGGAGCGCTTGTTCGTGCGTTTGACGAAGGTGGGGTTGACCGCGATGTAACGGCCGTCGGCGCCCTTGACGCAGAACATCGTGCCGGGAAGGTGGTCGACGAGTTCGAGCACCGCGGGCCCCAGAGCGCTTGCGAGGGCGCTGAGTTCGGGGCCGTCGGGCATGGATCAAGAATACGGGTGCTTCAGCCCGGGATTTTGTAGACGTTCCGCGCTGTATACGACGCCGAATGTCTACAGAATCACCCGGACGCGACGCGCTCAGGGGACGAGGCCGGCGCGGCGGGCCGCAATGGCGGCCTGAACCCGGGTGGTGCACCCCAGCTTCGTCAGGATGCGCGAGACGTGGGTCTTCACCGTCGACTCGGCGATGAAGAGCGACGACGCGATGTCGGCGTTCGACAATCCCTCGCCCAGCGCTGCGAGGATCTCGCGCTCGCGGTCGGTGAGATCGCTTGACAATGTTGATCGTTCGTCAACTGTAGGCGGGCGCTCGGTCGCGACGAAGCCCGTGATGACGCGGCGCGTCACCTCAGGTGAGAGCACGGCTTCACCGGCGGCGACGCGACGCACCGCGTCGGCGAGAGGGCCGGCGTCGATCGTCTTGACGAGATAGCCGTCGGCGCCGGCGCCGAGGGCTCCGACGACGTACTCGTCGATCTCGAAACTCGTGAGCACGAGAACGCGTGACCAACCGTTCGCGACGATCTCGCGGGTCGCCGCGATGCCATCCGTGCCCGGCATTCGCACGTCCATGAGCGTGACGTCGGGGCGCAGGCTGCGCGCCTGCGCGATGGCGACGGCGCCGTCGCGCGCCTCGCCGACGACCTCGATGCCGTCGCATCCGTCGAGGATGAGGCGCAGCCCGGAGCGGATCGCCGTGTGGTCGTCGGCGAGCAGGACGCGAATGTCGGTCATGCCACCACCTCACCAGAGTCGAGCGGAATGACGGCGTGAACGCGCCACCCTCCGTCGTGCGGACCGGCCTCGAAAACGCCGCCGAGCGAGGTGACACGCTCCGACATCGACGTGAGGCCGTACCCGCCGTCGCTCCTCGGACCGACTCCACACGGCGAGTCGACGGTGATGGTGAGGTCGCCGTCACGCGTCACGACGAGCTCGGTTTGCCCTCCGGGGCAGTGACGCTCGACGTTGGTCAGCGACTCCTGGACGACCCGGTAGGCCGCGTGCGCGACCTGGGGTGGCAGATCGCCGAGAAGTGCCGGCTCGTACCGGGCATCGATCTCGAGGCCGCGACCGCGGGCTGCGTCCACCGCATCCTCGAGGTTCGACGGTGGCATCGCCGGGCCGCCGTCAGGCCGCAGAACGGCGAGCATCGAGCGCAGTTCGCCCATGGCCTGCTTCGACGTCGTCCGGACCACCTGCAGAGCCTGCGGTGCGACCTCCGGATTCGCGAGGCCCGCCTCGGCGTGGATCGTGATGGCCGCGAGGTTGCCCGACAGTGCGTCGTGAATCTCGCCGGCCATCGCCTCGCGCTCGCCTCGACGGGCCTGCTCCTCGCGAAGCGCCGCCATGCGCGCCAGATCCTCGGCGCGAGCTCGTTCGGCCTCGACGAGGTCGGCCTGCTGCTTCGCCGACTCGCCCCACCAGTACGACGTGCCGAGGACCGCGAAGACAGTGAGCGCCGCCATGATGGCGACGCGTAGGTCGCGGGTCGCCACGAGCGTCAGCACACCGACGGCTGCGATGACGGCGACGATGACGTGGGCGAGGCGGTCGGCGATCCGGCCTCGTCCGTAACGCCCGGCCGCGTGGACGAGTTCGATGAACACGAGCAACGACGCGAGGCTCCCGCCGAAGAACCCCTCGGCGACGAAGACGAGAACGCCGACGCCGAGCGCGGTGAGCGGGCGCCAACGCCGAACGGCCATGAGCGCACAGAGCACCGCGAGGGGTGCGAGATGCCACCACCGTTCGAGCGTCCACGGCGTGTCCGTCCACGTCTCGACAAGACCGATCGGCACGAGGGCGACACCCAGCGCGAACATGCCGAATGCGCCGCGCAGGTCACGGCTCGTCACGGGAGCGGATTCAGGTTCGGCGGGTGCCACGTCAGTCATTGCAGCATGCCGCGGGGCGCGGTGCGTCCCTCGAAAGGATGACGCCGGTGTGCGCGAACGGCACTTCCTGCCGACGCGCGAGTACGGCGCGCGCGAGCACGCTGAGCGCATGGACCTCGAACTCGCTCTCACCCTCGTGGTGCTCGCGCTCGTCGACGCGACGAGTCTCGGTACCCTCGTCATCCCGGTGTGGTTTCTCCTCATGCCCGGACGGCCACGCGTGGGTCGGATGCTCACCTACCTTGCGGCCGTCGTCGGCTCCTACGTCGTGCTCGGTTTCGCGTTGCTCGCCGGTGCCCTCGTCTTCCTCGAACGGATCTCGGCCTGGTTCGCAGGGTCGAGCGGAGCCCACGTTCTGCTCGCCGTCGGAGCCGTCATGTTTCTCGTCGGCGTGTGCATGCCGACGAAGAAGGACGCCGAACCGGGCCGCCTCATGCGCAGGATCACCACCTGGCGCGACCGGGCGATGGGCGCCGACGGCGACGCCGGCGTCAAGGCCGTCGTGGCGCTCGCCGTGGTGGCCGTCCTCGTCGAAGCGGGGTCGATGGTGCCCTATCTCGCGGCGATCGGTCTGCTCTCGGCGGCACCGATGTCGACGCCGGAGCGCGGCCTCGCGCTCGTCGCGTACTGCCTCGTCATGGTGGTGCCCGCCCTCCTGTGCCTGGCGGCGAGGCTCATCCTGCACGAGCGCATCGAGCGACCGCTCCAGCGCTTCGGGGCCTGGATCGAACGCACGAGCCACGAGAACCTCGCCTGGGCGCTCGCGATCATCGGGTTCCTCCTCGTGCGCCACGCGTGGATGGCCGGCGCCCGCCCGCCCTGGATGTGACCGGAACATTCGCTTCTGCCCCGTCATTGCGCGCAATCCGCGGCCACGCTGCGGCATTCGGGCAAGACATACGGACCGGTAGGGCGAACACTGACGGTATGAGCCAGATCACTGACGCGCCGCACACCCCCGCGGTGCCCGACACCGACCCCACCGCCGTCCTGCGCGAGCTCACGGACGAAGCCGTCGCCCTCGCCAAGAAGTGGGGCGACGCCACCGAAGCCGGCCAGACGAAGGCCGAGAAGCGCACGAGCGATCAGCTCGGCGCGCTGCTGCGTGACGAGAAGGGCCTCGACCTCGCGGTGAAGTTCGTCGACCGCGTCGCCCGCCCCGAGGACAACACGGCGGCCGCACGCGAACTCGCGCGCCTGTCCTCCAACGAGGCCACCGGGTTCATGGGCCGCATCGACGCCGCGCTCATGGGCATCGGCTCGCGCGTCGCCACCCTCGCGCCGCCCGTCGTCGTGCCCGCCGCGCGTAAGCGCCTGCGTCAGCTCGTCGGCCACCTCGTCGTCGACGCGAGCGACCCGACGCTGGGCAAGCACCTCGCCAAGGCGCAGGCGGACGGGTTCCGCCTCAACATCAACCTGCTCGGCGAAGCCGTGCTCGGTGAGGCCGAGGCCGCTCGTCGCACCGAGTCGACCCGCAAGCTGCTCGCGCGCGACGACGTCGACTACGTCTCGATCAAGATCAGCTGCCTCGTCTCGCAGATCTCGACCTGGGACACGGAGGGAACGGTCGAGCGCGCCCTCGAGCGCCTGCGCCCGATCTACCGGGTGGCGAACGAGGCCTCGCCCAAGAAGTTCGTCAACCTCGACATGGAGGAGTACCGCGACCTCGACCTGACGATCGAGCTGTTCACGCGACTCCTTTCCGAGCCCGAGTTCCATGACCTCGAGGCCGGCATCGTGCTGCAGGCCTACCTGCCCGACGCCGTGCCCGCGCTCGAGCGACTCATCGACTTCGCGAAGAAGCGCAAGGCGGCCGGTGGCGCCGGCATCAAGGTGCGTCTCGTCAAGGGGGCCAACCTCGCGATGGAGCGCGTCGAGGCCGAGGTGCACGACTGGGAGCAGGCACCGTACACCTCCAAGGAGGACGTGGACGCCAACTACCTCGCCTTCATCGAGCGCGCCACGCGCCCCGACGCGATGGAGGTCTGCCGACTCGGTGTCGCCTCGCACAACCTCTTCGACGTCGCCGTCGCGCACCTGCTGTCGGAGAAGCGTGGCGTGAGCGACCACCTCGACGTCGAGATGCTGCAGGGCATGGCGCCCTCGCAGGCGCGCGCCGTCAAGGCCGACGTGGGCACGGTGCTGCTCTACACGCCGGTCGTGAAGTCGGAGGACTTCGACGTCGCCGTCTCCTACCTCATCCGCCGTCTCGAGGAGAACGCGGCCGAGCAGAACTTCCTGCACGCCATGTTCAGCCACGACGACGAGGCCGACGACAAGTACAAGTACGTGCGCGACGGCCTCACCGGCACCGGTCGCCTCACGCCCATGGAGGATCAGGAGCGTCGTTTCCGCGAGTCCGTGGACGCTCTGGCCTCGACGCCCGTCGGGCCGCGCCGCAGCGCCGAGCGCAAGCCGATCGGCGACTACTTCGAGAACACCGCCGACTCCGACCCGGCGCTGCCGGCCGTGCGTGAGTGGGCGCTCGCGGCAGTGACGCGTGAACCTGCGCCGCTGACCTCGCCCGAACTCACGTCGCTCGAGGCCGTCGACGAGGTCGTGAGCCGTGGCGTCGGCGCGCACGAGGCCTGGTCCGCTCGCCCCAACGCGGAGCGTGCCGCGCTGCTGCGCGAGGCCGCACGCGAACTCGAGAAGCGTCGTGGTGACCTCATCACCGTCGCGGCCGCCGAGGGTGGCAAGACGATCGATCAGGTCGACCCCGAGGTCTCCGAAGCCATCGACTTCGCGCGCTACTACGCCGACAGGTGCGAAGACCTCGTCAGCGGAATGGCCTCGGACGGAGCGCGATTCGAGCCTCACAAGCTGACGCTGGTCACGCCGCCGTGGAACTTCCCCGTCGCCATTCCTATCGGTTCCGTGCTCGCGGCGCTCGCGAGCGGATCGGCCGTCATCATCAAGCCGGCGCCGCAGACGGTCGGCTGCGTCGAGGTCGCGATGGAGGCCCTGTGGGCCGCCGGCATCCCGCGCGAGGTGGCCCAGGTCGTGCGCGTCGAGGAGAACGAGAACGGCAAGGCGCTCGTGTCCCACGAGGACGTCGACACCGTCATCCTCACCGGCTCGATCGAGACGGGGCGCCTGTTCGCCGGCTGGCGTTCGCGTCACGCCGGTGGCCCGCGCGTGTTCGGCGAGACGAGCGGTAAGAACGCCCTCGTCGTCACGCCTGCGGCGGACCTCGACCTCGCGGCCGCCGACCTCATGAAGTCGGCGTTCGGCCACGCCGGGCAGAAGTGTTCGGCGGCCTCGCTCGGTATCCTCGTCGGCTCGGTCGGCTCCTCGCGTCGTTTCCGCGAGCAGCTCATCGACGCCGTGGAGTCGCTGCGCGTCGGCTGGCCGAGCGACCTCGGCACGACGATGGGCCCGGTCATCGAGCCGCCGTCGGGCAAGTTGCTCAAGGCGCTCACGACCCTCGAGGAGGGCGAGACGTGGCTCGTCGAGCCGAAGCAGCTCGACGAGACGGGTCGCCTGTGGTCGCCCGGCCTCAAGGACGGCGTGAAGCCCGGCTCCTTCTTCCACATGACCGAGGTCTTCGGGCCCGTGCTCGGCCTCATGCACGCCGACTCCCTCGAGGAGGCGCTCGAACTGCAGAACGCGACGCAGTTCGGCCTCACGGCAGGCATTCACAGCCTCGACGAGGACGAGATCGAGTACTGGCGCGAGCACGTCGAGGCCGGCAACGGCTACGTCAACCGGCACATCACCGGCGCCATCGTGCAGCGTCAGAGCTTCGGTGGCTGGAAGGAATCGGTCATGGGCCCGGGCGCCAAGGCCGGTGGCCCCAACTACGTCGCACAGTTCGGTACGTGGGTGGCGGACGGCGTTGCCCGTCAGGGCGCGCCGGTCATGCCCCGCGTGCGGGACCTGCAGGAGATCCTCGCGCCCCTCGCGCGCACCGAGGACGATGCTGCGTGGCTGCTCGCGTCGCTGCGTTCGGACGCCTACGCGTGGCGTGAGGAGCTCGGCATCGAGTCCGACCCGTCGTCGCTGCGCGCGGAGAGCAACATCTTCCGTTACCGCCCGCAGCCGCGCGTCGTCGTGCGCGCGGAACTCAGCGAGGGTCTCGACGCCGATGACCGGGCAGCCGACCGCACCCTCGTCGAGGTGGCGCGTCTCGTGCTGGCCGCGCACCTCGTCGGTTCGTCGGTTCGCCTGTCGTGGGACATCGCCCTGCAGCCGGCGCTCAAGCGACTCGAGGAGACGGGTGAGGGCCGCCAGGCGCTCGCGTGGCTCGACCGCGTCGGCGAGGTGGAGAGCTCCGCGCAGTTCGTGTCGTGGGCTCGCGCGCAGGCGCTCGACGGCGAGTCGCTGCGTATCCGCATGGTCGGCGCGGACGCCGACGGTGAGACCGCTGCGGCGCTCGCCGAGGCACCTGCTGACGACCAGGGCGCCAGCATCACGCCGCTGTTCGGCGAGGTGCTCTCGACCGGCCGTCGTGAGCTGCTGACGTTCCTGCGCGAGCAGGCGATCAGCCGCACCCTGCACCGCTTCGGTCACGTGCCGCCGGAGCTCGTGCGCTGATCGACGCCACGAGAGGACGCGCCTCGCAGCCGACGCTGTGGGGCGCGTTCTCGTGTCATCGCCCCGGTGTCGCGGCGTCGGGGAGTGACGGTGGCAGCCGCGCGGCCACCATCTCGTGTCGGGAATCGGGCACCATGAAACCGTGGCACTTCTTCAATCGGACGTTCTCGTCATCGACCAGGTCACGAGCTTCATGGGTAACGACTTCGCCATCATGGACGCCGGCGGGCAGCCGATCGGGCGCATCCGCACCGACGGTGGTGCGCTGAAGCGCTTCGCCCTCGGCAACCGTGAACTCACCATTCTGGACACCGACGGCTCCCTGTTCATGCGCATCGACGACATGATGAACTTCGGGCGCGACCGCTACGTGCTCTTAGACCCAAGCGGTCAGCAGTTCGGCGAGGTGGTCAAGGAGTTCACGTTGTTCTCCAAGCGGCTCACCGTGAACCTCCCGGACGCGACGCTGCAGTTGTCGGGCAGCTTCTTCGAGCGCGAGTTCGAGGTGGTCGGCCCCGGTGGACCGGTGGCTCGCGTGTCGCGCCGGTGGCCGGGCATCGGCGCGGCGTTCCTCGGCAAGGAGCGTTACGTCCTCGGGTTCACGCCGGGGGTTCCCGGCCCGACTCGCGCCGCGACTCTGGGCGCGGTCGTCGCGCTCGACCTCATCCGAGCCAAGGGCCAACAGGGTTAATCCGGCTTCTCCTCGGCTGAACCGGGTGAGCGTCCCCCGGGCGCCGGGTCAGGCGTCTCAGTCGAGGCCGGGCTTGCGACGCTGCTGCTTCGTCACGCTGCGCTGCTTCTTCGCCTCGAGGCGCCGCCGCTTCGAACCGCGCGTCGGCTTCGTCGGCCGGCGAGGCACCGGTGGGGCGAGCGCCTCACGCAGGAGGGCAGCCAGGCGCTCGCGGGCGGCTGTGCGGTTGCGGCGTTGCGAGCGGTGCTCGGCTGCGGTCACCGTGAGCACCCCGGCCGCGAGCCGCGCGTCGAGGGCTGCGAGCACGCGGGCGCGCTGGGTGTCGTCGAGCGCGCTCGTCGTCGTGAGGTCGAGGCTGAGCTGCACGCGCGAGTCGGTGGTGTTGACGCCCTGACCGCCCGGGCCGGAGGCGTGGGAGAACTGCTCCTGCAGCTCGGCGGCGGGGACGCGCAGGCCACGCGGGGCGCCAGGCCCCGGCATCACCGACAGATCGTCCACGTCAGAAGTCAGTGCTTCTCGACGAAGGCGACGAGGTCGGCGAGTTCTGGCTTTTCCCGGGCTGATTCGAGCGAGGCGGCGAGGACACGGTCGTGCGTGGGGCGGGCCTTCTCGTAGGCGGCGCGACCTTCCGGCGTCAGCTCCGTGTAGATGCCGCGCCGGTCGTCCGCGCAGATGATGCGCGTGAGGTAACCGCGGTCTTCGAGTCGGTTGACGAGCCTCGTCGTCGCGGAGGGGGAGAGGGCTGCTGCGCGCGCCACCTGCGCCATGCGGAGGTGGAACGTGCCGTCCTGGCGCGACAGGGCGTCGAGCACCGTGTACTCCACGACGGTCAGGCCGTGGCCCGCGACGAGCTCCTTCTCTAGGCAGGTCTCGATGTGTCCGTGGAGTGCGGCGAGCGTGCGCCAGCCCGAGGCGCGGACCTCGACGGCGGTGTCAGCGATACCCATGAATTTAGTGTACGCCGCTTGCAATAGAGCGCGTGTGCAACTAACGTCACGCAAGTTAGTTGCACGCGCGGTATGTTGTCGCATGGAATGAACCTCGAAAGGGTGCACTCATGCCTGTCGGACTGCTCGCCCTGGCCCTCGGTGGCTTCGGCATCGGGCTCACCGAATTCGTCATCGCGGGCCTGCTCACCCCGGTCGCGAACGACCTCGGGGTCTCCGTGCCCACGGCCGGCTACCTCGTGAGCGGTTACGCCCTCGCGGTCGTCTTCGGTGCGCTGGCGCTGCCGCCGCTCCTCGTGAAGTGGGCGCCGAAGCGTGCGCTGCTGCTCCTCATGGTGCTGTTCGTCGTGGGCAACGCGATCTCGGCACTGGCACCCGGCTACGCCGCGCTCCTCGCCGGACGTGTCGTCGCGGCCCTCGCGCACGGCGCCTTCTTCGGCATCGGGTCCGTGCTCGCCTCGGCCCTCGTGGCCAAGGAGAAGCAGGCCGGCGCCATCAGCATCATGTTCGGTGGGCTGACGCTTGCCAACGTCCTCGGCGTGCCGATGGGCACCTTCGTCGGTCAACAGTGGGGCTGGCGGGCGACGTTCGCCACCATTGCCGTCGTCGGAGTCGTCTCCTTCGCCGGCATTGCAGCGCTCGTTCCGGACGCCCACGCCGAGTCGTCCGAACGTAGCCTCCGGGCCGAACTGGCCGTCTTCTCCCGGGCCCAGGTCTGGTACTCCCTCGGCATGACAGTGCTCGTCTTCGGCGGCATGTTCGGTGCGTTCATGTACATCGAGCCGCTGCTGACTCGCGTCACCGGTTTCGACGACGGCGCAGTGCCGTGGCTCCTCGTCCTCTTCGGCGTCGGGCTCTTCGGCGGCAATCTCCTCGGTGGGCGCCTCGCCGACGCAGCCCTGCGCCGCACCCTGACGACGTGGACGCTCGCGCTCGGCATCGTTCTCGTGGTCTTTGCGCTCGTCCCGGGCAACAAGGTGGCGGCGGCAGCACTCCTGCTCGCCATGGGCTTCTTCGGGTTCGGCACGGTGCCCGGCCTACAGATGCGTGTCATGCGCTACGCCGACGAAGCGCCGACGCTCGCGAGCAGCGCGAACATCGCCGCGTTCAACGTCGGCAACTTCCTCGGCGTGTGGATCGGCGGCCTCGCCATCGCGGCCGGCCACGGCTTCGGTTCGCCGCTCTGGGTCGGCGCAGGCTTCGCGTTCGCGGGCCTCGGGGTGCTCCTGTTCGCCGACGCCCGCAGCAGCGCCCGGTCGACGGCAGCGCCGGCAGTGGCCTGCTGACCGCCGAGTTGGCGCCTACTGGCGGCGAAGCTTGCCCTCGGCGAGTGCAATGCTCTGATGATCCTGCGGCGAACAGCGCTGCGCTCTCAGCTCGAGCACGAGGCTGCGCACCCCCGTGACGTCGAGCGAGAGTGCTTTCGCCTTTTCGCTCGAGAAGTTCACGGTCTGCTTCGTGTCGCCGTCCAGGCGCACGACGACGGCGCCGGTGTCCCCCGAGGGGTTGGGGCGCGCGTTGAAGCCGGCGAGCAACTCCATCTGAGTGAACTCACCGTCGAGGGTGAAACGCACCGGACGGGTGCAGGTGGGGGGCGTGAGATCGCGGGCGACGACGGCGTCGTCGAAGTCACGCCCGTCGATCGTGGCGCTATTCTTCTCCGCCTCCGAGCCGGCGAGACGACTGGACAGCGGAACCACCGTCGGTTGCGCCCGTGTCGTCGACGAGGAGGTGGTGGCCGATGGTTTCGCCTTCGTCTGCTCCGAGCCGGTGTCGCGCAACAACAGCCACGCGACGAGCGCGACGAGGCACAGCCCGACGACGAGCCCGACGCCGAGCGCGATGCTGCGACGGTGCGACGTGCTCTCGTCGTCATCGTCGGAGACGGTCTCGGGAGAGCTTCCGGAGGTCGGCAGTGCCGACCCGATGAGTCGCGTGGGGGGAGAGGCGTGCAGGGGAGCGGGGGCCGGCATCCCGGCGAAGCGCGGCACCATGTCGGCCAGCTGCGCCGCGACGGCGGAGGCGTCGTCGGGCCTGTCTCCCGGGTTCTTCGCCATGAGCGCCGCGACGAGGTGCCACAGCTCGTCCGGCATGCCGTCCGGGCGTCCGGGCGCGTGGTCGGCGTGCATCCGCAGGAGCGCGACCGGCGAATCAGAGCTGAACGGCACGATGCCGCACGCCATTTCGTACAGCGTGATGCCGAGGGCGTAGAGGTCGCTGGCACGCCCGCTCGGCAACCCGTCGCCGAGCTCGGGCGCGAGGTACTGCGGGGTGCCGATGACGTTCGCCGTGCCGACGTGCCCAGTCGCCGTCACGGCGAGCGAGGCGATGCCGAAGTCCGCCAACTTCGGCTCGAGGCCGTTCGGGGTTTCGTCGAGAAGCACGTTCTCGGGCTTGAGGTCGCGGTGCAGGACGCCCGCGCCGTGCACCGCTGCGAGGCCGGCCGCGATCCGCGAACCGAGGGACGCCACCTCCGCAGGCGGAAGATTGCCGCGCTGCTGGAGCAGGCCGCGCAACGACGGCCCGCCGATGTAATCCATGACGATGGCGAGGCGCGGGCCCTCGACGACGAGGTCGTGCACGCGGATGACGTGAGGGCTGCGCAGATTGACGAGCAGGTTGCGTTCCTGGAGGAAACGCGCGACGACGGTGGGGTCGTCAGCCATCTCGGGGCGCAACAGCTTGAACGCGAGGGGGCGGCCGTCGACATCGCGACCGGCCCACACCTGACCCATCGCGCCCGCGCCGATTCGACGTTCGAGCACGTACCGGCTGCCCAGCTGCCAACGCTCCGACACGTGGTTTCCCTCCCTGCCCCGATCGCCTCGATCTTATGGTCTGCCCGGTGTCACTGGTGGCGAGTAGGCTCGAAGGCATGGCGATTTTCGCGGTCTCCTACCGCTACAGCGACGACGTCGCCGCGCGCGACACCCACCGCCCCGAGCATCGCGAGTTCCTCGCGCAGTGCGAGGGCCTCCTGCTCTCCGGGCCGCTCACCGACCCGGCCGGCGCGCTGCTGCTCGTCGCAGCCGACAGCGCCGAGCAGGTCGAGCAGCGTCTCGACGGCGACCCGTTCCGCCGTGAAGGGGTCATCGTCGAACGCGTCGTCCGCTCCTACGACCCGGTGCTCGGCAGCCTCGCGGACGCCGTCGCCGCCCACCGCTGATGGCCACCCCCGACATCGAGGTGGGCAAGGTCCACACCGCGCGTGACGGTGAGGCGATGCGCGTGCTCGTCGACCGGTTGTGGCCCCGCGGAGTCTCGAAGGAACGAGCAGACCTCGACGAGTGGGCGAAGGACGCCTCCCCGAGCACGGACCTGCGCAAGGAGTTCCACGGCGGAGATCTGAGCTTCGAGCAGTTCGCCGACCGCTACCGAGCCGAGCTGGCCGACGGTGACGGTGCCGACGGGCTGGAGAAGCTCGCCGAGACTGTTTGCGGCGCCGACGGGCGCGTCCTCCTCCTCATCGCCGGTGACCCGACCGGTGACAACCACGCTCAGGTGCTCGCGCAGGCGCTGCGAGAGCAGATCGGAGAGAGCTCGTGAGTCCCGCCTCAGAAAACGAACCGGGCAACTCGAGCGCAGCCCTGGCCGCCGACGTCGACGTTCTCGACGCTGCCGCGGCCGAGGCGCTGCTCGCCGAGTCTCTCGCCACGAACGTCGACGAACCCGAACCCGACCTGCCGCCCATCACGACCGTCGAGGTCGACGGCGTCACGGTGCATCACCGCGACAGCGGCCACAACGTCTCGGGGCCCACCTACGTCCTCGTCCACGGTCTCGGCGGGAGCCTCGCGAACTGGGAGCCCGTCTGGCCCTACCTCGCGCGCCTCGGGCGGGTACTGACACCCGACCTCGCCGGCTTCGGGCGCACCGAGGCCGACGCCGGCCGTTCCGCGGTCGGCGACAACGTCGACCTGTTGAGCGCCTACCTCGACGTCGTGGACGCGCGAAACGTCGTGCTCGTCGGCAACTCGATGGGCGGGATGATCTCGCTGCTGCTCGCCGCGAAGGGCCACCCGCAGCTCGAGCGGCTCGTGCTCGTTGACGCGGTCGTGCCGTTCGGCCCCAAGGTGCGTCCGAACCCCCGGGTCGGTCTCACCTTCGCGCTCTACATGTGCCCGCCCCTCGCGCGCTTCGTCGTGCCGCGCTACGTCCAGCGTCGCGGCACCGACCAGATGGGCCTCGACGGCGTACTCGTCGTCGTGGCCGACCGTCGTCGCGTGCCGCGCTGGGTGTGGCGCCGGGCCGTCGAGGAGGCGCGGGCACTCACCGAGATCCAGAGCGCGGTGCCCTCCCTTGTGCGTGCTGCGCAGTCGATCGTCATCGCAGGAGCGTCGCGAAGCTACCGCCGCGCGCTGGCCGAGGTGACGGTGCCCGTCACGTTCCTCCAGGGAGACGCGGACGCGCTCGTGCCTGCCCGCGGCGTGCGCGCGGCGCTCGCGAGGGTTCCGGAGTGGAACTACGTCGAGGCCGAGGGCGTCGGCCACGTGCCGATGTTCGAGGCTGCGACCTGGACGGCTGCCGTCATTGCGGGCCGGATTCGCGGAAACATCACGAATATGTAACGGTAGGTGACTCGTGGGCGATGAACCCATGACCGACCGAGAGGCCAGAACCACGGGCCCGACGAGAGGAAAACCGTGCACCACCACGCTTTCACCCGAACTCGCCGCATCCTGCCGGCAACCGCGGCGAGCCTCGGGCTCGCGGTGACGATGGCCGCCTGCGGCAGTGCGAACAGCGACGACGCCAGCCCCACTGTCACGACCTCCAGTGCGACGACGAACGCGGGCAAGCCCGGCGCGACGCCGGCCCTGCGCGCAGCCTGCATCGACACGAACAAGAAGGTCGTCTCGGCCAACTCCACCTGGAACAAGGCTGTCGACTCGCGCAAGGCGGCCGACCTCAGCAAGGCGTCGACCTCGATGGGCAAGCTCGCGGACGAACTGCGCGAGCAGGGCAAGAAGTCCGGTAACGCCAGCTTCAAGCAGAAGGCGGACGCCGTCGCCAAGAAGGTCGGCACGCTGACGAAGGCCAAGGCGCCCTCGAAGACCGTCGACACGAACACCTACAACGACGCGGTAGACGACCTCACGTCCTACTGCGGCCAGATGTTCCCGTCGGCGACGAAGAAGTCGGCCTGACGCACTTCATCGGGCAGGGTCGAGCTGCCCGATTCCCGGGCTCCTCACCTCTCGTCGAGGGCTCTGACGCGAGTCTCCGCCGCCGCGAGGGCGGCCTGTGCGCTGTCACGGGCCGCCTTCGCGGCGTCATAAGCGTCTACCGCAGCGCTCAACCGGCGGCGGGCCCGCTCGACCTCCTGCATCGCCGTGCGACGTTCGGCGTCCCGCGCGGCAGCCTCTCGCTCGGCCTCCCGGTCGGCTGAGTCGGTGTCCACGATGCGAAGAGCGGCACGGCCGCGCGCGGCTGCGTCCCGATGTGCGAGCGCGTCCGACAGGTCAACCTCACCCCACCCCGAATAGCGCAGGCCCCGCACCAGGGTGCGGCTCGCGACGGCGGCCTCGGCGCTGGGGTCGGCTGTCGCGGCGAGCAGCGTGCAGCGAACCTCGTCGCGCACCGCCGGTGAGACGGAGACGGTTGCGAGGACGGCGTCGAGCAGGCGGTGACGTTCGGACGTGAGGCGTTTCATCTCGTCGGTGTCGAGGCGCGTCTGAGCAGCCCGTAGGGCGGTGCCGACGGCGAGGAGTTCACCGAGCGGCTGATCCTCAAGGTGATTGACGGTCTCCGCGGCCACCGTGGGTTTGCGCAGCGCCGTGATCGCGCGGGCGACATCGGCGGCGCCCTCACTCTTCGCCCGAGCCGCGAGTTCCTTGCGGACCCTCACGAAATCGGCTGCCGGTCCGTCGTAGAGGCGACGGACGGCGTCATCGAGGCTGATCGGCGCGGGCATGCTCACCATTGTGCGGCCCATGAGTTACGTTTGCTGTCTCGTCCCCGTCGCCTGACGAAAGTTACCCATGCCCGCGTTGCCCTCGGCGCAGGAGCGCCCCGCGATCGATCGCGTGCTCGTGCTCCTGCCGACTTACGACGAGCGCGAGAACCTTCCCCGGATCCTCGAGCGCGTCCATGCCGCTGTTCCGCATGCGGACATCCTCGTCATCGATGACAACTCGCCCGACGGCACCGGTGAGATGGCCGACGATTTCGCCGCCTCGAGCGGGCACATCCACGTGCTGCACCGTCGGGGCAAGGAGGGGCTCGGGAAGGCGTACCTCGCAGGATTCGCCTGGGGTCTCGAACGCGGTTACGACGCTCTTGTCGAGATCGATGCCGACGGCTCGCACCCCGCAGAGGAACTACCGGCGATGCTCGAGCTGGCTCGCCAAGCCGACCTCGTCATCGGCTCGCGCTGGATCAAGGGCGGGTCGGTGGTCAACTGGCCCAAGCAGCGCGAGGTCCTCAGCCGAGGAGCCAACCTCTACGTGCGCGCGTTGCTCGGTACGCACGTCCACGACGCCACGGCCGGGTACCGCGTGTACCGCGCCCCGATGTTGCGGGCCATCGACCTCGACGGGATCACGACGAGCGGATACGGCTTCCAGGTCGACCTCACCCTGCGTGTCCTTGAGGCCGGCGGCGTCGTCGTCGAGCACCCGATCCGCTTCGCGGAGCGAGAGTTCGGCGTCTCGAAGATGTCGCGCGACATCATCGCCGAGGCCTTCACGCTCGTGACGACGAGCGGTCTGCAGCATCGAGCCCGTCAGATGAAGGCGCTCCTGCCGGGACGCTGATCGCGGTCGCCGGGTGCAGGTAGCGGCTGCGTCGCGGCTACTTCTCGTGTGCGTCGCGGTGCGTGGGCGGTGCACCCTGTTCGGCGGCCTTGCCGAAGACGACCGTGCGGTAGAGCACGAACCGCATGAGCGTGCCCAGGCCGATGCCCAGAACCACGTGCACGTTGACCCAGAACGGCTTCGTCACGTCGAGGACGTAGTGGGCGAACGCGACCCACGCCGAGGTGACCGCGAGCGCGACGCCGTTGACGCCGAAGAACAGGGCCACCTCGTGATGGACCGGGCGCCCCTCGCGTTCGCGGAACGTCCAGTACCGGTTGCCGAGCCAGGCGAAGACGGTGGCGACGGCACCCGAGAGGATCTTCGCCGTCGTGTACTTGTCGCTCAGCGCACCGTGGATGAGGACGTTGAACAGGCCGAGGTCGATGACGGCGGCGAAGGCGCCGACGAAACCGAACGTGCTTACCTCGCGCCAGAACGTCGACAAGGTGGACGACGAGGGCTCCTGTTCCGCTTCGGGTTTCGAAGCCGCGGTGTCCTGGGTCGTCATGGTGCCCGAGTCTAGCGGCGCCCCCTCGGCTCGACGGTAAACGGCCCGGGTGACAGGAGGCCTCAATTATCGTGACGGCAACGATGCAGAGGGAGTGATGGGGCATGACTGAACGAACGTTCGACACGATCGTCGTGGGAGCAGGGCTCGCCGGTCTCGTGGCGGCCGCGGAGCTGACGGCGCGAGGGCGCCGCGTCGCCGTCGTCGAGCAGGAGAACCGGGCGAACCTCGGTGGGCAGGCTCACTGGTCCTTCGGCGGTCTCTTCCTCGTCGACTCTCCTGAGCAGCGTCGCCTGCGTGTGCGCGACAGCCTCGAGCTGGCGTGGGCCGACTGGTGCAACAGTGCTCAGTGGGACCGCCTCGACGGCGAGAACGCCGAGGACACGTGGGGGCGCGCCTGGGCTCGTGCCTACGTCGAGTGGGCGGCCGGCGGCAAGCGCGAGTGGCTGCGCGAGAACGGCATCAACCTCACGCCGATGGTCGGCTGGGCCGAGCGCGGTGACGGGCGTGCCGACGGCCACGGCAACTCGGTGCCGCGCTTCCACATCGCCTGGGGGACGGGCACGGGCGTCAGCGGGCCCTTCGTCGAGAAGGCGCTCGACGCCGAGAAGCGCGGGCTGCTCACCTTCTTCCACCGCCACCGCGTCGACGAGCTCGTGACGACGAGCGGCGCCCTCACCGGTGTGCGCGGCACGGTGCTGGCGCCGGACGACGCCGAGCGCGGCGTCGCCTCGAACCGCGATGCCGAAGGTGACTTCGAGCTCGAAGCACCCTCTGTGATCGTGGCGAGCGGCGGAATCGGTGGCAATCACGACCTCGTGCGTCGCTGGTGGCCCGAGAGCCTCGGCACCCCGCCGTCGTCGATGATCACCGGCGTGCCGGAATACGTGGACGGACGCATGCTCGACGTGGCCGAGAGTGCCGGCGCGCGCCTCGTCAACCGTGACCGCATGTGGCACTACACCGAGGGCATCCGCAACTGGAACCCCGTGTGGCCGCAGCACGCCATCCGTATCCTGCCCGGCCCGTCGCCGTTGTGGTTCGACGCGATCGGCCGACGCATGCCGCAGCCCTGCCTGCCCGGTTTCGACACGCTCGGCACGCTGCGCCACCTGCGTACCGACCCTGCGATCAGCGCGTTCGACCACTCCTGGTTCATCGTGACGAGCAAGATGCTGGAGAAGGAATTCGCGCTCTCGGGTTCGGAGCAGAATCTCGACCTCACCTCGGGCAGTCGCAAGGAAGTCGTCAAGGCCCGCCTGGCCTCCGGCGCGCCGAAGGCCGTGGCCGACTTCGTCGAACACGGCGCCGATTTCGTCGTCGCCGACACGATCGACGAACTCGTGGCGAAGATGAACACACTCGCGGACGAACCGCTGCTCGACGCCGACGCTGTGCGCACGCAGATCGAGGAGCGGGACCGGCAAATGGGCAACCCGTACTCCAAGGACGTTCAGGTCATGACGATCCACAACGCCCGCAACTACCTCGGTGACAAGCTCGCCCGGGTGAGTTCGCCGCACCGGGTTCTCGACCCGAAGGCCGGCCCACTTGTCGGTATCAAGCTGCACGTCCTGACCCGCAAGAGCCTCGGCGGCATCCAGACCGACCTGCAGTCTCGCGTGTTGGACGCCGACGGGAACGCCGTCCCGGGTCTCTTCGCGGCCGGTGAAGCCGCTGGGTTCGGAGGTGGAGGCGTGCACGGATACAACGCACTCGAGGGGACGTTCCTCGGCGGCTGCCTGTTTTCCGGGCGCGCGGCCGGGCAAGCGGCGGCGGGGTGATTCGGCCTTCGGCCTAATAATCCACTTCGAGACGAAGGAAGAAGTCGCCGACGCGGTACTTGCGGCCCACGGAGATTGGATGGTGAAGGCCGCCGAGTCGGTGCCCGGACGCGGCGCGCAGAAGCTGATCAATCTCGGTTATGTCGTGTGCGACGCCCTGGCCACGGATGTCCTTTCAGGCCACGGCCCGGCTCGCCGTCGAGCGTGAAACCTACAGCGAGGGACGCCCGGCGTCCTTCCACATGTGGGAGTCGATGGCGCGCCACATGATCGAGAGCCTGGACTGCGACGGCGCTTTTGCCAAGAGGATCGACGCCGAACGCATGGCGCGGATGCTCACCGGGGCCCTGCTCGGGTTGCACCTCACGTGGCAGGCCACCGGGCACGAGCAGGGCCTGCACGAGGAAGTGGAGTACTTCTGGCGAACCATCGCCCCGGTGCTCATTGCCCCCTCCGAGTACGAGGCCCTCGAACTGAGCCGTCCGGCCTGAGCGCTCGACGTGGGAAACTGGCCCGATGAACGAGCCGGTTTCCCCTGACAAGGCGCGCGCGAGCGTCCCCTTCGGCATCCGCCTCGCGGGTGCCTGGTCGGGTTACCTCCTGCTCGTCGCAGCCGCAGTGGCGCTCGTGTTCTGGGCCCTGGCAAAGCTCGGCCTCGTGACCGTTGCGCTCGTCACCGGCATCATGGTGGCGGCGCTCCTGCAGCCGCTCGTGGCGTGGCTCGTGCGCCGAGGCCTCGGGCGCGGGCTCTCGGCCGTCATCTCCTTCTTCGTCGGATTCGGGTTCATCGCGCTGCTCGTGTGGTTCGTCTGGGCCCAGGTGGCCGGTTCCAGCGGCGAGTTCGCGAGTCAGTTCGGCGGCGCCCAGCGCGGTGCGCGTGACTGGTTGGTCGACGGTCCGCTCGGCCTCGACCCGGCCACTGCGAACACCTACACCGTCGATCTGGCCAAAACGGTGAGCGAGCACTCCGGCGACATCACCGCACAGGCCGGTGGCTATCTCGGTCAGGCGGTAGGCGCGCTGTCGGGTTTCGTCCTGACGCTTTTCTGTGTTCTCTTCCTTCTCGCCGACGATGGCTCCATCTGGCGCTGGTGCGTGCGGGTGCTCCCGCGCCCCGCCCACAACTATGCGGATCTCGCCGGCGCGGCAGCATGGAGGACGCTCGTCGTCTACATGCGATCGCTCGTCCTGCTCGCCGTACTCAACGCCGGGGCGATGCTGCCGGTCATGTGGATCGCCGGTGTCCCACTGGCCGTCCCCCTCACCGTGGCGCTGTTCCTCGGCTCCCTGGTGCCGCTTGTCGGCGTGCTCGTCGCGGCGGTCCTGCTGTTCGTCATCGCTCTCGTCAGCAAGGGCATCGTCACCGCGATCGTGATGATGGTGGCGCTCGCCCTCGTCATCCAGCTGTTCGGCAATCTCGTCAACCCGATCATTCTGGGTAAGTTCGTCGATCTCCACCCGCTCGTCATCCTGCTCGGCGTCACCGCCGGCACCGTGCTCGGAGGGGCTTTCGGGGCCTTCACCGGGGTGCCGCTGATCGCCGTCGTCAACAACATGGTCAAGGTGATGCGCCGCTACCACGTCTCGGGAGAGGTGGACGAGGACCTCGACCACGTCCCGGAGGCGCGCCTTGAGAACCTCGTCGAGGAGTCACTGTGAACGCTGCGAACCCTTCACCCCTGCGGATGGCGGCGCTGCGCCTCTACAAGTGGCTGCCGGTCGGCATCAGCCACCGCATCGTCCACGCGATCCAGCCGACGTTCACGGCGGGTGCCGTTGCGATCATCGAGTACGACGGTCGGGTGCTCGCGCTGCGTCAGGTGCACCGCAAGGGCTGGTCGCTGCCCGGCGGGCTCATCGACGGCGGTGAACAGCCGCGCGAGGCCGTCATCCGTGAGGTGCGCGAGGAGACCGGCCTGACGATCGAACCGGGTGGCGCGATGGCCACGTACTTCGTGCCGGAGATTCGGCACATCGACGTCATCTTCCGCGTCCACTGCGAAACGAAACCGCACGTCGAGGTGGCCAGTGAGGCCCTCGAATCGGGCTGGTTCGCCCTCGAGGAACTGCCCGAACCCGACGACTCGACGCGCCGCATCCAACACGCCGTGAAACTCGCGCGCGTGGCTCCGCAGCCGGGTCACCTCGTCGACCCCTCCTGAACTGACATGGTGATTGCCTCACCACACCGAATTCCGTCAGCGCAGGATGCCGGCAGTGCGGGCCTTGGCGACGGCGTCCGTGCGGGAGGTGGCCCCGAGCTTCTCGTTGATGTGCACGAGGTGGGTCTTCACGGTGGCCTCGGAGACGAAGAGTGCCTTGGCGATCGCGCGGTTCGTCGCGCCGTCGGCGACCCGTTCCAGAACGTCCACCTCGCGCGCCGTGAGAGAGGCTGTCGGCTGCGCGAGGCGGGTGACGAGGCGCTGCGCTACGGCCGGTGCGAGCACCGTCTCGCCGCGTGCCGCGCGGTGGACGGCGTCGACGAGGTTCTCCGGTGGGGCGTCCTTGAGCAGGTAGCCGCCGGCGCCCGCCTCGACGGCGCGCAGGATGTCGGTGTCCGTGTCGTAGGTCGTGAGGATGAGCACCGCGGGGGCGCATCCGCGGCCACGGATGGCCGCCGTCGCACTCACACCGTCCATGCCGTCGCCCATCTGCAGGTCCATGAGGACGACGTCGGGCGGTGTTCCGGTGGCCGTGAGCCGATCGAGTTCGGCGATTGCCTCCGCGCCGTCACTCGCTTCGGCGAGAACGTCGATGCCCGACGCCACGAGCAGGGCCCGCAGGCCGGCTCGAACCACGGGATGGTCGTCGGTGAGCAGCACCGTGGTCACAGGGCGCCTCCGTTCGTCGTGACGGGCGATGGTGCGGCAGGCGAGGTGGCCGTCGGGATCCTGACGAAGAGCGCCGCCCCTTCACCGGGGGCCGACTCGACCTCGAGCTGCCCGCCGAGTTCGACGAGGCGCTCGCGGATGGCACGCAGGCCGAATCCGCTGCCACCGAGCGGGGCGCGCTCGACGGCGGCCTCGTCGAAGCCGACACCGTCGTCGATGATCTCGAGCGTCACGTCGGTGGGCGAGTAGGCCAGCGTCACCCCGGCGCGCGAAGCCTGGGCGTGAATGCGCACGTTGGCGAGACCGCTCTGTGCGATGCGCAGCAACGCGACCTCGACGGGGGACGGCAGCGGGCGGGCGTCCCCGTCGCACGTCGTGGACACCGCGATGCCGGTCTGTTCGCCGAGGCGCTCGGCGAGGCGGCGGAGGGCAGCGAACAGGGGAGCGTCGGCGAGTTCCGTCGGCGCGAGGGCGTGGACGACCTCGCGGGACTGCGTCAGCCCTTCCGCGGCCTGTTCCTCGATCTGACGCAACAGCGTGCCCTCGCCGTCCTCGCGCGCCAGCCCGGCACGCGAGAGGAGCAGGATGCTGGAGAAGCCCTGGGCGAGGGTGTCGTGGATGTCGCGGGCGAGGCGCTCGCGCTCGGCGAGGACCCCGGCGCGGTGCTGCGCGTGCGCCAGTTCCTCCTGGGCGGCGAGGACGTCGTCCTGCGCAGCGACGAGCTGGTCGACGAGGAGGTTGCGGGCGTCGTTCTCCCGCCGCAGTTGGACATAGACCCACGCGATGCCGAGGGCGACGAGCATGCCCATGAACGGGCCGATGAGGCTGCCCGGTCCCCGCGTCGAGTTCGAGCTCGCGAGAGCGACGACGCTCGCAACGAGCACGACAGCGACCAGGGCCGCGGCGAGCGCGCGTCGCGCGACGTAGAGGACGAGGAAGTAGAACGCGAACGCCAGCCACGCGAAGTCGGCAGCCACGGCGAGCAGCGCGATCCACGCCACGACGAGCGCTGAGATCCACACCTGGGCGAGCTGTTCGCGGCGCGCGTCGGAGACCGGACGGCGCTCCAGCGTGAGGCCGAAACAGTAGAGGCCCATGAACAGCGCCGACGCGACGAACAGGAGCGCGAGGTGCGGTGCCGTCATCGTCTGCGTGAGAAGGGCACGCGCAAGCCCGACGACGAAGAGCAGGACGAAGAGCACGTGCATGGCGGCCTGCATGGCGCGGATTGCGCGCGCCGTCTCGGGGCGTCGGGCTGTGGCGGACGGCGGCGGGTGGGCACTCATCGTCCCTTCATTCTGCCTTGGCAAGGCGCGCGGCGGTATCAACCAAACGGTTGAGGTGGGCCTCGCCGAGCGGTCGATGTGTGCGCGCGGGAACCGCGATGGAATGGAGATATTCACTCCCGCACCTCTTGTTCGGAAAGGCTGAGATGTTTCTCGGATCCCGCGACCTGCGCCACGCCAAGGGCAGGTTCGCGCTCATCGGCGGCGTGGTCGCTCTCATCACGCTGCTCGTCGTCATGCTGACGGGGCTCGCGGCGGGCCTCGGGCGTGAGAGCGTTGCCGCCGTCTCGACGATGCCGGATCGCGGCGTCTCCCAGATCGCCTTCTCGCAGCCGGCCCAGGGGCAGAAGGTCGGCTTCGACTCCTCTCGCGTCGCGTCGTCCGCGGTGAAGGACGCGGCCGACCAGCCCGTCGTCACGGAGGCGACGTCACTGGCGATCGCGCAGAGCCGCGTCAGCGTCGACGGTGTCCGCTCGGCCGTGACGGTCTTCGTCGTCGAGGACGGATCGTTCGCCGCGCCGTCGGGCGTTCGTCCCGGCTCGGTCGTCGTCGGTTCGGGCCTCGGCAAGGACGCGAACGTGGCGGCCGGTGACTCGATCACGTTCGGCGACAAGTCGGTTCGCGTGCAGGCGCTGAGCGACGACGCCTCCTACCAGCACGTTCCCGTCGTCTGGATGACGCAGACCGACGCCAAGGCCGGGGGCGTCCAGACCGCGGGCGGCACCTCGCTCGCCCTGCTGAAGACGGACGGTTCGTTCGACGCGGCAGCGTTCGAGAAGCAGAGCGACCTCGTGGCGATGACACCGAACGATTCCCTGTCCACCATCTCCGCCTACCAGGCCGAGAACGGTTCGCTCACGCTGATGCGCGTCATGCTCATGCTCGTCTCGGCCCTCGTCGTGGGAGCGTTCTTCACGATCTGGACCATCCAGCGCACGCCGGACCTCGCCGTGCTCAAGGCGATGGGTGCCCGCACGAGCTACCTCGTGCGTGACGCCCTCGGCCAGGCCGCGATTCTCCTCCTCATCGGTGGTGGCCTCGGCACGCTCATCGCGACCGTCGGCGGGTTGCTCGCCCGAGACGTCGTCCCCTTCGTCGTCAGCCCGACGACGACCCTCGTCCCCCTCGTCCTTCTCATGGTTCTCGGTCTGCTCGGCGCGCTCGTCAGCCTGCGCCGCATCGCGACCGTCGACCCCAACTCAGCGCTAGGAGCTGCACGATGAGCCTCATCGTCGATGACGCCGTTCTCACCTTCCCCGACGGCGCCGGCCGCATCACCGCGGTCGACCACGTCAGCCTCAGCGTCGAACCCGGCGAGTTCGCCGCCGTCACCGGCCCGTCCGGTTCGGGTAAGTCGTCGCTCCTCGCCGTGGCGGGTCTGCTGCAGACGCCGGACTCGGGCAGCGTCGCGATCGGTGGCCGTGTCGTCTCGGGCCTGTCGCGCAAGGACGCGGCCGCGGTGCGCCTGTCGTCGATCGGCTTCGTCTTCCAGCAGAGCAACCTCATCGCATCGCTCACCGCCGCGGAACAACTCGAAGCCGTGGCCCGCCTCGACGGGCGCAAGGGCAAGGCCGTCCAGGATCGCGCGATGGAACTGCTCGAGGCAGTCGACCTCAAGGACGCCGCGAGCCGTCGTCCGGCGCAGCTGTCGGGCGGTCAGCGTCAGCGCGTGGGTATCGCCCGGGCGCTCATGAACTCACCCGAGCTGCTCCTCGTCGACGAACCGACGTCGGCGCTCGACTCCGAGCGCAGCTCTGCCGTCATGCGCCTCATCGGCGACGTGACGCGTGACTCCGGCGTCGCGACGCTCATGGTGACGCACGACCTGCCGACGCTCACCGCCGTCGACTCCGTGTACGAGATGGTCGACGGTCGGCTGAGCCGCTCCGAGCGGGCCGAGGCCGCCTGACGTACGACGAGTTCACAGGCGCACCGTACGCGCGGGAAGCGATCGTCGCTTCTCGCGCGTTCGTGCATCGGTCGGGAACACGTCGGGATCTCGCCCACCTCGTGGGCGCCGAGTGCCATCCTGGCGGCATGCAGCAGGTTGGCTTCGCCGAGGGATACTTCGACGCCGTGAGCGTCGGCACGAAGGCCACCACCGTGCGATGGAAGGAGAACATCGCACCCGGCGCTGCCCGGTTCGCCTTCGGTGCTCGCAGTCTTCGTGGCCGGGTCGAGTCGGTCACGAGCCACGCGGCAGCGACCCTCACGGCCGAGCAGGCGGACGCTCCGCCCGGCACCGACATGCGGGAGTTCGTGGAAGCTCTGCGACGTAACTACTACGCCGAGATGCCGGACGACGCGGTGGTCGAGGTCGTACGGTTCGTCGTCGAGAGGGACGACGAGAACTCCGGGTAGTGCGTCAGCTGCGGCGCGCGAGCCCGACCGCGAGCACCTCGTCGAGGCCGGTGGCCACCGTGGTGGAGTCGACGACCTGCGTCGAGATCGGCGGCAGATCGTGGATGAGGCGCGTGAGGCGGGCGCTCATCGCTTCGGCGTCGAGCAGCTTGAGTGGGTCCGCGGTCCAGCACGCGGCGAGCGTCACGTAGGACGTGGAGTTGAGGCTGGCCTCCACCTCCTCCCACGTTCCGAGGGTGTGCGGCAGATCGGTGGCCGCCATCGCGAGCACGTGGTCGGCCTCGAGCTGTTCGAAGACGAGATCCCGCCGGGCGGCGACGCCCCGGTCCGAATCCTGCTGGCCGTCGGCCATGAGCACGAGCACGCGCTGAAGCGCTCGCAGCGAGCGGCGGAACTGCCTGCGCACCAAACGGATCGGCAGACGTCGCGCGAACGCCCACAAGATTACAACACAGATGGCGCACGAGAGCGCCGTCTCGAAGACGCGGTCGAGCATCAACTCGGTCGTCGGTGCGTGCGACGAGCCGACGGAGGCCACGAGCAACGCCATCGGTGTGATGAACATCGAACCGAGCGCGTAGTTGCTCACGACCGACCACTGCAGGAGGAAGACGCACACGAGCGCGATGACGATGACCCACCAGTCGGTCGGTCCGGCCAGACTGACGAGGAAGAACAGGCCGACGCCGACGACGGTGCCGACGAAGCGGTGGCCGGCGCGGTGCGTCAGCGAGAGTCGGTCACCGTTGAGGGAGACGAGCAGCGCCGTTGTCATGACGGCCCAGTACGGGTGTGAGACGCCGAGGGCGTACGCGATGACGCAGGTGGCGAGCACCGCGAGCGCGGCCCGGCGCGCGATGAGCGAGGGCAGGGAAGAGCGGGACAGCCCCCACTCGAGCAGGTAACGCCGCGGCGGACGCCCGAGGTAGCGCGCCTGGAGCATCGTCGGGACGGCGATGTCGGCGTCGGGCAGGCGGGTGGCGGCGGTGCGTTGGACGACGGCGATGTGCATCTTGCGCACCTGCGCCGTGAGATCACGCAGGTGCGGGTTGCGGTTGCGGCGTCCTGCGGCCAACGCGACGGCCCACGCGGCGTTGAAGATCGAGCCGTATGCGGCGTCGCGCAGGCGGCCCGTCTCGACGAAGTCGCCGTCGGGGTCGGTGGCGAAGTATTCGTCACACGCCTCTTGCGCATCCTCGACGGCTTCGTCCTCGGGAGTGTGCCGGAACGGCCACTGCAGGGCGAGGCTGAGCACGCTCGACATCACGGCGCCGAGCGACGCGGCCAGGACGAACGTCGAACCGGCCACGCCCGTGGTGGGCAGGTAGGTGCCGATGGCCGGGCCGATCGTGAGGAACACCGGCCCGGGCGGGTCGCCGACGAGCGCATGGTAGAGCAACACACTGACGCCCGCGATCGCCGTCAGGGCGAGGGTGGTGAGAAGCGCGTTGCCCGCGACGCTCACGCCGATGGTCAGGGCGAGGGCGTAGGCGAGTGTCATCGAGGCGAGGATCGTGACGCGGTGGCGCCACGTGCGTCGCACGCTGACGGTGCACAGGAACGTTCCGGTGAGGCCGAGCAATCCCATCTTGGGACCGAAGATCAGCGACAGCGTGAGCACGGTGAGCGTCACGCAGGTCGTGATGTGCGCAGCCACCTTCCAGCGTCCCGGAGAGGGCTTCACCTCGACGAAGGTGTGTAGCTCGTCGGCCACGCGCCTCTTCGTCACGCCACGGCGTCGCGCGACGCGCCGCACCTCGGGCGGGACGAGGAGCATGGTCAGCCGGGACATGACTCCTATTTTGTCGGCCCGGCGCCGTGCACGGCCACCGAGCGTGCGACGGATACCGAACACACGAACGCGGGCCCGGTGTGACCCGGACCCGCGCACGGTGTGGTTCGCGCAGGGGTCAGCTGCGCGCCAGTCGCTCCTCGACGTAATCGAGCCAGCGCAGTTCGGCCTCGTCGGCGAAGATGAGCGACTCGAGGACGAGCTCGTCGGCGCCCACACCAGGCGGGGTCTCACCGAACGACCGGCGCGGTTTCGAGCGGTTGAGTTCGCGCAGGTGCGTCAACGTCGCCGCCCGTTGCGCCGAGACGATAGCCCGAACGTCGACGCCCGGCATCGTCACGGCGAGGGCCAACTTGATGGCCAGTTCGTTGCGGGGCGTGACGTCCCGCGGCACCGCCTGATCCCACCAGCCGAGCACCTCGGCGCGGCCGGCGTCGGTGAGCCGGTAGGGGATGCGCCCGTCGGCGTCCGGCGTACCGGCGCCCTCGACGAGACCGTCGCGCTCGAGGCGCCCCAACCTCGTGTAGACCTGACCGATGTTCAGCGGCCACTGACCGCCGGTGCGAGCCTCGAACTCGGCCTTGAGCTGGGCGCCGTACATCGGTTGGGAGTCGAGAAGGGCGAGAAGACTGTTGCGAACACTCATGACAGCCTCCTCATGCTTCGCGCCGGGTCAGCGGCGGCGTGCGCCGGGCGAACGTCATCGAGATCGCCGCGGCGAGCAGGGGCACGCCGACGAGCAGGATGAGCAGCAGCCACCAGGGAACCACATAGGTTCCGGGGACGCTCGTGGCGCCGGTCTCGGTGTAAGCCGTTCCGGTGGCGTCCCGCGCCAGGATGTGTTGAGGGGGGCGCAAGGGCGACACGCGCGGGCCCACGGCGAGCAATGCGCTCGTCGTGGGCTCGGTCAACGGAGTGGCTGTGCGATCAGACGGTGAGGAGCACCTTGCCGATGTGCTGCGAGGCGGCGAGCTCGCGGTGGGCGTCGGCCGCCCGGGTGAGGGGGTAGGTGGCGTGCACGATCGGACGCACCGCGCCGGATTCGACGAGCGGCCAGACGTTTTCGCGCACGTGCGCGACGATGGCGGCCTTCTCCTCGCGCGGGCGTGAGCGCAGACCCGTCGCGGTGATCTGCGCACGTTTGGCGAGCAGCTTCGACAGGTCGAGTTCGGCCTTCGTCCCGCCCTGCATGCCGATGACGACGAGCCGCCCGCTTGGCGCGAGAGCCGCGATGTTGCGTTCGAGGTACTTGGCTCCGACGACATCGAGGATGACGTTCGCACCGCCTTCGGCGTCCATCGCGTCGACGAAGTCGTCCTCGCGATAGTTGATGAGAATGTCTGCTCCGAGCGCCTTGCAGGCGGCGAGCTTCTCCGCCGAGCCGGCCGTCACGGCGACGCGGGCGCCGGACGCCTTGGCGAGCTGGATGGCCATCGTGCCGATGCCACTGCCGCCGCCGTGGACGAGGACGAGTTCGCCGGGTTGGAGGTCGGCCGTGAGGAAGACGTTCGACCAGACGGTGGAGGCAACCTCCGGGAGCGCTGCTGCGGTGACGAGGTCAATGCCGTGGGGGACCGGCAGGATCTGGCCGACCGGGGCCACGACGTACTCGGCGTAACCGCCTCCGGCAAGGAGCGCGCAGACCTCGTCGCCGACCTTCCACCCCAGCGTGTCGGTTCCGACGGCCTCGATCGTGCCGGAGACCTCGAGGCCCGGAAGCTCCGATTCGCCGGGCGGCGGCGGGTAGAAACCCTGGCGCTGCATGAGGTCCGCGCGGTTGACGCCTGTAGCCGCGACGCGGATGAGCACCTCGTCGCCGGCGAGGTCTGCGGGGCTGGGCGTGTCGACGTCGGCGGGAGTGAGGACGCTCTCGTCACCGAACTCGGGCAGCGTGATAGCGAGCATGTTTCGAGCCTATGTGACGAAGCTCCGCGCGGGACGGGGCGGTTGGTCAGGCTTGCCTCGTCTCACCTGCGCCACGCCGAATGAAGTGGCACGATGCAGATATGAAGCTCAGCGCAGATCTCGAAAAGGCATTCAACGACCAGATCACCCTCGAGTTCGAGGCCTCGATCGTCTGCCGCCAGCTCGCCATCGAGCTCGACGCTATGGACCTCCCGGGCATGGCTGCGTGGCTGCGGCACCAGGCGGACGAGGAGATCGTCCACGCCAACAAGTTCATCGACCACTTGCTCGACCGCGACAACCACCCGAAGATCGGCTCCCAGATGGCTCCGAGCGTCGAGGTTTCGACCGTGCTCGACGCCTTCGAAGCGGCCTACGCGCACGAGAAGAAGGTCTCGGAATCGATCCGCGAGCTGTACCGCTCCGCCGATTCCGAGGGTGACCTCGACTCGCGTCCGCTGCTCAACTGGTTCCTCACCGAGCAGATCGAGGAAGAAGCGACGGTCAGCGAGATCGTCGGTCGCGTCGAACTCATCAAGGACGACGGCCCTGGCCTCCTGCGCCTCGACGAGGAGCTCGGCCAGCGCCCCACGCGTTCGACCGAGGGCTGATCCGAGGTTCCTCCGGACGCAGAAAGCGGCCGGTACCTGCTCATCCGAGCGGGTACCGGCCGCTTTTCACGTGCCGGAGAGGCGTCAGGCCGTGGCAGCCACGTGCACGCGGGGAAGCGTGCGTGCCTGATCGATGAGGTGGTGCTCGACGGTGTCGAGCGATGCAGCCGTGCGGGCTGCGCGTGCCACGGTCGTGGCACCGTTGAGGGAGCAGAAGGCGAGGGTGGCGAAGGAGCGGGCAGCCTCGGGCTCGACGCCGCACTCGCGGAGGCCGTCGCTCAGGGCGTCGACGAACGTGGCGAAGACCACGGCGCATCGGTCGAGCTGTTCGGTGTTCTCCGCTGCGACGGTGACGGCGGTGGCGGCGCAACCCACTTCGAATTCGCCGTCGACAACGTACGCGCGGTAGCCGTCGAGCACCGAACGAACGAACTGCTCGGGGTTGACGCGGCAGATGGAGCCGATCCACTCCACGAAGGACTCCGCGTTTGCATCGAGAGCAGCAAGGACGAGTTCCTGCTTTCCCCCGGGGAAGTGGTGGTAGATCGAGCCGCGCGGGGTGCGCGTTGCCTGGGTGACCTCCGCGAACGAGGTGGATTGGAGGCCGCGTCGCGACAACAGGTCGCAAGCGCCCACGATCATGCGCTGACGCACGTTCTTGGCCATGAAACATCCTCCTGTGGGGCTTGCAGTGCGGTCGTGCCGCCTGCGAGCGATCATGCTGACTGGTGGTCCCACGCCGAGTGCCGTTGGCATGGCACACGATACGCGAATATTTGGACGGTCGTCCGAATCCCTGTCGGGTCCTGGGCCCTGGTCGAACAATGGGTGGCAGCCCGATCGCAAGGCTCTGAAGAAACCAGATGGTTGATTGTTGGTCAATATACCGGACGCCCCCGGGTTGGCGGGCGGAAGAGAGTACAGTGACTTCTTGCTGAGATCGCCCGGATGCGCTGCGAAACGGGTTCCGCTCGCGGAGTTGGAAAATCGTCCAACTGTGGTGAGGTGGCCCGTTTTGCCCGTCACGTCGGGGGATTGTCGGCCCCGAGTGCGCGCAAAGCGGCGTGACGGGACCTTGGTCCCCACTTTTCGATCTGGTGGAAATGAGGGGCACTTTGGGGTGTGTGGCCCCTCCCTATGGGTGGAGGGTGCGTCCTCAGTGGCTGGAGTGGGCGTCATCGGTCCGTCGAGTGGTCCGATCGACAGGCGGTGGGCCCTCTCCCTCTTGCTTCATCGGACAGAAAAGGACCCCTCCGGGCGACTTTGTCGCTGATCCGGAGGGGTCCTTCTCTGTCTGGCGGTGGCGGTGGGAGCCGTCGTGACGCGCGGGGCTCGCTGTCGCTCGCTCGCGCGTCACTCCTCCCAAATCCCCCGTGCTTCATCAGATACGAATGGACCCCCGCCCAGGGCGACTTCGTCGCTGGTCCTGGGCGGGGGTCCATTCGTATCTGGCGGTGGCGGTGGGATTTGAACCCACGGTGGAGTCACCCCCACACACGCTTTCGAGGCGTGCTCCTTAGGCCGCTCGGACACGCCACCGCCAGAAAGATTACAACAGTGGGTCACTGAGTCAAAAACGGGATGACCGGGGCGTGAGGAATGTCGTAAGCCCGCTGGTGATCAGGAGCAGCTGGGTGAGGCGGACGGCTTCTCCGCGGCCTTCTCGAGCGTCGGGAACTGCGGGCCGACGACAACATCGACACCAGCGCCGTCGCGCCCGTCCTGGACGAGCCTCGCGCCCGGGACGCGTGGCTCGACGTACTTCTTGGCGTTCTGGGCTCCGCCCGGACCGAACCGAATCTCGCCCACGTTGGAGATCTTCTTCTTGTACGGGTCGTTGCTCACCGTGCCGACATTGAACTCGTACGTGCGCAAGGCGTCGGCGGCGTCACCGGCAGCGCCCTTCGGCCCGCCCGCGTTGTAGACGTTGACGGGGAACGTGGCCTGAGGCGGCAGCGATGTCGTCGTGCCGCTGGGGCACTCGCCGGCCTTCGGCTTGCTCGGCTGGGACATGAATGTGGCGGCGAAGACGACGGAGCCGATGACCAGGAGGGCGCAGAGCGTCAGGATCGCCAACGAGCGCCGCTCGCGCCGACGGCGGGCACGCTCGAGACCGTTGTCGCGGACGTAGCTCACAGCGAAAGCACCCTGGCGTGGAACGTGGAACGCTGCTGCAACGCGGCGCGCAGGGCGCGGTGCAGGCCGTCCTCGAGGTACAGCTCGCCGCTGTAGGCGACGACGTGCGCGAAGATGTCCCCGTAGAAGGTCGAATCCTGCGAAAGCAGCGCCGAGAGATCGAGCGTGGCGCGGGTGGTCGTCAGATCTGCGAGGCGGACGACACGCGGCGTGATCGGCGACCAGTCCTTGGGCGTCACGAGGCCGTGGTCGGGGTAGGGGCGCGAGTCGCCGACGGCCTTGAAGATCACGGCCTCATTTTATGCGCGTCGTCTACTGCGCGTGCACACACGCGCCGGATATTGTCGCCGCGTGAGCGAAAACAATCAGCTTGAAGCCATCCGCACGGGTTACGCCTTCGAGGGCGGCTCGCTCGACCTCGGGGCTGCCGTCGACGCAGGCACGGCAGCACCAGACGTCCAGGTGCGTCTGCCGCTCGCGATGATGAACCGTCACGGACTCATCGCGGGAGCCACCGGTACCGGTAAGACCAAGACCCTCCAGCTCATGGCCGAGCAGCTCGCCACGAACGGCGTGCCCGTCTTCATGGCCGACATCAAGGGCGACCTCTCGGGTCTGGCCGAGCCAGGCGAGTCGAACGACAAGGTCGCGCAGCGTGCGTCCGACGTGGGTCAGACGTGGGAGGCGAAGGGCTTCGAGGTCGAGTACCTCGCGCTGGGCGGTCAGGGCAAGGGCGTGCCGGTTCGTGCCACGGTCACATCGTTCGGCCCGACGCTGCTGTCTAAGGTGCTGGGCCTCAACTCGACCCAGGAGTCGAGCCTCGGGCTGATCTTCCACTATGCCGACAGCCAGGGTCTCGCACTGCTCGACCTCAAGGATCTGCGCGCCGTCATCACTCACCTCACGTCAGACGAGGGGAAGGCCGACCTCAAGGAACTGGGCGGTCTCTCGTCAGCCACGGCCGGAGTCATCCTGCGCAATCTCATCGCTTTCGCCGACGGCGGCGCCGAGGCGTTCTTTGGTGAGCCGGAGTTCGAGACCTCGGACCTGCTGCGTACTGGCGCCGACGGTCGCGGCATCATCACCTGCCTCGAACTGCCGAGCGTCCAGGAGCAGCCGACGCTGTTCTCCACGTTCCTCATGTGGATGCTCGCCGACCTGTTCCAGGAGCTCCCGGAAGCCGGCGACCTCGACAAGCCGAAGCTCGTCTTCTTCTTCGACGAGGCGCACCTGCTCTTCGACGAGGCGAGCAAGGCGTTCGTCGACCAGATCGAGCAGACCGTTCGTCTCATCCGCTCCAAGGGCGTCGGTGTCTTCTTCGTCACGCAGACCCCGAAGGATGTCCCCGCCGGCGTTCTCGGTCAGCTCGGTAACCGGGTGCAGCACGCGCTGCGCGCGTTCACGCCGGATGATCAGAAGGCGCTCAACGCCACCGTACGTACCTTCCCGAAGAGTGGGTACGACCTCGAGGAGCTCCTCACGACGCTCGGCACCGGCGAGGCCGTCGTCACGGTGCTCTCCGAGAAGGGCGCGCCGACGCCCGTCGCGTGGACCCGCATGCTCGCACCGACGTCGAAGATGGCCCCGGCGAGCGAGGAGACGATGGACCGCGTCATCGGCGCCTCCGCCATCGCCTCGAAGTACTCCGAGGCCGTCGACCGCGAATCCGCGTACGAGCGTCTTCAGAACAAGTTCGCACAGGCTCCCGCCGAGAGCGACAACGCCGAGGAAAAGCCCAAGGCCGCTCCGAGGGAAGCAGCGAAGCCGAAGGAGGAGCCCGGCATGGTGAGCCAGGTCGTGCGCTCCAGCGCGTTCAAGTCGTTCATGCGCTCCGCGGGCACACAGATCGGCCGCGAGATCACCCGCAGTCTGTTCGGTACGGGCCGCCGTCGCTGACGCGCCTTCCCCACGGACGAAGCGGGCCGCACGGCAGCACAGCTCGTGGCCGACGGCGTGCAGCCCGGCGCCCTGGCGCTT
>NZ_JAGTHU010000024.1:0-35368 GCF_019895135.1 Dermacoccus sp. Tok2021
GCCAGACTGCTCGAGCCCCGCTCCTAGCTGGTGACGTTTGCTGCGGTTGGTGACGGTGCACCGTCACCAACCGCAACCAACGTCACCGCCTAGGCGTGCCCCGGCAGGGCGAACGAGTCGTTGCCCACGAGGTCGACGAGCCCGTCGTCTACGAGCGAGTCGAGGCAGCGCTCACGCTGCACCTCGTCGTCCCAGACCTGACGCAGGTCGTCGTGCGGCACCGCGCCGTCACGCTCGCGCAGGACGGCGAGCAGTTTGCCGCGAACCATGCGATCCGTTCCGGCCCAGGCCTGTCCGCGTCGTGCGGGGCCGTCGTACGCCGGAGCGCCGGCCCGCTGCCACGCGCACAGGTCGAGGACCGGGCACTCGCCGCAGGCAGGCGCCTTCGCGGTGCACACGACCGCACCGAACTCCATCGACGAGGCGTTCCACAACACGTGGTCCTCATGCGGGAGCAGTTGAGCGGCCAACGCCCGCTCGGCGGCGCTGAGGCTGGGGCGCGGGAACTGAACACCCGTGACGGCGCGCGCTTCGACGCGTCGGATGTTCGTGTCGATGACGGGGATGCGCTCCCCGAACGCGAACGCCGCCACCGCGGCTGCCGTGTACTCGCCGACCCCCGGAAGTGCGAGAAGCTCGTCGGACGTGGACGGCACGTCGCCGTCATGTCGCTCGACCATCGCAACGGCCGCCGCGTGCAGACGCAGCGCCCGGCGCGGGTAGCCGAGGCGGCCCCAGTGACGGACGGCGTCGCCGGCCGGTGCGGCCGCGAGGTCCGCGGGCGTGGGCCAGCGATCCATCCACTCCTGCCACAGCGGCGCGACGCGGGCGACGGGGGTCTGCTGGCTCATCACTTCGGAGAGGAAGATGCCCCAGGGCGTCGTGCCGGGCTCACGCCACGGCAGCGGGCGCGAGTGGGCGAGGAACCAGTCGTTCAGCCGGACGACGAGGTCGGTGCTCACGCGCTCAGACGTAGCGTTCGAGGATGCTGCTCTCGGCGAGGCGGGAGAGCCCCTCGCGCACAGCGCGTGCGCGGGATTCGCCGACGCCGTCGACCTGAAGCAGGTCGTCAAACTCGGCGCCGAGCAGAGCCTGAAGGCTGCCGAAGTTGTCGACGAGGCGCTCGATGATGGCGCCCGGCAGGCGCGGCACCTTCGACAGCAGGCGGTATCCGCGAGGCGTGACGAGCGCGTCGAGGGAGTCGCCGACCACGGCGAAACCGACGGCGCGGGCGTTGGCGGAGATGTCGATGAGGTCCGCGGAGCTGAGGGCGGCGAGGTTGGCGTCGGCCTGCTCGAACGTGAACCCGTCACGGGCCGAGGCGAGGTAGTCGCGGATGACGAGCTCACGGTCGTCACCCAGGGAGCCGACGAGTTCCTGCAGCTGCAGGTCGATGAGGCGGCCGTCGGTACCGAGTTCGACGACGTACTCGGAGATCTCGTCGTTGATCCGGCGCACCATCTCGAGGCGCTGGAGCACCTGGGCGACGTCGCGCACGGTCACGAGGTCTTCGATCTCGAGAGCGGAGAGCGAGCCGGTGACCTCGTCGAGACGCTTCTTGTACCGCTCGAGCGTCTGCAGGGCCTGACCGGCGCGCGACAGGATGGCGGGGGAACCCTCGACAACGTGACGCAGGTTGCCGACGTAGACGGCGATGATCTGCATCGACTGGCTCACGGAGATGACGGGGTAGCCGGTCTGCTTCGCGACGCGCTCGGCGGTGCGGTGACGCGTGCCGGATTCGCGGGTCTCGATCGAGCTGTCCGGCACGAACTGGATGGCGGCGCCAATGATGCGTTCGAGACCCGACGAGACGACGATGCCGCCGTCCATCTTGGCCAGCTCGCGAAGTCGCGTGGCCGAGAACTCGATGTCGATGGGGAACCCCCCCGTGGAGATCGAGTCGACCACGTCGTCGTGCCCGACGACGATGAGTGCGCCCGTGCGGCCACGCAGGATGCGCTCCAGGGCGTCACGCAACTCCGTGCCGGGGGCGATGGCCGCGAGGGTCTCCCACAGGAGCGTCTCGTCGGAACGCTCAGCCACGCTCTTCTCCTTCACACCGGGCGGTGAATCACCATGTCGAACATAACGTGCAGGGTGCGGTTCGGACGCACGTCGTGACACCTTCGTGACGTGCGTCCGAGGCCGCGTTCACCGGACGGTCAGGACGTCCACAGACCGTAGGACTCGCCGAGGTTGCGGATCTTCTGGGCGCGGGCCAGACGCGGGGCGTAGCTGCCGTCACGCGAACCGCCGCCGTGCTCGTGCTCGTCGAGCAGTTCGGCGGCCCACTTGATCTCGGTGTCGCTCGGGGCGAGGCCGTGGTTGATCGTGTCGGTCTGCTCGGCGCGCAGCGTCAGCTTGCCGGTCATGCCCATGCTCTGCGTGACCTTGCAGGCCTCGAGGAGTGCGTCGTCGGAGTCGGTCAGCGTGGGGCCGTCGATCGGGCCGGGCAGCTGGCCGACGCGGGAGGCCACGACGAGCTTGGCGCGCGCGTAGGCCAGGGCCATCGGGTCGTCGCTCGCGCCGGTGTCACGGCGGAAGTCACCGACGCCGAAGGCGAGACGGAACGTGCCGGGGGCCGAGGCGATGGCGGTGGCGTTCTCGACACCGAGAGCCGACTCGACGAGCGCGAGCACCGGGGTTCCGGCGGCCAGGCGCATGGCCGTGAGCGTCACGTGCTCCGGCTTCTCCGTCTTGGCGAGCATGACGCCGCGCAGCCCGGGCACGCCGTGGAGCGCTTCGAGGTCGTCGGCCCAGTACTCGGTGTTGATGTCGTTGATGCGCACCCAGCCGGTCATGCCGTCGCGCAGGGCGTTGACCACCGCGTCACGGGCGGAGGACTTGTGCTCGGCCGGCACCGCGTCCTCGATGTCGAAGATGACCGAGTCGGCCTCGGATGCCAGAGCGGTGTCGAACAGCTCGGGCTTCATAGCACTGGCGAGCAGCCAGCTACGGGAAAGGGTGGCCGGGAGGGCGGCCGCGCGGGCATTGCGTCCGGAAAACACGTCTTGTTTCGTTCCTCAGTCGTCGTCGGTTTCGTCGGCGCGGCCGCAAAGGCGCGCTCGACGTACATCACCCTAAGGGTCGGCGGGGCGTACTCCGCAGTACGAATGGGCGGCGGTGGACACGTTCGCGTGTCGGAAGAGTCAGCCGGGGGAGGGCGCCGCGCCGGCATCGGCCGACGGATGGGATGCGGAGGAGGCCGTGCCGACAGCGCGCATGGCCGAGCCGAGGTCGGCGCATTCTGCGATGCGCATGCCGGCCGGCGGCTTCTCGGTGCCGAGCGAGCCGGCAGGGATGATCGCCTTGTCGAAGCCGATGCGTGCGGCCTCGGCGAGTCGACGCGCGACACCGCTGACAGCCCGGATGTCGCCGGAGAGCCCCACTTCTCCAACGGCGATGAGGCCACCGGGTAGCGGCTTCTCCTGCGCCGAGCTGAGCAGCGAGAGCGCGACGGCGAGGTCGGCCGCGGGCTCCGTCAACCGCGCGCCGCCGACGGTGGAGACGTAGCAGTCAGCCCGGCTGACAGGCGCGCCCGCGCGGCGCTCGAGAACGGCGAGGATCATCGCGGTGCGCGAAGAATCGACGCCCGACGTCGTGCGTCGCGGCGACCCGCCGGCCGACGGTGCGACAAGGGCCTGCACTTCGGTGACGAGCGGCCGACGGCCCTCGAGCGTCACGGTGACGCACGTGCCCGCGACGGGTTTGTCGCGGGCCGTGAGGAACAGCGAGCTCGGGTCGGCAAGACCTTCGATGCCGCCGTCGGACAGGTCGAAGCAGCCCACCTCGTCGGTGGGGCCGTACCGGTTCTTCACGGCGCGCACGAGACGCAGCCGCGAGTGGCGTTCGCCCTCGAAGGTGATGACGACGTCGACGAGGTGTTCGAGCAGACGCGGGCCGGCGATGGAGCCGTCCTTCGTCACGTGCCCGACGAGCACCGTGGAGATGCCGCGCGCCTTGGCCACCTGAATGACCGCGGCGGCCACCTCGCGTACCTGCGAGACGTTGCCCGCGCTGCCCTCGATCTCGGCGCTCGCGATGGTCTGGACCGAGTCGATGACGAGGAGGGTGGGGGAGACGGAGTCGATGTGGGCGAGCACGGTGGCGAGGTCGGTTTCGCTCGCGAGGTAGAGCGTGTCGGCCACGGCGTCGGTGCGGTCGGCGCGCAGACGTACCTGAGCAGCGGATTCCTCGCCGCTGACGTAGAGCACCTTCGCGCCCGTACGCGCGGTGCGGGCGGCGACGTCGAGCAGCAGTGTGGACTTGCCGATGCCGGGCTCACCCGCGACGAGCATGACGGCCCCCGGTACGAGCCCCCCGCCGAGGACGCGGTCGAACTCGCCGACGCCTGTTGTCGTGACGGCGGCACGCGTGGCGTCGACGTCACCGATCGGCTTGGCCGGGTTCATCACCTTCGCGGCCGGCTGCGTGCGCACGGCGACGGCGCCCGTCTCCACGACGGTTCCCCACGCCTGGCACTCGCCGCAGCGGCCGACCCACTTCACGGTCTGCCAGCCGCACTCGGTGCACCGGTACGTCGGTCGCTTCGAAGCCTTGCTTGCCATGGCTCAAACCCTAGAGCCCGCCACCGACAACCCCGTGGTGACGAGGTGGTGCCGGTGGTCGACCGACCGGGCGAGCGACGAGCACGATGTCTTGATCTCGTGCACCAACTCCGGACGTCGGTCGGGGTGGCCGCCACACGCGTCGTCGCGGACAAACCCCCAACCTTGGGAGTTTCGCGACCAACGCTCACCCCTTCGGCCGAAAAACTCCCAACGTCGGGCGTTCCACATCCCAGCGGCGACGCCTGCGCGGAGCCTCAGCGCCCCTCGGCCTCCAGCGTCGCGGGGTGGACGTAGAGCGGCAGCAGGTCGCGACCCGCCGGCGTCACGGCCAAGGCCCGGGCGGCGGCGAGGTGTGCATCGCAGTACCCGGCGAGGACGTCGTAGGCCTGCTTGCCCATGAGTTCGACGAGTTCGGGCTTCTGCGAGACGTAGACGGGGTCGGCGCCGATGTGCGCCTCGGAGTTGCCCGAGCAGTACCAGTCGAGATCGTGACCGCCCGAGCCCCAACCGCGCCGGTCGTACTCGGCGATCGTCGTCTCGAGGTACTCCTCGCCGTCGGGCAGCGTCACGCGCCGGTACGAACGGCGGATCGGCAGTTGCCAGCACACCTCGGGCTTCAGCGTCCACGGCTGGACGCCGGTCGCCCACGCCTTCTGGTGCAGCGCGCACCCGAGCCCGGGGGCGCCGTTGTCGACGTCGTCGTCCCCGCCGTCCACGGCCTGGCCGAAACCGGGCCGGTTGAGGAACACGCAGGCGCCCTCGACGACGCGTGTCTTGCGGTCACCTTCGTCGTCGGTCTCCACCCACCCGGCGTCCGAGACGATCTCGTCGTAGAACTGGACGTCGTCGGGCGTCAGCGCCGCGACGACCTCAGCGACGTGCTTCTCGTCCTCGTCACCCGTGAAGTGGGCGCCCAACACGCAGCACCCGAAGTCGGGCTTCGACGCGTCGATGCCCGCGCAGCCGGAACCGAACGTGCACGTCCAACTCGACGTCAGCCACGTGAGGTCGCACCGGAAGCGTTCGACCGCGTCGGGCTCGCTCGCCGGATCGTCGAACTCCACCCACGTGCGCGGGATCTCGAGGTCACATTCAGTCACTGCACGATCTTAGGTGGCGTGTTCGTCGCCTCTTCCGAGCAGAGCCGGAGCGGGCTGTCAGGGGCGGGCTCTACTGTGGTGACGAGCCGGCCCGCCCGGCCCCGGACGCCCGGCGAGCAGCGCGTTCGAACCCTGAAGCGAGGAAGGCATGCCGATGCGACGACGAGTGCGTGCGGGTGTCACCGCAGGCGTCCTCGCGGCGAGCCTCTTCGTGTCGGGTTGTGACGCCGTCCGTCACGTCCTGGATCAACAGGCGGAGCGGTCGTCGTCGCCCTCCACCACCCAGCCCGTCACCGACCCGGCGCAACGCGTGCGTCAGAGCGATCTCGAGACCAAGGTCGGCGCGGGCATGAACGCACGCACGCCGGGCGGCGCGATGATCGTCGCCTCCAACGGCACCCGGATACCGAACGGAATCGTCGAGGCCAGCGCCAAGGCCGCGGCGTCGGTACGCGCCCTCGACCCGCAGGCCTCGAAGAATGCCCTGCTTGTCCTCGTGCCGCGCGACGACGCCGAGTTCAAGGAGTACACCGGCCAGGAGGCAGCCTCTCAGCTGGCCAACACGGTCACCGGTGGCGGCGGTCGTCTTCCGTACGTCGTCATGAGCGACTGGACGACGAAGAATCCTGACACCCTCACCACGCGCGAGACTCTCGCGCACGAGGCGTTCCACGCGCTCACGCTCGAGAAGCTGGCCACCGAGCGTCCGCTCTGGCTGCTCGAAGGGTGGGCCGAGTACGTCGGGCAGCGCACCGTGCCCCAGGCGCCGCACAAGCGCGACGACATCTCGCCCCACGTGCCGAGCGACGAGGAACTGCGCGGAGCGAACGCCGCGGACGCCTACTACACGGCCTTCACATTCGCCCGGTACCTGCGCGACACCCACGGACACGACAAGGTGATGGCCTTCTACTCCGAGGCCGTGCGCACGAAGGAACCGCTGGAGGCCCTGCTGAACAAGCACTTCGGTAAGGGCCTCACGGCGCTGGAGTCCGGATACGTGGCCTGGTATCCGACGTTCCGCTGAGACCGATACCCTGCCAACCATGCGCCTCGGAGTGATCGACGTGGGATCGAACACGGTCCACCTCCTCGTGGTCGACGCCCATCCCGGGGCTCAGCCACTTCCTGCCACGTCCCACAAGCGTCTGTTGCGCCTGTCCGAGCACGTGACGGCCGACGGGCTCATCGACGACGAGGGCATCCGTGACCTCACGCAGTTCGTCGGTGAATGCGTCCAGATCGCAGAGGACCTCGGCATCTCCGAGCTCATGTCGTTCGTCACCTCCGCCATCCGCGAGGCACCGAACGGCCAGGCCGTTCTCGACCACGTGCGCGACGTCACCGGGCAGAGCCTGCGCGTCCTCACCGGCGAGGACGAAGCCCGCGTCACCTTCCTCGCCACCCGCCGCTGGTTCGGGTGGTCGAGCGGACGCCTGTTCGGCATCGACATCGGCGGCGGTTCGCTCGAACTCGCCACCGGCATCGACGAGACGCCCGACACCGCCATCAGCCTTCCGCTGGGTGCCGGCCGCCTCACGCGCACTCTCGACGGCGACCCGCCGTCGGCCCAGGACCTGCGTGCCGTGCGTGCCCAGGTGCGCACTCAGATCGCGTCGTCGGCTCGCACCCTGACGCGCTGGGGCACGCCCGATCGGTACGTCGGTACGAGCAAGACGATCCGATCGCTCGCCCGCATGTGTGGGGCGGCGCCCTCGAGCGACGGCCCGTTCGTGCACCGCAGCCTCGAACGCGCGGCGCTCGCCGACCTCGTTCCGCGCCTCGCGAGCATGACCGCCGAGGAGCGCACCTCGCTGCCGGGCGTCTCGCCCGAGCGCTCGGCCCAGGTTCTTGCCGGCGCCGTCGTCATCGAGGCCACGATGGACATCTTCGGCGTCGAGCGCCTCGACGTTTGCCCGTGGGCCCTGCGCGAGGGCCTCATCCTGCGCCGCCTCGACGCCCTGGAGTGATGACGGTGCCCGCACCCATCCGCGTCGGCCTGTCGACGGCGTCGTGCTACCCGCTCGGCACCTCGGCGGCCTTCCGTATCGCCGCCGAGCTCGGTTACGACGGCGTCGAGGTTATGGTGTGGAACGAGGCGGCGAGTCAGGACCCCGAGTTCCTGCGGGATCTCGTCGAGCGCTGGGGTGTGCCCGTATTGTCGGTCCACGCGCCGACGCTCCTGCTCACCCAGCGCGTTATGGGCAACGAGCCGTGGGGCAAGGTCGACCGCTCCGTGGCGCTCGCGCGTGACGTCGGTGCGTCCACCGTCGTCCTGCACCCACCGTTCCGGTGGCAGAAGGAGTACGCGACGGGCTTCGTCGAAGGTGTGGCGCAACGCGAACGCGAGCACCCGCAGATCCGCCTCGCCGTCGAGAGCATGTTCCCGTGGCGGGCCCGGGGCCGCGAGGTTCAGGCCTACCTGCCGCACTGGGATCTGCGGCGCAACCACTACTCCCACACCACTCTCGACCTCTCGCACACGGCCACGTCCGGTAGCGATGCCCTGGCGCTCGCCGACGAGCTCGGTGACCGCCTCACGCACATCCACCTCGCCGACGGCTTGGGCTCGTACAAGGACGAACACCTCGTGCCCGGCCGAGGTAACCAGCCGTGCGCCGAACTGCTCCAGCACCTGTCCCGAACGGGCTTCAGCGGGGACGTCGTCGTTGAGGTCGGCACCCGGCGCCTTTCGGACGAGGACAGGCTCATCGATCTCGCCGAGGCCCTCGCCTTCGCCCGCCTCCACCTCGCCATCGGAGCGGGGGAGGCGTCCGCACCCTGAGGGCGCTGTGCCCCGTACACGCCGCCGAGTAGGCTTGAGCGAAATCGCGCTATGGAGACGACACCTTGCCATGGACCCTCGTTCACTGACACCTCGCCTTCCCGTCGCGACCTCGCGTGTACTGGCGCTGACGTCGCGGGGGCCGATCGCGCGTGCGGCCTCGAAAGTGCTCGTCGCGGGCGAGAGCGTCGACGACGCCATCCGCGTCACCGGTGAGGTGGTCGTCGGTGGCCAGCGCGTCTCGTGGATGCCGTTGCTCTCCCACGCCGCAAGCCCGGACGACATCATCACCGCGCGTCAGGAGACGATCGGCGCCCTCAACTGGCTTGCCGCCGCGGGCACCGAGGCGCCCGACCTGACACTCGACGTCGCGACCTTCGGTGTGCTCGCGCCCGATGTCACGCCCGGCATCCTGCTCAACGCGCTGCGCGAGGTCGGTCAGGCGGCGCGCAACGCCGGCGTCAGCCTGACGCTCACCATCCCCGATGCCGCGCTCATCGAGGCCGTCCACGTCCTCGGTCACGAGCTGCGTCAGGACTTCCCGGAGGTCGGTATCGTCCTGCCGACGCGTCTTCGCCGCCTACCCACGGAGGTCTCCGACTTGGCGCGTGAGGGGCAGCGGGTGCGCCTCGCCACAGGTCGCCTCGACGCCGCGATCGGCCTCACCTCGGCGCGCGAGAGCGGCGCGGCCTTCGTCGACATCACGAAGCAACTGCTGGCCGGCGGCGCGCAGGTCAGCTTCGACACCGACGACGCGCTGCTGCTCGACATCGTGGGCTCGTTGGTGCAACGGTACGGAGCCGAAGGCGCCGAGGTCATCGCGCCCTTGGGTACCCAGAGTGCGCGTCAGCGCGAGATCGACACGCTCGCCACCCGCGTCCTCGTGCCCTACGGCCCCCGGTGGGCCGAGTACGTCGCGAACCTCGTGGCCGCGCGCCCCTCGCTGGCGCTGAGCCTGCCGAACCCCATTCGACGAAAGGGCTGATCCCCGTGACCATCGCATTCATCGGTACGGGCAACATGAACGAGGCCGTCATGGCCGGGGCCCTCGCGGGCGGTTACGACGCCGCCGACGTCGTCGCCACCGCGCGCCGTGACGAGCGCATCAGCGCGCTCAAGGAGAAGTACGGCGTCGAGGCGACGAACTCCAACCCCGAAGCCGTGGCGGACGCCGACACCGTCGTGCTCGGCGTGAAGCCGTACCAGCTCGACGACATCCTCACCGAGATCGGCGAGCACCTCACGAAGGACGCTGTCGTCGTCTCCTTGGCCGTCGGCCGCACGCTCGAGTCGATGGAGGCCAAGCTGCCCGACGGCGTCGCCGTCGTGCGCGTCATGCCGAACACCCCTTCGATGGTCGGCAAGGGCATGCACGCCGTCACGCCGAACGAGGCGTGCACCGACGAGCAGTTGGCCCGCACGAAGTCGCTCCTCGCGGCCTCGGGCGACGTCGTCACGGTGGCCGAGAAGGACCACGACGCCGTCACCGCCGTCTCCGGAAGCGGCCCGGCGTACCTCTTCTACATCGCCGACGCCATGATCGAGGCGGGTGTGTTCCTCGGCCTCCAGCGTGACGTCGCTCACCGTCTGGCCGTCCAGACCATCGTCGGAGCGGGTGCGATGCTCGCCGAATCCGGTGACTCCCCGGTGCAGCTGCGCGAGAAGGTCTCGAGCCCCGGCGGCACGACGATCATGGCCCTCGCAGAGCTGGATCGCCGGGCCGTACGCGCCGCGATGGTGGCCGCCATGCAGGCCTCGCACGACCGCTCGGCATCGATGAACTGACGCCGCGTCGCCTTCAGCCGATTCCCAGTTGTCGCCCGGCGAACTGTGTGCCCGCGATGTGATGCGGAAGGCGCTTCAAGAGGCCAAGCGACGTTCAAACGTGATTCGATATGGCCATGACTGCGTTGACTGTACGTACCCTCGGTGAAGACGAGTGGGAGACCTATCGCGACGTTCGCCTCAGCGCGCTGAACGAATCCCCGGAGGCGTTCGCGGCTACGGCATCGGGTGAGAAGCAGATCGAAGAGGACGAGTGGCGCGCACGTATGCGCCGCTCGCGTCGTCTTCTCGCCGAGAACGAGGCCGGCGACGGCGTGGGCATCGTCTCGCTGCGCACCCACAGCAACGACGAGGTCGACCAGCCCTACGGTGAGCTCTTCGGCCTGTGGGTCGCTCCCTCGCAGCGCGGCACCGGCGTGGCCGTCAACCTGCTCGAGGCGCTCCTCGAGCAGGCTCGTAAGGACAATCTCGGAGCTGTGCTGTACTGGGTCGGCACCGACAACGCCCGCGGTGTGGCCTTCGCGTCCGGTCACGGTTTCCGCCCCACCGACTACCGCCGTCCGATGAACCCGGCGTCGCCCGACACCGAGTCCACCGAAGAGATCGCCTTCGTCTACCCGATCACCACGGACCCGGAGCACGTTCCGAGCGCCGTCCTCGACTCGCGTCACTGACCGACATGGACGACACGGCCCTCGTCATCTGGGACCCCGCGCTCGTGGGGTACGACTTCGGCGAGGGTCACCCCATGAACCCTCTGCGTCTCGCCCTCACGGCGAAGCTCGCGGAGGGTCTTGGCGTTCTTGAGCACGTTCGCATCGAAGCGCCGTCGCTGCCCGACGGGTCTGACGCCTTCCTCGAGACCGTTCACTCGCGTGAGTACCTCGACGCGGTGCGTGCGGCGTCGCTGAACCCGGCGTCGGCCGATCAGAACTTCGGTATCGGTACCGAGGACGACCCGGCGTTCGCGGGCATGCACGACGTGTCCGCGCTGATCGCCGCCGGCACGCTGCAAGCCGTGCAGGCCGTCCATTCAGGCGAGGTGCGCCACGCGGTCAACTTCACCGGGGGCCTGCACCACGCCATGCCCGACAAGGCGAGCGGTTTCTGCATCTACAACGACGCTGCGGTCGGCATCCAGTGGCTGCTCGACCAGGGCGTCGAGCGGGTCGCCTACGTCGACATCGACGTTCACCACGGTGACGGCGTCGAGAAGGTCTTCTGGAACGACCCGCGGGTGCTCACGATCTCGATCCACGAGTCGGGCACCGTTCTCTTCCCGGGCACCGGCTTCGCCCGCGACATCGGCGGCCCCGACGCCGAAGGCAGCGCCGTCAACATCTCCCTGCCGCCCGGTACCGGCGACTCCGACTGGCTGCGCGCCCTGCACGCCGTCGTCCACCCCGTCGTCACGGCGTTCAAACCGCAGTTCATGGTCACGCAGCACGGCTGCGACTCGCACTACTCCGATCCCCTCGCGCACATGGTGCTCACCGTCGATGCGCAGAAGATGGCGCACCGCTCGCTGCACGAACTCGCGCACGACGTGTGTGACGGACGCTGGGTCGCCCTCGGTGGCGGCGGCTACGAACTCGTCGACGTCGTGCCGCGCTCCTGGACGCACCTCACGGCCATCGCCGCCGACCGGCCCATCTCTCTCGAAACCGAGACGCCCGCCGAGTGGCGCGCCCATGTCGAGGAGATCACCGGCCGCACCGCGCCCAGCCGCATGGGTGACGGCGTCGCCGAGAAGGACGACGTCTGGTTCCAGTCCTGGGCTTCCGGAATGCACCCCGAATCCACCGTCGACCAAGCCGTCATGGCCACCCGCGAAGCCGTGTTCCCGCTCCACGGGCTGGACGTCTGGTTCGACTAGCCGCATAGCGGCTCCCCTGATCCGATGTTGAGCGGGGGAGCGGGCACCGGTCCCGCGAATCTGAGGCAACATCGCGGGTAGTGAGCGGTAATCCGATGCGAAAGCCGCAGCCCTCTTCGGTGACGTAACCACGCTGGAAGCGGACGCCCCGCAGCCCTGTCGCACCGAACTCGGCGACCGAGCCTGCGAGGTCGCCGAGTCGGAAGACGGGGCAAGGGAGCATGGCGATTTCGCGCGACAAATCGCCTGACGATAGGATGGTGCAGATATTCCCGTGGCCGGGCGTCCTCGTGGCGCCGCTGGTATTCATCGGCGAATGTCGGCCCGGGCATCGCCAAGGACACAAGGTAAGGAACGGTTCACTCATGGGCTCCGTCATCAAGAAGCGCCGCAAGCGCATGGCCAAGAAGAAGCACCGCAAGCTGCTTCGCAAGACGCGTCACCAGCGTCGCAACAAGAAGTGACCTGATCACTTCGAGCACTCGGGCCCCTCACGCACTCGTGGCGTGCAGGGGCCCTTGCGTATCGTCGAGGCGATAGGAATGCCCCGCGCCTCGCCCGAACAGCGTGTGCCGTGGACGTCGGCGGCACATGGACGAGCGGTGACCAGGAGGTAGCTGTGAGAAGAATTACATTGATCGGCAAGCCCGGATGCCACCTCTGCGACGACGCCCGCGCCGTCATCGAGCGCGTGGCTCGTGAGGAGGGCGTCGAGTGGGAGGAGCTCAACATGCTCGACGATCCCGAGCTGGTCGCCCGCTATGCCGAGCAAATCCCCGTCACGCTGGTCGACGGACGCCAGCACGACTACTGGCGCGTCGATGAGAACCGGCTCCGCAAGGCACTGTCCGCGCCGCCGAGGGGCGCATAGGGACGAAGGTCCCTTGTCCAGTTCGGTGCCACGTTTGGGGCGCCATTCCGCCCTAAAGGGGGTCCGGTCGACTTTGTGAACGGTTGCACTAAGTCCTAAGCTCGGGGGGTCCTGCAGAGCCTTCTGCAGACGTTTGGTATACGCGCCGACAGGCGCAGACGCCGACGAAAGGTAGCGCCGCCGTGAGCACCGAGCAGGCCGCAGCGCGCCGGGATATCCCGGACGCGACTGTGAACCGCCTACCGGTGTACCTCCGGGTGCTGCGCGAGGTGGCCACCGACGGCCACACCACCATCTCCTCCGAGACGCTCGCCGAGCAGTCCGGAGTCTCCTCCGCGAAACTGCGCAAGGACCTTTCCGCGCTCGGCTCCTACGGCGTGCGCGGCGTCGGGTACGACGTCGCCACCCTCGCCGGTCACATCACCGGAGCCCTCGGCCTCGAGCGGCAGTGGGCCGTCGCCATCGTCGGTATGGGAAACCTCGGCCGCGCGCTCGCCACGTACGGCGGCATCGGCGTCAAGGGTTTCGAGATCAAGTGGCTCATCGACGACGACCCGCGCGTCGTCGGTTCCGTCGTGGGCGGCCAGAAGGTCGTCCACTTCGACGCGCTCGTACCGCAGGTGGACGAAGGCGTCATCGGCGTCATCGCGACGCCGGCTCCGTCCGCTCAGCAGGTCGCCGATCGCCTCATCGCCGCGGGGGTGCGCAGCATCCTCAACTTCGCCCCGGCGGTGCTCACCGTGCCCTCCGACGTGCAGGTGCGCGGCGTCGACATGGCAACCGAACTTCAGATCCTCGCGTTTCGTGAACAGAACGCGCGAGGGCCACAGGGGGATCGCGAGATGAAGGAGCTCATGGCATGAGCGTCATTGTTCTGGGGCTTTCCCACCGCTCGGCCCCGCTCGCCGTGCTCGAGAAGGCCTCCCTCAACGCCGAGGGCCAGGCCGATCTGCTCGAGCGCCTCGGCAAGGGCGAGAACCTCACCGAGCCCGTCGTGCTGTCGACGTGCAACCGCGTCGAGGTCTACGCCGACGCCACGACGTTCCACGGTGCCGTCACCGAACTCGGCGACGCCCTCGCCGACGTCACCGGCATGCCGATGGCCGACCTGCGCGACTACCTCTACGTCCACTTCGACGAGCGTGCCGTCGCGCACCTGTTCAACGTCGCGGCCGGCCTCGACTCGCTCGCCGTCGGAGAGAGCCAGATCCTCGGCCAGATGCGCGACAGCCTGCGCGAAGGTCAGGAATCAGGCCGTATCGGCCCCGTCATGAGCCGCCTGGTGCAGCAGGCGCTGCGCGTCGGCAAGCGCGTGCACTCCGAGACCGGCATCGACTCCGTCAGCCGCTCGCTCGTCGAGCGGGCACTCGAACTGTCGGGCAACATGCTCGGTGACCTCACGCGGGTGCGCGCCGTCGTCGTCGGTGCCGGCGCGATGAGTTCGCTCGCCACGCACACGCTCGTGCGCCACGGCCTCGGCTCCGTCACCGTCGTCAACCGCACGTACGACGCGGCTCGTCGTCTTGCGGACGCCGCTGGGTGCGACGCGCGCCCCATCGAGGAGCTCGACGCGGCCCTCGCCTCCGCCGACCTCGTCGTGTCGTGTACGGGCGCCGTCGGTCACGTCATCGACGCGACGATGGCCGCCCGCGCCAACCCTGACGGCCGCCCTCAGGTTTACATCGACCTCGCCCTGCCGCGTGACATCGCCGACGAGGTCGCGGCCGTTCGCGGCGTGGCAGTGCTCGGATTCGAGGATCTCGGCCCGCAGGTCGAGGGCCAGCCCGGCGCAGAGGCCGAGATCAAGGCGGTCCAGGACCTCGTGACGAGCGAGGTGGCCGACTTCGTCGTCGCCCGCCGCGCCGAGCGCGTCGCCCCCACGGTGGCGGCGCTGCGCGCGAACGCCGCGGAGATCGTAAGCGCCGAGCTGAACCGCCTCGAGACCCGCGTACCCGACCTCGACGAGACCACCCGAGCCCAGGTGCAGCTCACGGTGCACCGCGTCGTGGAGAAGCTGCTCCACACGCCCACCGTGCGCATCAAGGAGCTCGCCGGCCAGGGTGGAAACGTCGGCGAAAGTGACTACGCGGCAGTTCTTTCCACGCTTTTCGACCTCGACCCGGCGCAGACGCGCGTCGTGTCCGTCCCCCCGGAGCTGCCATGAGTACCCCCCGCCACGAGCGTCCGATCCGACTCGGAACGCGTCGTAGCCACCTCGCGGTGACCCAGTCGACCCACGTCGCGGACGCCCTGCGCGCTCACGGCCACGAGGTCGAGCTCGTCGAGGTCACGACCGAGGGCGACATCAACCTGGCCCCGCTGGCCCAGATGGGTGGCACGGGCGTCTTCGCCGCCGCACTGCGTCAGGCACTGCTCTCGGGCGAGGTCGACATGGCCGTGCACTCCCTCAAGGATCTGCCCGTCGCACCCGAGCCCGGCCTCGTCGTCGCCGGTATCCCGACGCGTGAAGACCCGCGTGACATCCTCGTCGCCCGCGACGGCCTGACGCTCGGTGAACTGCCGGCGGGTGCCGTCGTCGGAACCGGATCGCCGCGACGTGCGGCCCAGCTGCAGGCCCTCGGCCTCGGACTGGAAATCCGTGACATCCGCGGCAACATCGACACCCGCATGGGCTTCGTGACCAAGGGTGAGATGGACGCCGTCGTCCTCGCTCGCGCCGGCCTGGCCCGCGTGGGCCGCACCGACGAGGCGAGCGAGACCATCGACCCGCTGCAGATGTTGCCGGCCCCCGGCCAGGGCGCCCTCGCGCTCGAGTGCCGCGAGGACGACGAGGTCACGCGTGCCGTGCTCGCCGAGCTCGACGACGCCGACACCCGCGCAGCCGTCACGGCCGAGCGAGCCGTGCTCGAAGCCCTGGAGGCCGGCTGTGCCGCACCTGTCGGTGCCCTCGCCGAGATCGTCGAGGAGCCCGACGGCACCCTCGAGATCTCGCTGCGCGCCTTCGTCGGCGCCACGGACGGCTCCCTCGAGCTGCGCCGCAGCGAAGTCGGCCCCTACGACGATCCGCAGGGCATCGGCGAGCGTCTCGCCCGCACCCTGCTCGACGACGGCGCGGCCGCCGTCATCCCCCCACGCGAACCGCGGCAGCAGACGCCGCGCGTCGAAACCACCACCGAATCGGAGCGATCCAAGTGAGCACCGCAGCCAAGCAGGCCAAGTCGGCCACCCGAGTCGCGTTCGTCGGCGCCGGGCCCGGCGATCCCGGCCTGCTCACGATGCGCGCGGCGCAGCTTCTCGCCGAGGCGGACGTCGTCGTCCTCGACCAGCTGTGCCGTGAGCAGTTCGTCGCATCCCTCGTGAGCGACGGTGTGGAGTTCGTCGACGGCGGGTACGGCGAGGCCGGCACCGAGTTGACCAACGCCAGCCGCGCGAAGCTTCTCGTCAAGGCCGCCAAGGCTGCGACGGAGGGCCACGACGACGGGCGCGCCCTCGTCGTGCGCCTCATGGACGGCGACCCGGCCACCTTCCACGGCCTGGCCGAGGAGGCCGGCGCCTGCGCGAAGGCCGGCATCGAGTTCGAGATCGTTCCGGGCGTCTCGGCCGTCTCCGCGGTTCCCGCCTACGCGGGTGTGCCGCTCACCGACAGCAAGGCCCGCAACATCCACGTCGTCACCGCCGGCGACCCGAAGGTCGACTGGGCGCGTTCGATCGACGCCTGCACCACCGTCGTCGTCCTCGGCCAGGCCGACCTGCTGCGCGACTCGCTCGTCGAACTGCGCGCTGCCGGCCGCCGTGGCAACACGCCGGTCGCGCTGACGCAGAACGGCACGACGATCACCCAGGAGACGACGACGCTGACGCTCGACGAGGTGCCCGCGGCACTGCGTCGCGCCGAGTTCGACGGGCCCGTCATGGCCATCGTCGGCTCGACCGTGGGTCACCGCACCGCCCTGTCGTGGTGGGAGAACAAGCCGCTGTTCGGCTGGAAGGTTCTCGTGCCGCGCACCAAGGAGCAGTCGGGTTCCATGACGCGCCGCCTCACCGAGTACGGCGCGAGCAGCGCCATCGTGCCGACGATCAGCGTCGAGCCGCCGCGTACGCCGGCGCAGATGGAGAAGGCCGTCAAGGGTCTCGTCACCGGCCGCTACGAGTGGGTCGGCTTCACGTCGGTCAACGCCGTGCGCGCCGTGCGTGAGAAGTTCGCCGAGTTCGGTCTCGACGTGCGTGCCTTCGCGGGCCTCAAGATCGCTGCCGTCGGTGGCGTGACGGCGGACGCTCTGCGCGAGTGGGGCATCGAGCCCGACCTCATGCCGAGCGGCGAGCAGTCGGCCAAGGGCCTGCTCGAGGTGTGGCCCGACTACGACGAGCAACTCGACCCGATCAACCGCGTCTTCCTGCCGCGCGCCGACATCGCGACGGAGACCCTCGTCGCCGGCCTCGAGGAGATGGGCTGGGAGGTCGACGACGTCACCGCCTACCGCACGGTGCGCGCTGCGCCGCCGGCGCCCGAGGTGCGTGAGGCGATCAAGTCCGGCAAGTTCGACGCCGTCTGCTTCACGTCGAGTTCGACGGTGCGCAACCTCGTCGGCATCGCCGGCAAGCCGCACGCATCCACCGTCGTCGCGTGCATCGGCCCGGCCACCGCGAAGACGGCGGAGGAGCACGGTCTGCGTGTCGACGTCCTCGCGACCGAGGCCTCTGCGGCTGCGCTCGTCGATGCGCTCGCCGCTCACGGTCAGTGCCTCGCCGCCGCTGCGGCGGAAGCGGGGGAGAAGGTGCGTCGTCCCAGCGAGCGTCGCGGGGCGGCCCGTCGAAAGGTGAAGGCCTGATGAGCACGTACGACCTGCCGCACCGTCCGCGCCGCCTGCGCACGTCACCGGTCATGCGCAACATGGTGGCCGAGACGTCCGTGGCGCCGTCCGACCTCATCCTGCCGGTGTTCGTGCGCGAGAACGCGACCGAGAACACGCCCATCAGTTCGATGCCGGGCGTCGTGCAGCACACGCTCGACTCGCTCGTCGACGTCTCGAAGCAGGCGCGCGACGCGGGCGTTGCGGGCGTCATGCTCTTCGGTGTTCCGGAGACGAAGGACGCCCAGGGTTCGGGTTCGATCGACCCCGACGGCATCCTCAACGTCGGCTTGCGCGCCGTGCGTGAAGCCGTGGGCGACGATCTGCTCGTCATGGGCGACCTGTGCCTCGACGAGTTCACCGACCACGGTCACTGCGGCGTGCTCGACGCGCAGGGTCGTGTCGACAACGACGCGACGCTCAATATCTACGCGCAGATGGCCGTCGCGCAGGCTCAGGCGGGCGCTCACGTGCTCGGCCCGAGCGGCATGATGGACGGCCAGATCGGCGTCATCCGTGCGGCGCTCGACCTTTCCGGCCACGACGACGTCGCCGTCATGGCGTACTCGGCGAAGTACGCGTCGGCGGCTTACGGTCCGTTCCGCGAGGCCGTGCAGAGCTCGCTCCAGGGCGACCGCGCGACGTACCAGCAGGACCCGCGCAACCGCACGGAGTCGCTGCGCGAGGCGATGCTCGACGAGGAGCAGGGCGCCGACATGCTCATGGTGAAGCCTGCTCTGCCGTACCTCGACGTGCTCTCCGACGTCGCCCAGGCCGCCACGGTGCCTGTCGCGGCGTACCAGGTCTCCGGCGAGATGGCGATGATCGAGGCGGCCGCCGCGAACGGCTGGATCGACCGCGAACGCATGATCCGCGAGACCCTCACCAGCATCAAGCGCGCCGGCGCGTCGATCGTCCTGACGTACTACGCGCTGGAGTTTGCCCGCGGCCTCTGACGCGCGGCGTTAGACGTAGGACGGGCTGATTTCTTCCCTTCTTGTGCGCGAGGGGTTCGATTGCGCACGAGAAGGGAAGAAACCTTCCCGAGTAGTGGTGGGCGCTGTCTTTCGTGCGGGATGCTCCCCTCGTTCCTGTGGATAACTTTCGAGCCGGATCCGCTCCGCGCGTCAGGCTGAGGGCATGGTCACCTCGAACCGACGCCACGCGAGTGTGCTTTCCAGGCGAGCTGCTGCCGTCGCCACGCTGGACGGATGCTTGTTCACCGCCGCCGAGGCTCGTGCCGCCGGGCTGACGATCAACGATCTGCGCAGTGACGCTGTCGTCGCGCTCCGACGCAATGTCTACGTCACCGCCACGACACCGATCACCCTCGGGCTGCGGTGTGGAGCGGCGCTGCGCGTCACCAAGTCCGACGCCCGCGTCGCCCACGTCACCGCCGCGCGGCTGTGGGGCCTTCCCGTCCCGGAGACGGACCGACTCCATCTCAGCTACGAGCGAAGGCCGAACAAGACGCTCGTCGGCACGATCGCTCATCGGCATCCAGCAGGAAGCCTGGCGAGATCGGTGTTCGTCGCCGGTGTAGGTCGTTTGCCGGTTTCCGACCCGACGGGCGTCGTCACCGAATGCGCCGACTCGCTGGGGCTCGTTGATCTCGTCGTCCTCGCAGATGCGGTGCTCAGCCGTCACGATGTCGATGCCGGGCGAGCCATTGATGTGTGGAACCACAGTGCAGGCCCGCATTCGGCAGTGCTGCGTGAGGTCGCCCGCCGCGCGCGGGAAGGCGCTGAGTCGCCACCGGAGAGCCGGACGCGTCTCCTTCTCGTTCTCGCGGGTTTGCCCGAGCCTGTTGTGCAACACGAGGCTTTCGTGGCCGGGCGGCGACGACGATTCGATCTCGCCTACCCCGAGCTCAAGATCGCCGTGGAGTACGACGGCTCCTACCACTACGCGAGTGAGGCACAGAAGCAGGCTGACATCGTGCGCGAGGATCAGCTTCGCTGCGCAGGATGGATCGTCATCCGGGTGGTTTCGGTCGGGATCTTCCGGGATCCGGCATCGACATTGGCTCGAGTGGCGGACGCGCTGACTCAGCGGGGTGTGAAAGTCGCACCCAACACCGCATGGCGGCAGCACTTCGTCCAGCTCGCGCCGGTGGCGTGACACGAGTTGGGGTGTTTTCTTCCCTTCTTGCGCCTCAGGAGACCCCTTGCGCACAAGAAGGGAAGAAAACGCCCCTTTTGGTTGCTAGGCGCGGACGGCGACGCGCAGGTTCGGTTCCTCCCGCGCAGGCTCGGGGGAGAGCTCCCGGGCCGCTTCGAGGGCCTGGCGCAGGTCGGCGATGACGTCGTCCGGGTTCTCGAGACCGATCGACAGGCGCAGGACGTCCTCGCCGGGCTTCGCCTCGGACGCGACCGGTCGGTGGGTCAGTGCCGCCGGGTGCTGGATGAGCGTGTCCACGCCGCCCAGAGACACCGCATTGACGACGAGGCGCACGTGCTCCGCCACGACGGCAGCGGCGTCGAAGCCGCCCTTGACCGCGAACGCCATCATCGCGCCCGGGCCTGCCATCTGCCGTGCGGCAATGCCGTCGGGGTCGCCCCCGGGAAGCCCGGGGTAGCGCACCCACTCCACGAGGTCGTGCTCGGCAAGGAAGGCCGCGACCGGTCGCGCGTTGGCCTGCTGCTGCAGCACCCGGACGGGCAGGGTCTGCAGTCCGCGGTGCAGCTGGTAGGCGGACGTCGGCGCGAGCAGGCCACCCGTGATGGCACGCACCTGACGCAGCCGCGTGGCCCACTCCGTGCTCGTCGCGACGACACCGCCGAGCAGGTCGCCGTGGCCGCCGATGTACTTCGTCGCCGAGTGCAGACTGATCGCTGCGCCGAGCGCCAGCGGCTGCTGCAGCACCGGTGTGGCGAACGTGTTGTCGACGGCGACGGGCACGTCGCCCGCCTGGCGCGCCACGTCGGCGATGTCGATGAGGTCGATCGTCGGGTTGCCGGGCGACTCGATGAGCACAAGGCCCGTGTCTGCCTCGATCGCGTCCGCCACGGCATCGGGCGTCGTGAACGTCACGCGGGTGCCGAGCAGGCCGGTGGCAAGTAGGTGGTCCGTGCCGCCGTAGAGGGGGCGGACACCGACGATGTGAGGCTTGCCCGCCGCAACGCAGGCGAGCAGGACGGCACTGATCGCCGCCATCCCGGTCGAGAACGCGACGGCTTCCTCGGCGCCCTCCATCGTGGCGAGCCCACGCTCGAAGCGGTCGACGTTCGGGTTCCACAGACGCTGGTACACGTACGAATCACCGGGGCGCGGGCGACCACCGGTTGCCATCTGCTCGTACGAGTCACCGCCCTGCGTCACGCCGGTGACGGGGTAGGTGGTCGACTGATCGATTCCTGCGACGTGCACCCCGAGCTAGGCGAGGTCTTCGCGGCCCGCGTGGACGGCGTCCGTCATGAGTGAAGAGATGTGTTTCGCATCACATAGCGCGTGGAGTCTGCGAAATAGTGGCAACATCTCGCCGAATCCTCCGAAAGGGGTCAGTCTCCCGTGGAAGGTGCGAAATCGAGTGCTCGTTCGTCCGGCGACTCGCAGGTTCGACGACCGTTACTCGGCCCCGCGTGGAGCCCTGACGCCGTCGATCGTCGGCTCGTCGAGCTGCTCCTCGACGACGGGCGGATGCCGAACGCGGAATTGGCGCGGCGCGTCGGCGTTCCGGAGTCGACGTGCAGCGGTCGCCTTCGGGTGCTGCGTGAGCGAGGCGTCATCGCCGGGGTGCACGCCGACGTCGATCTCGGCTCCCTCGAGTTACCGCTGGAGGCGATGATCGCGCTGCGCTTCACGGGCCACACGCGTGACGACATCGACGGCTTCCGCGCCGCAGTCGCCGATGTGCCCGGCGTCCTCGCGGCCTTCCACGTGACGGGGGAGAACGACTTCCTCGTCCACGTCTGTACGCAGTCTCCCGACGCCCTGCGCGACATCGTGCTCGACCACCTCGCGGTGCTGCCCGGCGTCGTGCACGCCGAGACGAGCCTCATCTACGAACGCATTCGCGGTTCCCGCGCTCTCGGCTGAGGCGCGACGGCACGCGATGAAGGGCGAGCGAGGAAGGGCGATTCACGAAGAGGCCGCGGTACCCGAACGGGTACCGCGGCCTCTTCGTGAAGGCTGGTGTGATCAGGCCTTGGCGAACTCGAGGTCGAGGTTGATCTTGATCTTGTCGGAGACGAGCGCGTTGCCGCCGGGGGCTGCGGCGTCGAAGCTGAGGCCGAAGTCCTTGCGGTTGATCTCGCCCTGGGCCTCGAAGCCGGCGCGGGTGCCGCCCCACGGGTCGTCGGAGATGCCGTTGAACTCGTAGTCGAACGTGACGGGCTTCGTCACGTCCTTGATCGTCAGGTCGCCCGTGATGGTGTCGTCGCCGATGTTCGTGGCATTGAACGTCATCGTCGGGTACTGCTCGACGTCGAAGAAGTCAGCGCTCTTGAGGTGACCGTCGCGGTCGGCGTTACGGGTCTGGACCGATGCCGTCTGCACGGTGAACTCGAGCGTCGAGTTCTTGCGGTCCTCGGCGACCTCCGCGTTGACGCTGACGTCCGTGAAGCGACCCTTCACCTTGGTGACGGCGAGGTGGCGCGCGACGAAGCCGATCTCCGTGTGGTCGGCGTCGATGTTCCAGGTGCCGGGAGCGATGTCGTTGAGGGAAACCATGGTTGTGGTCCTTCCGTTGCGATGTGTGGTCGGTACTGAAATGACGATACATGCAGATAGTTGAACATTCAACTACACTGAAGAAACGTGGACGGAAACAAGATGTCCACACGAAAGCGTTGACACTGAACGAAGCGTGAATCAACCCTCCGGTCGGACACCGGACGGTAGGGGCGCGCGACGGTGGTGAAGCACGAAACGGACGGTGGAGGATGACGAAAGAGACGCGCTGGCTCGATGAGGACGAGCAGACGGCATGGCGTCACTACCTGCGGGCATCGCGCGCGCTGAGCCTCGCGCTCGATCGCGAACTCCTCGACCACGGCATGTCGCTGGCCGAGTACGAGATCCTCTCGATGCTGTCCGAGGCCGAGGGGCGTCGTCTGCGGATGGGGGCGCTCGCCGACCTCGTCGTCCAGTCCCGCAGCCGCATCACGCACACCGCCACGCGCCTGCAGCGACGCGGGTGGGTGACGCGGGAGTCGTGTTCCAGCGATTCGCGCGGGGTCGAACTCGTCCTCACCGACGGCGGCTACGACGCCCTCCTGCTCGCAGCCCCCGTTCACGTCGCGAGCGTGCGTCGATACTTCGTCGACACCATGGATGGCGACCAACTGAGCATCGTCGGTGACGGCATGCGCCGCGTGCACGAGGAAGTCGGTGGCGAGCGGGGCTGAGGCCCGCCAAGGGCGTTGTCAGGGGGCGGTGGGAGAATGGACAACATGAGTGGAAGCACCTCGAAGTCCGCAGAACTCCTGGCCCACGCGCGCACGGTGACGCCCGGCGGGGTGAACTCGCCGGTGCGCGCCTTCCGTGCCGTCGGTGGCACGCCGCGGTTCATCCGCGAGGCGAAGGGGCCGTGGCTCACGGACGTCGACGGCAACCGCTCCGTCGACCTCATCTGCTCGTGGGGTCCGATGATCCTGGGTCACGCCCACCCCGACGTCATGGCCGCCGTTCAGGACGCCGCCTCGCGCGGTTTCAGCTTCGGCACCCCGAGCGAGAACGAGGTCGCCCTCGCCACCGAGATCGTGCGCCGCGTCGAGCCCGTCGAGCAGGTGCGTCTTGTCTCGTCCGGTACCGAGGCCACGATGTCGGCCATCCGCCTCGCGCGCGGCGCCACGGGCCGGAGCAAGATCGTGAAGTTCGCGGGCTGCTACCACGGCCACGTCGACGCGCTGCTCGCCGCGGCCGGCTCCGGCGTCGCCACCTTCGCCCTGCCCGACACGGCCGGTGTGCCGAAGTCGAGCGCCGGCGAGACCATCGTCCTGCCCTACAACGACGGCTCCGCGCTCGAGGCCGCCTTCGCCGAGCACGGTGACGAGATCGCCGCCGTGATCACCGAGGCGTCGCCCGGCAACATGGGCGTGGTGCCGCCCGCGGCCGGTTTCACGAAGGCGCTGCGCGACATCACGACCAAGCACGGCGCCCTGCTCGTCTCCGACGAGGTGATGACGGGCTTCCGCTGCTCCGCCGCCGGCTGGTTCGGCCACGAGGGCCAGCAGGGTGAGAGCGCCCCCGACCTGTTCACTTTCGGCAAGGTCATGGGCGGTGGCTTCCCCGCGGCCGCCTTCGGTGGTCGCGCCGACCTCATGGGCATGCTGGCGCCCGACGGTCCCGTCTACCAGGCGGGCACGCTGGCGGGTAACCCGGTGGCCACGGCCGCCGGCCTCGCCACGCTGCAAGGCTGCACCGACGAGGTCTACGCCCACCTCGACTCCACGGCGCACGCCATCGCCGACGCCGCCTCCGCCGAACTGACGAAGGCCGGGGTGCCACACACCGTGCAGTGGGCGAGTTCGATGTTCTCGATCTTCTTCCGTGACGGAGCGGTCACGAACTACGACGACGCGAAGGACCAGGACACCGAGGCCTTCTCGCGCTTCTTCAACGCGATGCTCGACCAGGGCGTCCACCTGCCGCCGTCGGCCTACGAGTCGTGGTTCGTCTCCGCGTCGCACGACGACGAGGCCGTCGCGCATGTGATCGACGCCCTGCCCGCCGCCGCGCGAGCCGCGGCCGCTTTCACAGACTCGGCTGCGACACTCTGACCATGACGAACGACGTCCCGCTTTCCCCGTCGACCGAGGCCCCCACCCCCACGACGAAGACGCTGGTGCACCTCGTGCGTCACGGCGAGGTGTTCAACCCGAAGAAGGTGCTCTACGGGCGCCTCGACGGCTACCACCTCTCCGAGCTCGGCCGTGAGATGGCCGAAGTGACGAGCCAGTGGCTCGCCCCGCGCGACATCACCTACCTCGTCAGTTCGCCGCTCGAGCGTGCGCAGGAGACGGCCGCGCCGCTCGAGGAGAAGCTCGATCTGCCCGTCGTCCTCGACCCGCGCGTCATCGAGGCCGGGAACGATTTCGAGGGTCTGACCGTTGGATCGAACCCCAAGCAACTGCTCCAGCCCCGCTTCTGGCCGAAGCTCGTCAACCCGCTGCGGCCCAGCTGGGGCGAGCCGTACCAGGAGATCGCCGAGCGCATGTACACCGCCATCCTCGACGCACGTGACGCCGCGGCCGGGCACGAGGCCGCCGTCGTCAGTCACCAGCTGCCCGTGTGGACGGCCCGTCGCTTCGCCGAGGGCAAGCGCCTGTGGCACGACCCGCGATCGCGTGAGTGCACGCTGGCGTCGGTTACGACGATCGAGTTCACCGGTGACGAGATCACCGGCGTCCAGTACGCCGAACCCGCGGGTCGTCTGCTGCCCAACTCGACGCAGTCGGTGGGTGCCTGATGGCGCGCCGTGCCCGATCGCTCAAGGCAACCGCAGCGACGTCGCTCGCCCTTGCCGTCACCCTCGGTCTGAGTGCGTGCGGTAGCGAGCAGAACGACAGCATCAGCAAGCAGGCCCAAGCCGGCGACAACAAGGGCTACGTGGCCGGTGACGGTTCCGTCGAAGAACTTGCGGCCGCCAAGCGTGCCGAGCCCGTGCAGCTCACCGGCGAGACGCTGGACGGCAAGAAGTGGAACGTGGAGTCCGAGCGCGGCAAGGTCGTCGTCCTCAACGTGTGGGGTGCGTGGTGCGGCCCGTGTCAGGCCGAGACGCCGCACCTCGAGAAGGCGTGGAAGAACTACGACAACGCGAACAAGCCCGTCGTGTTCATGGGCCTTGACCAGCGTGACTCCGACGCCGTCGCCAAGTCCACGCTCAAGAAGTGGGGCGCCACCTACCCGTCGCTGAAGAACGACGACGGGCAGAACCTGCAGGGTCTGCAGCGCAAGGTCGTCGCAACGCCGACGACGCTCGTGCTCGACAAGCAGGGGCGCATCGCGGCACGCGTCTCCGGTTCCACCACCGAGACCACGGTGCGGAACATGGTCGACAAGGTGCTCGCGGAGAAGGCTTGAGCTCCAGCGTTGCGGCGCTCGCTCACCTGACGAGTTCCCCCGAACAGATCGTCGCGAACGGCGCGTTGCCGCTCGCGATCTTCTTCGCTGCGCTCGCGGGGGTCGTCTCGTTCGCGTCGCCGTGCGTGCTGCCGCTCGTGCCGGGCTTCCTCGCCTACGTCACGGGCTTGACGGACGAGAAGCGACGCACCCGACTCGTGCTCGGCGCGTGCCTGTTCGTGCTCGGATTCTCCGTCGTCTTCGTCGGCATCCAGGCCGCCGTCAGCCTCGTCTACGACACGGTGGGCGCTCACCGCAGCCTGCTCACGCGCATCGGCGGCGTCATCGTCATCCTCATGGGGCTCATGTTCCTGGGCGTCGTGGGCCAGCGAGGCTTCACGGTGCGCTGGCGCCCGGCCGCGGGCCTCGTCGGGGCACCGTTGCTCGGTGCCGCGTTCGGTCTCGGGATGGCTCCCTGCATCTCGCCGGTTCTCGGCACGCTGGTGGCGGCCAATACGTCCCTCAACGCGGACAGCCAGGGGAGGGCTCTGTTCCTCACCGTCTGTTACGCGCTCGGCATGGGCCTGCCGTTCATCCTCATCGCCGCTGGGTGGAGCCGTGCCGAGAAGGCGTCGAAGTGGCTTCGTGACCACCACCGTCCGATCCAGATCGTCGGCGGCACTCTCATGATCGCCATGGGCCTGCTCATGGTGAGCGGGCTGTGGGAGGAACTCATGGCCCTCGTCCAGTCCAACCTCGTCAACCAGTTCGAAACGGTGATCTAGTGGCAGCCAAGAAGGCCCCGGGCAACAACGGGCCCGAGACCAGCGACGACGCAGCGAAGGGCGCAGCCGCCAAGAAGTCGCCGCGAGGCGGCGCGAAGGCCGGTGGCAAGTCCGGCACGTCGGGCAAGGCCGGCGCGAGCATCGGTGTCCTCGGCATGCTGCGCTGGTTCTGGCGCCAGCTGACGACGATGCGCACGGCGCTATTCCTGCTGCTGCTCGTGGCCATCGCGGCCGTGCCGGGCTCGATCTTCCCGCAGCGCTCGATCGACGCCACCCGCGTCACCCAGTACGAGCAGGACCACCCCGACCTGTTCCCGTGGCTCGATCGCCTCGGGATGTTCAACGTCTACAGCACGCCGTGGTTCGCCGCGATCTACCTGTTGCTCGCCGTCTCGCTCATCGGCTGCATCATCCCGCGCACCAAGGTGCACTGGAAGGCGATGCGTTCCGGGCCGCCGAAGATGCCGCGCAACATCAAGCGCCTGCCGGCTCACCGCAATGAGACGCTCGACGCCAGCCCCGAGGCCGTCGCGCAGGCCGCGCGCGAGGTTCTCCGACGCAAGCGCTTCAAGATCCGCAAGGACACGGGCGACCTCGAGGTTGCCTCCGAGGGCGGCATGCTGCGTGAGACCGGCAACCTGCTGTTCCACCTCAGCCTTGTCGGCATCATCGTCGCCGTTGCCGGTGGCCACGTGTGGGGTTGGCGCGGCGACGTCATCGTGCCCGACAAGAGTGGGTTCACCTCGACGATGACCCGCTACGACACCCTCAAGCTCGGCCCCTGGGTCGACCTCGAAGAGGATCTGCCCGACTGGTCGCTGAAGATGGACAGCCTCAAGGTCACCTTCGAGGACAAGGTCGACCCCACGAGCCCGCAGTGGGGGCAGCCGCGTGACTTCACCGCGGACGTCCACTTCAAGGAGTCGCCGGAGGCGAAGTGGCAGCAGGACCAGATCCGCGTCAACCACCCGCTCAAGGTCGGCGGCGGCGAGGTCTACCTCCTGGGTAACGGCTACGCGCCGAAGATCACGTACAAGGACGCAAAGGGCAACGTCCTGTACGACCAGTCGACGCCGTTCCTCGCCGTCGACAACCAGTACAAGTCGACGGGCGCGTTCAAGATCCCCGGCGCCTCGCCGGACCAGGTGGGTCTGTTCGGCTTCTTCCTGCCCACGGCCTACGTCGACCCGAACAAGGGCCCGAGCTCGGCCTTCCCGGACGCGAAGGCTCCCGCGCTCTACCTCGGCGTCTACAAGGGTGACCTCTACCCGAACGGCCGCCCGCAGTCGGTCTTCAGCCTCGACACCGAGAAGATGACGCAGGTCAAGGACGAGAAGGGCCAGCCCCTTCGTCTGCAGATCGCACTCGGTCAGACGGTGAAGCTGCCGAACAACATGGGTTCGGTCACCTTCGAGTCGGTGCCGCGTTGGGCGGGTCTCTCGATCCGGCACGACCCGGGCAAGCTGCCCGCTCTCATCTTCTCCGTCACGGCCCTCGCAGGCCTCGTGCTGTCGCTCATGATTCGCCGCCGCCGCGTCTTCGTCCGGGTGCGCCCGGCCTCGGACGCAGACGGTTCGGGCGCCCCGCGTACAGTGGTGGAGATCGGTGGCCTCGCCAAGGGCGAGGACCCCAGGCTCGCTCTCGCGGTCGACGAAATCTTCGAACGCATCCAGGCTCGCGCCGTCACGACCGGAACGACAGGTAAGGCATGATGTCCGCTTTCGCCCTCATCGACGAGGCCAACAGCGCCCTCGCCCAGAACTCGACGTACGCCGTCTACGCCTCCGGGCTCGTCCTGACGTTGGCCATGCTGGCGTTCTGTGTCGACCTGGCACAGACCCCGGGCCGCAAGGAGCGTACCGGCGAAGCCGCTGCCCACACCGGGGACGAGGACGCCGCTGAGGGCGCATCCACGACCTCGAGCCGTGAGAAGTCGGCGGGCGGCGCCACGGCCGTCCTCGAGCGCACCGAGACCCACTCCTCCAAGCGTGACCTCGACGGCGACGGCGGGAGCGATCTTCCTGCCGACCCGGCGCCGCGCAAGTGGGCCGGCACGGGCATGGCCCTGACGTGGCTCGGAACGGCGGCGCTCGTCCTCGGCATCGCGCTGCGCGGATTCGCCGTCGGTCGCCCGCCGCTGGGCAACATGTACGAGTTCGACCTCGTCGGCACCGCATTCCTGCTCGTGTGCTTCCTCGGCTGGAGCCTACGCAAGGACGTGCGCTGGCTCGGTGCGTTCGTCACGCTCCCCGCCGTCCTCTTCATCATGCTCGCGGCCCTCGTGTACTACACCGAGGCGAGCAAGCTCATGCCGTCGCTGCAGTCGTACTGGCTGTCGATCCACGTGACGGTGGCAACGCTGTCGATCGGTCTGTTCACCATCGGCTTCGTCATCACCTGCCTCTACCTCGCGCAGCTCAACCGTGAGGAGAAGGGCAAGACGGGCGGCTTCCTCAAGGCCCTGCCGGATTCCAAGACCCTCGACCGTCTCGCGTACGGCGTGCACATCATCGCGTTCCCGCTGTGGATGTTCACGATCCTCGCCGGCGCCATCTGGGCCCAGGAGGCCTGGGGCACCTACTGGAACTGGGACCCGAAGGAAGTGTGGTCCCTCGTCATCTTCATCGTGTACGCGGCCTACCTGCACAGCCGCGTGACGGTCGGGTGGAGCGGTCGCAGGGCCGCCGTCGTCGTCATCATCGGCTTCGCCTGCATCCTCATCAACTACGGCGTCGTCAACGTGTACTTCGTCGGCCAGCACTCCTACTCGGGGCTCTGATCCATGGCACCTGTCGCGCGCTACACCGTCCTGCGCCTCCTCGTCTTCTTCGGCTGCCTCAGCGTCGGCTGGCTCGTAGGGCTCCGTGGTTTCCTGCTGCTCATCGTGGCGGCCATCGCCTCGACGGTCATCAGCTTCTTCGCGCTCAACCATTTCCGTCAGGAGACGGTCGACGTCGTGGAGAGCCACGTCGAGCGTCGCCGCGAGCGCTCCAAGGAACTGCGCGAGGCCGAGGACAACGACGAGTAGTTCGTCGGACTCATCCACCCGTCACACCAGGGTCAGCCAGTAGTCCTGGAATCGTAGGAAGATGGCGAGCACGAGGAGTGCGAGCCACATGACAGCTGCGCTGGGTGCCCAGCGGCTGACCGCCGCGGGTACCGCGCCTTCCGAGGCGCCGGCCCGAACTGCGACGGTGACCAACGCGAGCATGACGACCCACACCACCATGCAGTAGGGGCAGAGCGCCCCGATCACGGTGAGGCTCTGCCAGATGAGCCAGTGGACGAAGGCAAACCCCACGAGGACGCCGGCGAGCAAGCCGACCCAAACCCAGCGGCTGAAGTGGAGGCCGCCCGCGCCCAGGGCGCCGGCGGTCATCACGATGCTGAAACCCACGATCCCCAGTACAGGGTTCGGCAGGTCTGCCACGACACTTGCCTGCCACGAGGTGATGACCGAGCCGCAGGCGACGACGGGATTGATGCTGCAACTCGGGACGTGCTCCGGATCGGCCAGCAGTGCGAGCTTTTCCATCAGGAGAATGACGGAGCAGACGAGGCCGACGGCAGACAGGCCGACGAGGGCGATGCTCTGCCGCCGCTCGCCCGCGGAGCTGCTCACTTCACCGCTTCATCGATGAGGGAACGGAAAGCCTCCATGGAGTCGACGGTGACCTTTTCGCCGTCGAGGAAGAACGTCGGGGTGCCTTCGACGCCCGCTTCCAGGCCGGCTTTGTAGTCCTTCTCGACGCGGGCCTTGGTGGCGGGGGACGCCACGGCCCTGTCGTAGGCGGCCATGTCGAGGCCAAGTTCTTGCGCGTAGCCTCGGAACACGGAGGCTTGGGATGTCTGCTTCTCGCCCCACTGTGTCTGACGTTCGTACATCGTGGAGTACATCTGCTGGAGTTTGCCCTGCTGTGCCGCGGCCTCCACAGCGAGCGCGGCGGTCATGGAGTTCTTGTGGCCCGGCAGCGGGAAGTAGCGGATGACGAAGGTGACCTTGCCCTTGTAGTCCTTGCGGAGTTCCTCGACGAACGGGTATGCGGCGCGGCACGCCTCGCATTCGAAGTCGAGGAATTCGACGAGGACCGGTGAGCCGTCGGGTGCCTTTTGCAGCCGGTGGCTGTCAGGGGCGGCGAGGTTGGACACGGCCGTGTCCCCGGATGCGGACGGCGTCGGCTTCGGTTCTGGGGTCCTGTTGAGGAATATCACTGCGACGATGACGGCGGCAACGATCGCGACGACAAGTGCGGCGGCGAGGGCGGGCTTCTTCATGCTCATCCTTGTACGGCGGGCGACAGTGGGATTACGCTAACATCTGTTCAATTGATCAGATGTTAAGGAGTTGCTCGTGTCGTCGAATGTCGAAGCGCTCGATGCTTGTGCGCCGGGGGCCGACTGCCCCGACAAGGTCGCTTTGGCGATGGAGGCATTGCCGCCGCTCGAGGTGATCGAGGAGATCAGCAGCGTCTTCAAGCTGCTTGGCGATCCCACTCGAACCCGTCTGCTCTACACACTGCTCGACGCGGGGGAGCTCTGCGTCTGTGATCTCGCGGAGGCGACCGGGGTGACGGAAACGACTGTCTCACAGGCTTTACGTCTGATGAGGTCGTCCGGGGTTGTCATCGGTCGTCGAGCGGGCCGAAACGTCTTCTACCGCCTTTCGGACGGCCACGTGCGCATGTTGCTCGACGTGACGCGGGCGCACATCGATCACGACACGAGTAAGTCCTGAGATGGGGCACGGTCACTCGCACGGCCCCACGGCCGCTGAAGGCACTTCGGCCGCAGGGCGTCATCGGTGGCGCCTGGCGGTCTCGTTCGGCCTCGTTCTCGCGTTTTTCGTCGTCGAACTCGTCGCAGGTCTGCTCTCGGACTCACTGGCTCTGATCAGCGACGCCGGCCACATGGCCGCCGACGTCGTGACGTTGGGTGCGGCGCTCGTCGCCACACGCATCGCGACACGGAAGGACACGACAGGCCGCCGCACGTTCGGCTCCTACCGCGCTGAGGTCTTCGCCTCCGGGTTCGCAGTGCTCGTCATGCTTGGCGTGTCGATCTACATCGCGGTGGAGGCGATCGGACGTTTCGGGTCCCCGGGCGAGCCGGCTTCGGGCGTCATGCTCGTCGTCGGTGCGATCGGGCTGGTCATCAACCTCATCAGCATCGCGCTGTTGCGCGCCGGGGCGAGCGAGAGCCTGAACGTGCGCGGCGCCTACCTCGAGGTTCTCGCGGACAGCCTGGGCTCCGTCGGGGTCATCGCCGCCGCACTTCTCGTTCGATTCACCGGCGCAACGTGGTGGGACACAGGAATCGCCCTCGCCATAGCGGCCTTCGTTGCCGTACGCGCGGTGATGCTCGGGCGTGAGGTGCTCGCTGTGCTGGGCCAGCACGCTCCTGCCGACGTCGAGCCGCGCGAGATCCTCGAGGCGCTCGAAGCCCTCGGGTCGGTCGAGGACGTGCACGACCTGCACGTGTGGCAGCTCACGAGCGGAATGAATGTCGCTACAGCTCACGTCGTCGCCTCCCCAACGGGTGCCCGCGACGGCGTAGCCCTGCGAGAAGCGAGCGACCTGCTGCGAACGAAGTTCAGCATTGCCCACGCGACGCTCCAGGTGGAGACCGGCGTCGAGAACTGTGAAGGGGCGGATTGGTGACGACATTGACTGCTGAACGTCGGGCCGCCCTCGGGCGCCGGGCGCAGTGGCTTGCGCTCGCGACGGTGCTCTACAACACCGTCGAAGCGTTCATTGCCATTTCCGCCGGCAAGATTGCGGGCTCGGTGGGTCTTGTCGGTTTCGGTCTCGACTCGATCATCGAAGTGTCAAGCGGCCTCATCATCCTGTGGCAGTTCCGTCATGCCATGCCAGAGTCCAGGGAGCAGACCGCGCAGAAGGCGATGGCCTTCGGGTTTGCTGCGTTGGCGCTGTTCGTCGGCTACGAAGCCATCTCGGCGCTCGTGCGGCGGGAGGCGCCGGATGTCTCGTGGGTCGGCATGCTACTCGCGGCGTTGAGCGTCGTGATCATGCCGTTCCTGTCTTACGCCCAGCGATCCACGGGTCGAGAGCTCGGTTCGGGATCGGTTGTCGCCGATTCGACACAGACGCTGCTGTGCACGTATCTGTCGGTCGTGCTCCTCGTGGGACCCGGGCTCAATGCACTGTTCGGATGGTGGTGGGCCGATCCGATCGCGGCCCTCGCCCTGGCTGCGGTCGCCGCCCGGGAGGGTTGGCAGGCATGGCACGGGGAAGGCTGCTGTGCCGTTGGGAACTCAGGTACCCCTTGCTCGGCAACCCCCACGGTCGACGACTGCTGCTCCGGCAACGTTGCCACCGGACCCGAGCGTGTCGATGCCTGCGCAGACGGCTGCTGCTCGGGTGAGCACTCGAAGTCGTCCACGCCGCAGCTCGTGCAGTTGGGGCGCAGCTCTGACGCGTGAAGTCCGCGGATGACGATCGGGCCGGGCACTCTCCATTGAGGTGCCCGGCCCGATCGTCATCGGTGACCGTGGTCAGTTCATGAAGTGCGCGGCGAGGAGACCCCCGCCGAGCAGGATGCCGTAGGCGAGCTGGAAACGTCCGGTGCCGGCGAGGGCGGGTACGAGGTCGCGGCCCGTGGCCCCGCCGAGAACACGACGCAGTGGCGGCACCGCGAGGACGAGGGACACGAAACCGGCGGCTGCGGGCAGGTGGTAGACGGCGCAGACGCCGACGGCGAGGGCCGCGACAGCCACCAGGACGGTGTAGAAGATGCGTGTCGCGCGGTCGCCGAGCCGGACGGCGAGGGTGTTCTTACCGACCTCGGAGTCCGAGGGGATGTCGCGCAGGTTGTTCGTCACGAGGATCGCGCAGGCGATGGCACCGACGCCGACAGCGCCGGCGATCGCCGGAACGGAGATCTCCTTGGCCTGGGTGTACGTGGTGCCGAGCACTGCGACGAGGCCGAAGAAGATGAACACGAAGACCTCGCCGAGGCCCTGGTAGCCGTACGGGTTCTTACCGCCGGTGTACTTCCACGCGGCGATGATCGCGGCAACCCCGACGAGCAGCAGCCATGGGGTGTTGGCCAGCGTGATGAGCGCGAGCCCGACGAAGGCGGCCACGAAGAAACTGGCGAACGCGGCGAGCTTCACGTTGGACGGGTTCGCGAGGCCCTGACCGACGAGTCGAACGGGCCCCACACGGTCCTCGTCGGTGCCGCGGATGCCGTCGGAGTAGTCGTTGGCGTAGTTGACGCCGATCTGGAGGAAGAGCGCCACGAATAGCGCGAGCAGCGCGAAGCCGGCGTTGCCCCGGTCCAGCGCGTACGCGGCGCCGGTGCCCACGGCGACCGGTGCAACGGCGGCGGGCAGGGTGCGGGGGCGTGCGCCTTCGACCCATTGGTTGAGCGTGGCCATCGGTGTCTTTTTCTCCGTCGGATCGGCAAGGAAGCAGAAGTGCTAGCGCAAATTCTGCCACTGGTCATGGCGAGCGACGAACGCGCGATCCGGCTTGCCCACGCCCGTCAGCGGCAGGGCCTCCTCGTAGCGGACCAATCGTGGAACCGCGTACGGCGGCAACAACCTTCGGCACTCGATGAGCAGACGTTCGGAGAGTTCCTCGGTTGCATCGACGGCCGCGTCCGTGACGATTGCCACAGCGACGGTCTGGCCCCAACGCTCGTGCGGGCGGGCGACAACCACAGCGTCGCGTACTCCGGGCACGCGTTGGACGGCTTCCTCGACGACGCGCGGGCTCACCTTGTAGCCACCGGTCGTGATGACGTCGTCGATGCGTCCGGTGATGGCGAGGGTGCCGTCGAAGCTGCCGAGGTCGTCGGTGAGGAAGTGATGTGCGCCGGCCTCGTCGACGAACGTGACGGCGGTGCGCTCGGGGTCGCCGAGATAGCCGGCGGCGAGCATCGGGCCCGTGAGGGCGATGCGACCGACACCGTCGTCGTCGGGCTCGATGACGCGTACGCCGACGCCGTCCAGCGGGGTGCCGTCGTAGACGCAACCGCCGGAGGTCTCGCTCGAGCCGTACGTCGTGACGACGGAGAGGCCCCCCTCACGGGCCCGCTCCAGCAAGGCGCGGGGTGTGGCCGAGCCGCCGACGAGGATGCTGCGGTACCGCCGGGCCGCGGCGAGGGCGCGCGTGTGTGTTTCGTCGTCACCGTCGAGCAGGTCGCGCAACTGAGTGGGCACGAGGCTCGTGTGGATCGGCGAGAACGGGGGAGCGTTTCGGGCGACGAGGCCGGTCGCCTTCGTAAAGCCCTCGAGGCCCCAGGCGTCGAGGACGGTGGGCGTCGTGCCGGAGACGATGGAGCGGACGATCACCTGGGTGCCGGCGATGTGGTGGGGCGGCAGTGGCAGAAGCCACGTGCCGGCGCCGATGCGGTCGTGGGTGGCGGTAGCACTCGCGACGAGAGCGCCGCGCGTCAGCATCGCGCGTTTGGGGGTACCGGTGGAGCCGCTCGTCGCGACGACGAGGGCGAGGTCGTCCGGTGCGGCGGCGAGTGCGGCGGCGTCGAACTCGGGTGCCGGGGCGCCTGCCTCGTACGGCGCGAGCGCCGGTCCCGCGCCATCGAGGGCGGCGGCGAGGGCCTCGTAGTAGCCGGTGATGTCGGCGCGGTCGACGGGGAACGGAACGAGCTCGGGCATGTCCTTCACCCTAGTCACGCCGGTCGGCGAGCCCGCGCAGGGTACATGGTGACGGGGGGGGGGGGGGGGGGGGGGGGGGGGGGCGCCCCCCCGCCCCCCCCCCGCGGGGGGGGGGGGGCGGGGGGGGGGGGGGGGGGGG
>NZ_JAGTHU010000025.1:0-34747 GCF_019895135.1 Dermacoccus sp. Tok2021
GCTGCGGTTGGTGACGGCGGAACGTCACCAACCGCAGCAAACGTAGACAGCTGGGATCAGTACTCGCCCTTGATGACGAAGTACGACCCGCGGATCTCGCCGGCCAGCTTCGACTTCTGGCGCGCGAACTTGAAGCTCGAGAGCTCCTCGGGCACCTCCATGCCCTGGCTGAGCTTGAACCCGACGGCGCGCTTTCCGCCGTCCTCACGCGTGTAGAGCACGTTGATCGACAGACCCGACTCGTAGAACACGTGCACCCACGTGATGCCGTCGACGTCGTTCTCACTCACCTCGAGCGCGGGCGACGCGATGACGATGTCGCGCTCCTCCTTGAGGATGCGCGTCACCCATTCCAGCAGTTCTGTTGCGTCCGAAGCCTTCTCGACGACGAACGTCGTCTTGTACTTCGTGTTGAAGTAGCGCGCCTCGTTGGCGCGCAGCCCCGCGAGTGCCTCGGCGGCGGGCGACGACTCGAGCCCCTCGGTCGACACCTCGACGAAATCAACGACCTGACCCACACCCACTCCTCGCGTAGTTCCGATTGCGCCGAGGGTACCCACCCCGCCTTCCGCGCCACCGACGACGCGCAGCGCCGAGAACTCGAACGTTGGGCGCGCACTACGATTCACCTCATGCCCACTTGGCGAGGAAAGCCGATCACCGCGGGGCCGCTCGCCGTCCTGCGCACGGAGCAGACCGGCACGCCCCTGCGCACCGAACGCGACAACACGCCCTTCGAACCCGTACGTGACGAGGACGAGCGTCCGCCTGAGTCGACGATCGTGCAGAGCACCATCTACGACGACGGCTACACGCTCGCGGAGCCGGCCTCGATCCGCGAGACCTTCGAGCATCTGCGCAAGCCCGACCGGCGCGGCAACCCCGTCGCCTGGATCGGCATGACGCACCCCACCGCACGCCAGGTCCAGACCGTCGCGGAGATCTTCGACCTGCACCCTCTCGCCGTCGAGGACGCGATCGTCGCGCACCAGCGGCCGAAGGCGGAACGCTACGGCGGCGCCCTCTTCGTCGTCCTGCGCCCCGCCACCTACGACGACACGTCGGAAACCGTGAAGTTCGGCGAGGTGCACGCCTTCATCGGGCCCGACTTCGTCATCACCGTCCGCCACACCGCGCAGCCCGAGCTCGGTGCCGTGCGTCAGCGCTTCGAGAAGAACCGGCACCTTCTCGCGGCCGGCCCGCAGGCGATTCTCTACGGCCTGCTCGACTTCGTCGTCGACGGTTACGCGCCGGTGCTCTCCGGGCTCGAGAACGACATCGACGAGATCGAGACGCAGGTTTTCGAGTCCGATCCCAACGTGTCGCGCCGCATCTATGAGCTCTCGCAGGAGGTCATGGAGCTGCAGCGCGCCGTGAAGCCGCTGCACCGCGTGCTTGCCGGCCTCGAGCGCGGCGCAGAGCAGTACGGCACCGACCCCGAGATCATCGCGCTCATGCGTGACGTCCACGACCACGTCACGAGCGTCATCGAACGTTCCGACGGCTTCCGCCAATCGCTCTCGGAGATCCTGCAGCTCAACGCGATCCTCGTCGCGCAGGTGCAGAACGACGACATGAAGCGGCTCGCCGAGGTGGCCAACACGCAGGCCGACGAAGTGAAGAAGGCCTCGTCATGGGCCGCCATCCTCTTCGCACCGACGATCGTCGCCGGCATCTACGGCATGAACTTCGACAAGATGCCAGAACTCCATTGGTTCTTCGGCTACCCGTTCGCGCTGCTGCTCATGGCGACCGTTTCGACCGTCATGTGGCTCATGTTCAAGCGCAAGGACTGGCTGTGACGCCCGCGTCGCCGCGGCTCACCTGGCGGCAGGAGTAGCCGTGCGCCTGTGGAGCCTGCACCCCTCCCAGCTCGATCGTCGCGCGCTCGTGGCCGGTTGGCGCGAGGCGCTGCTCGCGCAGAAGGTGCTCGCCGGTGGAACGCGCGGATACACGCATCACCCGCAGCTGCAACGGTTTCGGGCGACCGACGACCCGCTCGTCGCCATCGCGACCTACCTGCACGCCCTCGCCGACGACGCCGATGCCCGCGGCTATTCGTTCGACCGTTCCCGCGTGTCACGCCCCGCCGATGAGGGCCTCCGCCTGAGCGTCACCGCTGGCCAACTCGACTACGAGTGGCAGCACCTGCGCGCGAAGGTCGAGACTCGCGACCCGGAGTGGTTCGAGGCGGTCGTCGTCACCGCGCGCCCAAAACCGCACCCGCTGTTCGACGTCGTGCCCGGCGACGTCGAGCCCTGGGAAGTTCGCTGACGCCGAACGAGAACGAGCACCGCACCCGCGCGGCTGCGCGTCGGTGAGGTGCTCGCCCTCGTCAGCGAACGCCGAGTCCGACGTCCGCTGGCTCCGATCAGTAGGAGCTGAACCCGTCAGGGCTGAGCGTGTGCTTCTCGTTGCCGGTGATCGGCGGGTTGAAGATGCTGAGCAGTTCCATGTCCTCGTGCTCGGAGGCCCGCAGGTAGTGCGGGTCGTGGTTGTCGAGGATGTAGACCGTGCCCGGCGTGATCTCGTAGACGTTGCCGTTCGTGTCCTCGACGTTGCCCGAACCCGAGATGCAGTAACAGGATTCGAGGTGGTTGCGGTACTCGAGCTTCGACTCGGTGCCTGCACGCACGAGGGTGCGGGCGATCGCGTAGCCCATCTTGTCGTCCTCGGTGACGAGGCGGTGGCTCGTGCCACTTCCCCACTCGACGGCTTCGACTTCTTCCATGGAGCGCGTGAACATTCATTCCTCCTCGGGTCGTCAGCCCCGCAGGAAATCAAGCTCTCGCGCAAGCCGCTTCGGCGCGCTGGCAGGGCCGGTGAAAGTTCGTGCTCGCGTTCCACCATGCCAAGCTCGGCGGCAGAACCCCAGCCGATTAGCAATATTGGTTGGCGTTTGGCATGATGCCCCTTCGCCTTCGTCAGGCTGTCGCGCGGCCCAACTCCACGAGGCGCGCAACACCCGCACCACTCAACCCCTCCGTGCGAGGTGCCCGGCCCGTCGCCACCATGAGCAGGTCGAGCGCAGAGCCTTCGACGACCGGCCCGTCGCCAGCGGAGAAGTCTGCGTCCGTGGCGACGGGCCGAACGTCACCCAACAACTCCTTGGCCCCGTCGAAGCGCTGCGGGGTATGCAGTTGATAGTCCAGCGCGTCGAGAACGGACGCGACGGGATAGTCACGCTCGATACCCAAAGGGCGTCGGATGTCCTCTCCGTGCGCGATCTCCTCGACGAGGCGGCTCGCCTTCGGCGCGGGCGGTCCGGAACGCCGGGAGGCGACGTCACGCAACCTCTGGAGCGTCTCCTCCGGCGACGAACCCTTCGCAGCAGCGACGCCGTTCGCGTTCTGCCGGTCGAAGTCGAACCGCGCCTTGGCCATGGCGACGACCAGCCGCAGCGGGGTCGTCCTCGCATTGTCGACGAGGTGAGCCGCCACGTCGTGGATCGTCCACCCGGCCGCGAGCGACGGCTGCTCCCAGGCCTGCGAGGGCAGACCCGCGAGGTCGGCGATGAGCGCCCGACGCTCGTCATGGACACGACTCCAGATGTCACTCATGCGAGCAACCTACCGGCTGACTCCGACATCCCCGTTGACGCCGATCGGCGCGCAACCCGATGCAGGTTGCGCGCCGATCGATTCGTAACGGAACGGGTCAGGCCTTGGCGGCCAGTTCCTCGTCCGTACGCGGCGAGCGGTGCAGACGCAGCATCTCGTCGTAGGTGTCGGTGACCTCCTTGGACGGCGCCGGCGTCACGAGCGAGACGACGATGGCCGCGAGCAGGCCGAGGAGGAAGCCCGGCACCATCTCGTAGAGGTGCTGGTCGCCGAACAGGCCCCACTTGGTGTCGAGCTCGAACTTGCCCCAGACGAAGGAGACGACCGCACCCGTCACAAGGCCCGCGAGAGCGCCCTGACGATTGAGGCGGCGCCAGAACAGCGACAGCAGAACGAGAGGACCGAACGCCGAACCGAAGCCGGCCCACGCGAACGCGACGAGCTCGAGGATCGAGTCGTTGCGCTGCATCGCGAGCAGCATCGCGACGACGGCAACGATGCCGACGCCGGCGCGACCGGCCCACAGCTGCTGGTTCGCCGTCATCGGACGGCTCTGACGGATGCCGGCAAGGTCCTCGACGAGCGCGGAACTCGTGACGACGAGCTGGCTCGAGATCGTCGACATGATGGCGGCGAGCACGGCGGCGAGCAGGAAGCCCGCGACGGCCGGGTGGAACACCTGCTGGGCGAGGTCGAGGAAGACGGTCTCACCCTTCTTCGTGTCGGTGAGGTGCGCGTCCTTGTGCTTCTGGAAGTATGCGAGGCCCGCGAGCGCCGTGAAGATCGCGCCGAGGACGCACAGGAGCATCCAGCCGATACCGATGACGGTGCCGACCTTGGCGTCCTTCGAGCTGCGCAGCGCCATGAAGCGCACGATGATGTGCGGCTGACCGAAGTAGCCGAGGCCCCACGCGAGCGACGAGACGACACCGATGAAGGTGGCGGACGCCGTCAGGGAGGTGAACTCGGGCTTGATCTGGCTGACGGTGTCGAACATCTCGCCCGGGCCCCCGACAGCGAACATCGCGATGAGCGGAACGAGGATGAGCGACGCGAGCATGATGAGGCCCTGCACCATGTCGGTGTAGGTGGCGCCGAGGAAGCCGCCGAACAGGGTGTACGCGAGCGTCACGCCGGCGACGAGGAACATGCCGAGCATGTAGTTGCCACCGAACGTCGACTCGAAGTACGTGCCGCCGGCGACCATGCCGGAAGCCACGTAGAACGTGAAGAAAACGAGCGTGACGAGGCCCGCGGCGACGCGCAGGGCGCGGCTACGGTCGTCCACACGATTCTCGAAGAAGCTCGGGATGGTGATGGAGTTCTTCGCCAGAGCCGTGTACTCACGAAGGCGCGGGGCGATGGACAACCAGTTGACGGCCGCACCGATGAGCAGGCCGATGGCGATCCACGACTCGACGAGGCCGCTCATGTAGAGCGCGCCCGGCAGGCCCATGAGGAGCCAGCCGGACATGTCCGAGGCTCCGGCGGACATGGCCGCGGTGAACGGCCCGAGGCGACGGCCGCCGAGCATGTAGTCGTCACCGTCGTTGGTGCGGCGGAAGGCGAACAGGCCGATGGCCAGCATCGCGCCGAAATAGATCGTCAGCGCGATGATTTTGTACGTGGTGTCCATGGGGATCTATCATGAGGCAGAAACGAACTCTCACCAGAGAACCAGGCGTCATGGCGCAGATCACACTTCACACGCCCGAAAGGGCGAATCGTTATAAGCCCGTTGGGTGAGCGTGTGCGCCTCGAGGGGTGAATCAGCCCGTCGCGCCGCCCATGGCGATGATGCGTTTGGCCTCCTCGAGGGCCCCGGCGAAGGCGAGGTCGGGGCGCGTGCGCATCAGTTCCGTGGCGCGGGCGTGCTCCGCGACGGCGGACTCAGGGCTCTTCATGGCGGCTTGAACGGGCGTGACGGCAGGCTCGCCGAGGCCGAGCAACGCGACGCTCAGGGCCATGCGGACGCCGTCGTCACCGCGGCCGAGTTCCTTGACGAGCTCGCCGGCGAGGGCGCTCACCTCGTCGTCGGGCACGAGGGCAGCCGCGGCGCGCCAGGCGGTGCGGGCGAGGTCGTCGTCGGGGTCGTGGAGGAGGTCGGCGGTGATCCACGGCCAGGCACGGCGGTCGCCGATCTTCGACAGGGTGTGGACGGCCTGGGTGCGCGCGAAGAGGTTCTTCGACGTGAGTTCACGCTGCAGGCGCGGCAGGACGTCGTCGGCCGGCAGGCGCGTGAGCGCCCAGGAGAGGTTCTCGCGGACGAAGAAGTCGGGTTCGACTCCGCACCGGCGCACGAGGGGCTCGACGAGGCTCGGATGCGGGTGGGTGCCCGCCGCGAGGGCTGCGCGCAGTCGCAGCGACTCGTCCTGCGACTCGAGCGCGCGGGCGATGCTGGCGGCGTAATCGTGCTCTTCGGCTGAACTCACGCGACCCAGTAGACACGAACGCGGCCGACGATCCCACCGGCGAGTGACGCGGAAACGTCAGGTTGTGCACGAAATATCACGCACAACCTGACACTTTCGCGATCAATCAGCCGCACCCGAGCCGCGCCGCGACGCCTGGGCCGCCGATCTCGGCAATGACATCCGGGTCGCCGACGACGATGAGCTGCTCCGTTGCACGTGACATGCCGACGTAAAGGCGTTCGCGGGCGCGTTCCTGGCCGACCTTCTCGTTGACGCACAGGATGACGACGCGACGCTCGAGCCCCTTGCAGCCGAGCACGTGGCCGTAGAAGACGTCGTCGCCGTCCCAGAACGAACGCCAATACCCCTCCTGGCCGAGCGATTCCTGTTGCTCGACCTGGACGGGGTGGCGGCGACCGGTGGTGAGCAAGGCGATGTCGGTCGCCTCCCAACCGTCCTCGAAGAGGCTGTCGACGACGTCGTCCGCGGCATTGATCGCCTCGTCCGACGTGCACCGGACGAGTTCCACGTCGGGCCCGGAGTCGCCGCCGGCGTACATGCGCGCCGGCGCGAGGGGACGGAACGCCTCGGCGATCTGTTTGGTGTTGCGTAGGTTGCGGTCGAGAACGAGCGGCACGAGCGCCATCGGCGGGCGACCGAAGCGATCGAAGACCCGCTGGTTCTCGTCGGAGTAGACGTAGAGGCCGCCCTGGTCGGGGTCGCGTAGGAGCGCGACGACGGGCTGCCACCACAGGTCGGCGAAGTCCTGCGCCTCGTCGACGACGAAGGAGTCGAACCTCTTACCGTCGGGCAACTCGGCGGCCTTTGCGGCGATCTGTTCCGGCAGCTCGCGCTCCCAGAAGTCGGGGTTGTCGCGAGCGCCGAACTCGTCGATGCCGCAGTAGCGTCCCAGCTCCTCGAAGGTGCCGACGAACGCGGGACGCTGGCGTCGCGGCCAGGTCTCAGTGAGCCGCTTGAAGTGGGCGGCGAGGCCGATCGAGTAACAGACGAGGGCGACGCGCTGCGCGGGCGATTCCGCACTGCCGCGAGCAAGTTCGCGCGCCTGGGCGAGGGCGAGCACGGTCTTGCCACTACCGGCACCACCCCGAACTTCGACGCGGTTGAGCAGGCGCGTCACCTTGAGCAGAGTGGCCTGCTCGGCGGTGAGTCGTTCGGCGCGCGCTTCGTGTTCGGCGGCGAGGGCGACGACGTCACGCACGGGAAGGCTGCGTCCCGCGAGGATCTCGCGGAGGAGGTCACACTGCGCCGCGCTCGGCACGGCCAGGTCGCCCTTGCGCGCGGCTGCTTCGAGCCGAGCGGGGAGGTCGTCCATGTCTCGGCGGCCGTGGACGGCCCAGCGCGGGCTCTCAGGAGCGGCGAAGTCGTCGGCGAAGTCGGTGTACGGAGCGATGAGCGCCTTCGTCCAGCGCACGCGGCCGCCGGACCACCGCGGGTCCTCCTCGACATAGCGCCGCAGTTCGTAGAGGCCGTCGGTGACCTGGCCCATGGGATCGATGCTGCGTGTCTGCCCACCGGAGGTGAGCCACCAGCCACCGTCCTCGTAGTAGACGCTGCCGCCCTTGACTTCGGCAACGACGATGCCCGCGTCTGGGATGAGGACGACGAGATCGACCTCGTGGTCGCGCCGCTCCGTCATGAGGCGCACGTTGGCGACGACCTGCCAGTCGGGCGGCATCGCATCGGTCAACGTCTGCCAGACGTGGCGTTCGGATTCGGTGGTGAACGTCGGCGTCGTCATCGTCACCTCAGGCATCGTCGGGGTGGACGCCCGGCACGGCGCGCCCTGACAACCAGTCTCACCGACGGGTTGACGCAGTGGGCGGAGTTCACGCCGAACCGGTCGATGGGTTGGCTGACGCCGAAAGGTCAGGTTGTGCACGAAATATCACGCACAACCTGACCTTTTCACGGTCATTCAGCCGACCCGATGTCGAGATGCGACCAAGTCTGCACGCGATCAGCGGGACTACTCTGCGCAGATCGGCGGGCGGCGGGCGACTGTGCAAAGTAGTCGTCACGGGGGGGCAGCGACGACTCTGGTCGCTCGCTCAGGGTTGGGGAGACCGGCGACTAGGCACCCTCGTCCGGGCTAGGCTACGACGGTGAGTGAACTTCCGGCGCTCGGGCGCTTGACGGTCGTACCGCTGCGTGAGGTGTGGAAGCACGAAGCCCACCAGTTCACTCAGTGGCTGCTCCAGAACGCCGACGTGCTCGCCGACGTCCTCGGAGTGGACCTCGAGCTGGACGAGGCGGAGTACCGAGTCGGTGGGTTCGCGCTCGACCTGATCGGCAGAGACATGCAGACCGGGGAGCAGGTCATCATCGAGGACCAACTCGAACAGACTGACCATACGCACCTAGGCCAGTTGCTTACGTATGCCGGCGGCACCAAGGCCAAGACCATAGTGTGGTGCGCAGCGTCTTTCCGCGACGAGCACCGCGCCGCCTTGGACTGGCTCAACGAGAACACGATCGAGGAGATCCGCTTCTTCGGTGTCGAGATAGCCGCCGTCCGCATCGGCGAGTCCACCCCTGCGCCCCAATTCCGCTTGGTGGTCAAACCCAACGACTGGACCAAACGAGTCCAGGGAGCGAAAGAAGCTTCCAGCGCCACTGGGCGCTCTCTCGCGTACGAGGCTCTTTGGGCGACCGTGTTGCAAACGGTAACTACCAAGGACCGCTCGTGGACACGCGCCCGGGCGGCCCAGCCGGTCAACTGGATGACCCTGCCCTTCGGCATGTCGTCCGCTTGGTACCACTTCGTATACGCGGATGGGGTACTCCGCGTCGAACTTTACTTCGGATCCGCCGACGCCGAACTCAACGCACGCCAGTTCAGCGACTACAGCACACAACGCTCCCAGATCGAGAACGACTTCGGCGGCAGCCTCGAGTTCCTCCCCCTCCCTGAGCGCAAAAGCTGCCGGATCCAAGTCACGTCGGACCCCGGATGGGACATTTTCGACCACAGCCAATACCCCGCCATGGCCCAATGGTTTGTTGACACCTTCTCACGCTTCCGCGCTGCAACCCAGGCAGCCAAGAAGCGGCTTGAGAATGTGCCCTCCCTCTGAATCATCGTCGGGGCTCGGCGCCATGGGCGCAGGGTCAGCCACTCCGCGGCATCGCGGCCACAGCCGCGTCTCAAACTGCCACCAGGGCCGCCAAGGCCGTCCACCAGCGCAACTTTTCGGCGTACGGCATGCTCGCGTAGGCACCGCTGCTGTTCGGTAGCACGAAGACCCTGCTCGTGCCGAGGGTCCATGGTTGTTCGCCAAGAGCAACGGAGCCGCCGTAACGGAGTATGCGTGCTGCCTCCCGCCCCGCGGTCAAACCGTTGAACGCCACCCAGCGTGGGCAGGCTGCCACCAGGTGAGCCGCCACCCCCGCAGCCCCGCTGAAGTCCAGTCCGCGATCGTGGCTCTGGGCAACGCCCTTGACTAGGTCCGTGATGCCGATCCCGAAGTCAAACAGGGAGGCATCCTCCTCCGGTGCTAGGAGCCTGGGCGTGAGTTTTGCTTCGTGAAGTAGCTGCCAGAACCGGTTTCCCCTCCCCGCGTAGTAGTGGCCTCGCTCGGCAGATGCGGTCCCGACCGCGGTACCCACAAACACCACGCTGAGTCCGGGGCCCAATATGTCAGCGAGGGCAGGCTCATTGACGCCATCGCGACGGTGTTCTCCTGGCACGATCCCGCCCCCCCGCTCTTCATCGGCCCACGATTTCGAGATGACGGAGCCCTCGGGCCAGACCAGTCGCGGTAGGCGAGGCCCCGCGAGCGACAGCGCGTGACGCGCCGCCGCATTGAAGACCTGCCGAGAACCCAACCGGGTCGCGGCCTCGTGGGCGCCAACCGCCGGCTAGTGCCCGGCCTGCACAACCGCCACTGGAACAGCGGTGTTGTCGAGTTTTCCATTTCCGAGTTGACCGACCTGGTTGGCCCCCCAGCAGAACACGTTCTTCTCCTTGGTGGCGGCACAGGAGTGCGTGTCTCCTAGGGCAATGCTCGCGGTCGGGGTGGGGAGCCCCCTGATCTGCGTGGGAGTCACGTCGATTGGCGTAGCCCCGCCGGTTTGACCGTTGAAGTTGACGCCCCAGCACCAGACGTCGCCGCTATTGGCGAGTGCGCAGGCGTGATCGCCTCCGGTCGATACCTCGGAGATGCCGGTCCCTAGCCCGACGACCGCCATGGGGGCGGTGAGGTACTGCGCGCTGCTTCCAGACCCCAAGCTGCCACCCAAGTTCCACCCCCAGCACTCGACGCCACCCCGAGCCGTCACCGCGCAAGTGGAATTGCCACCCGGGCTGATGCTGGTCAGCCTGCTCGTGGTGCTTACGCGCTGGGGCGTGTTTGCGTTGACGAGCGTGCCGTCGCCCAGCTGCCCATACGAGTTGTCGCCCCAGCACCAGCCCACGCCGTCGCGCGCAACGGCGCACGTCTGGTTGCCGCTCGCGCGCAGCGACTTAACCTTGCCGGGAAGCTGGACGTGAACAGGTGTGCTTGAGTTGGTGCTCGTTCCGTCACCTAGCTGCCCCTGCATATTCCATCCCCAGCACCACGCGCCACCGTCGCGCGTGAGGGCACAGGTGTGGTTGTAGCCAGCCGTGATTGAGGTGACCTTGCCGTCGATGCCCTCCACATTCACCGGCGCAAGGGAGTCCATGGTCGCCCCATTGCCCAACTGCCCCGTCGAGTTCCAGCCCCAGCATTCGATGCTCCCGTGACGCAAGAGGGCACAGGAATGGCCAAGGCCGGTCGCAAGCGCGAGTACACCGCCAGCAAGCTGTTCTTCGGGATGATGGGCGTCGCCCGCTCGGAGGCGACCACGCTGAACGACCCGTCCGCGCACTCCGTCCCTCCCACCCCTCGGTGGCGGCAACATCGACATCCGCCACCTCGGGCTGGACAGCACCTTCTACCTGCCCGTGGCGGCCGAGGGCGCCCTGTTCTACGTCGGCGACCCGCACCACGCGATGGGCCCGGGCGAGGGCACTCACTGCGATGGAGGGTTCCCTGCGCGGCACCTTCCGCCTGTCGGTCTGCAAGAAGGGGTCTGGGGATGCCCCGTCGGTCGCCTTCCACCACCCCTTCGGCGAGACCCGCGACGCGTGGATCCCGATCGGCCTCAGTGACCCTGACGGCCTGGTCGGCGGCGACGACACCGACCTGAACGTGGGGCGATGCGCAGGGCGGTCATCAATGCGCTCGACCACCTGCAGGTCGACGTGGGCATCCCCCGCGCTGTCGCCTACGCCTACCTGTCGGCGGCCAGCGACTTCTACGTCAGCCAGTTCGTCGACAAGACCACCGGCGTGCACGGCCTGATCCGCAAGTCCGACTTCTGCTGAGACCGGGGCCCGACCGCCGTGACAGGGCTCATGGCGGCCGGTGGCACCGTCGCGCTCCTACGGGGTGCCGGCCTGCATGCCAGGGCTGGCACTCCAGCGTGCCTCCCGGGTTGGACGGTCAAGGCCGCGAAGCCGGTTCCGCAGGGCCCGGGAGGTGCCACCCGTCGCGTTCGACCTCCTTCTCCACACCTGCGTGTCGTCCACGCCCAGCACGGTGTGCTGGGCGTGACGGCCATGGTCGAGACCTCCCCGTCCTGACAGGAGGTGCGCTGCGCGTGCACCTCCACGTCGCGATGCCGACCGGTTGCGCCCGGCCCCTGGGCGTGGGGCCCGGGGTCGGTCTTCTGCTACGACCGGGGCAGGCCGGCCGACCACAGCGCCGCGGCGATCAGGGCGGGCTGGCCGAACAACCGCGCGAGTCGCTTGCCATCGGTGTCGAGGCCAAAACCGTCTCGCCGCGCCGCATACTGGTCGATGTTGCCGGGGAAGACCGCGGCATAGAACCCAGCCAGGGCACCACCGGTCAGCATGCGATGACGCGGCAGCGCCAGCATCGCGCTGCCGGCCAAGACTTCGGCGACGCCGGAGCCGATGACCACGGAATCCTTGTCACCGGGGAATCAGTCGGGCACCTGTGCCTGGAACTCCTGGCGCTTGAAGCTCAGGTGGGAGACGCCGGCGTAGACCATGAACGCTCCGAGCGCGATTCGTGCGAGTTCTTGGGAGCGGTGTGTGGTGGGCATGGAAATGATCCTCCTGGATGGTGGTTGTCACTCGAGTTGGGTGGACAGGTCGTCCAGGAATGCCTTCACCTGGACGAGCTTTTCTGGTGGGCCCGGGTAGAGCGCGAGCATCTGTGCGGGGACTCCGGTTGCCCTGCACCGCAGCGAACTCCCCTCCTGGGTCAGGCTGATCAGGCGGCGCCGTTCATCGTTGCCACTCCACGACCGGGTGACGAGACCAGCCTGCTCCAGCCGTCGCAGCAGGGGGGTCAGGGTGCCGCTGTCGAGGTGCAGCCGAGCTCCGATGTCATTGACACCGACGGGCTTGTCAGCGTGCCACAGGACGAGCATGACGAGGTATTGGGGATAGGTGAGGCCGATGTCCTCGAGCAGTGGCCGGTAGGCGCGCGTCACCGCCCTGCTGGCCCTGTACAGGGAGAAGCAGAGCTGGTGGTCGAGGTCGGGGATCTGGTCACTCACACCCCAATCCTACCTCAGACACAATCTGATTGTGCGCAATCCACTTGTGCGCTATGTTGTCTCTGCAATCGCGAGGCAGGAGAGGCCTCGCACAGACGCCGCCCAGGAGGCACCATGATCGAGATCGAGCCCGTCTACACCACCGAGGCCATCGCCACCGGCGCAGGCCGCAACGGCCACGTCCAGACCGCCGACGGCCGGCTCTCGTTCGACCTGGCCATCCCGCGGGAGATGGGCGGCAGCGGTGAGGGCGCCAACCCCGAACAGTTGTTCGCCGCCGGTTACGCCGCCTGCTTCCACTCCGCCCTGCAGATGGTGGCCCGCCACGCGCACAAGGATCTCGGCGATTCGTCGGTGGGTGCCCAGGTGAGCATCGGCAAGGCCGGTGAGGGGTTCGGCCTGGCAGTCACCCTTGAGGTCGTCATCCCCGACCTGCCCGACGACGAGGCGCAGCAGCTGGCCAACCAAGCCCACCAGGTGTGCCCCTACTCGAACGCCACCCGCGGCAACATCCGCGTCGACGTCGTCGTCGTCGACGACTGACCCTCCCGCCTCGCCGCGACACCAACGCGTTGGGCCCCACCCACCGCGCCACCTGCACCGCCCCAACCCATCGACACAACGGGGGCAACCATGACCACCTACCGCACACAGAACCCCTCGACAGGCAAGGTCGTCCGCAGCTGGGACTCCCTCGACCCACGCGAGGTGGGCACGGCCATCGACACCGCCGAGGAGGCCTTCACCTCCTGGCGGCGCACGAGCGTCGAGGAGCGCGCCGGTGTGCTGGCCCGGACCGCGCACCTGTTCGAGCAGAGGGCGGAGGAGCTCGCCGGAATCGCGGCCTCCGAGATGGGAAAGCCCGTCTCCCAGGGCATCGCCGAGGCGCAGCTGGTCGCCCAGATCTTCGACTACTACGCCCAGCGCGCCGACGAGCTGATGGCCGACGAGGTCCTGCCGGACCAGGGGGCGAACTCCTCCCGCGTGGAGAAGCAGCCCCTGGGCGTCCTGCTGGGCGTGATGCCGTGGAACTTCCCCTACTACCAGATCGCCCGGTTCATCGCACCCAACCTGCTGCTCGGCAACACGCTGCTGCTGAAGCCGGCCTCGATCTGCGCTGCTTCCGCCCTCGAGGTGGAAAAGCTCCTCGACCAGGCCGGTCTGCCGAAGGGAGTCCACCAGACGCTCCTCGTGGACAGCTCCCAGATCGAGGACATCATCGCCGACCCGCGCGTGCGCGGTGTCTCCCTCACCGGGAGTGAGGGCGCGGGGGCCTCGGTCGCCGCCGCAGCCGGCAAGCACCTCAAGAAGGTGGTGCTGGAGCTCGGAGGTTCCGACCCGTTGATCGTCCTCGGTGGTGACATCGACGCGGTGGCGAGCACCGCCGCCCGGGCGCGGTTGAGCAACGCCGGCCAGGCCTGCAACTCGCCCAAGCGGATGATCGTGCTCGACGAGTTCTACGACACCTTCGTCGACAAGCTGTCGGCTGCCTTCTCCGCAGCGGTCGTCGGGGACCCCCAGGATGGGGCCACCGACGTGGGCCCCATGTCGAGCACCGATGCCCGCGACGAGCTGATGGAGCTTGTCGACGATGCCGTGGGCCACGGCGCCCACGTCCTCGTCGGCGGCTACCCGCGCGAGGGTGCCGGCGCCTTCATGGAGGCGACCGTACTGACCGACGTGACCCGCGACATGCGGGCCTGGTCGGAGGAGCTGTTCGGACCGGTCGCGGTCGTGTGCCGCGCCGCGGACGTGGACGAGGCCGTTGCCCTGGCCAACGAGACCGACTTCGGACTGAGCGGCTCGGTGTGGTCCGACGACCTCGAACTCGCCGAGGCCACCGCCCGCCGCCTCGACGTGGGCATGGCCTACGTCAACGAGCACGGCACCAGCCTCGCCGGACTGCCCTTCGGCGGCGTCGGCCGCTCTGGCTTCGGCCGGGAACTGGGCGACTACGGCGTCGACGAGTTCGTCAACAAGCGTCTGGTCCGCGTTTCCGACCCCGTGGGTCCTGAGCAGTGGACCCCGCCCCAACCCGGGGCACAGCCACCCCTGACCATGGAACCACTCCACGAGACATCGAAAGGAAGATGCCATGTCCCGCATCCTGATGATCCTCACATCCCACGACCAACTCGGTGACACCGACCGTAGGACCGGTTTTTGGCTCGAGGAGTTCGCCGCTCCCTACTACGTGTTCCGCGATGCCGGACACGACATCACCCTGGCCTCGCCGAAGGGCGGGCGACCGCCGGTCGACCCGACCAGCACGCTGCCGCAGATGCAGACCGACTCCACCCGTCGATTCGAGGCCGACGACGCGGCCAAGGCTGCCCTGACGACCAGCACCCCTTTGTCGGAGGTTGACGTGAGTCAGTTCGACGCGGTCTTCTACCCGGGCGGCCACGGCCCGCTGTGGGACCTCGTGGAGGATCCCACCTCGCAGCAGATCATCCTCGACAGCGGCGCCGCCGGCAGGCCGCTGGGCCTGGTCTGCCACGCCCCCGGCGTGCTGCATGCCATCAAGAAGCAGGACGGGACGTCGTTCATCACCGACCGTTCGGTGACTGGCTTCACCAATGGCGAGGAGGAGGCCGCCGGGCTGACCGACATCGTCCCGTTCCTGGTCGAGGACTCCCTCAGGGAAGCGGGCGCCCGCTACAGCAAGGGCCCCGACGGTGACAGCTACGTCGTCACGGACGGCACGCTGGTCACCGGGCAGAATCCGGCCTCGTCGGCTGATGCCGCCCGCCGCCTCCTCGACCTGCTGACCCACTGACCACCACCCACCCACAGGAGTACAGGGATGACCACACACACCCGCGAGATCCACCTCGCCTCCCGCCCCGACGGGAAGCCCACCCTTGACAATTTCCGCACCGTCGAGGTCGACCTGCCCGATCTCGATGACGGTCTGGTCCTCGTCCGCAACACCATCATGTCGGTGGACCCGTACATGCGCGGCCGCATGAACGACGTCGAGTCCTACGTGCCCCCCTTCCAGATCGACCAGCCGCTGGACGGCGGCGCCGTCGGCACGGTGATCGAGTCACGGGTGGAGCAGTTGCCCGTGGGCACCAAGGTGACCCACGGCCTCGGGTGGCGGGAACACGCCATCCTGGCCGGTGATGCGGTGCGACCGTTGACAGCCCGGGGCGTGCCGGACAGCGCCTACCTGGGCGTACTGGGCATGCCCGGCCTGACCGCCTACGCGGGTTTGCTGCTGGCCGGCGAGATGCGTGAGGGCGATGCCGTCTTCGTCTCCGGCGCGGCGGGAGCAGTCGGCTCGGCCGTCGGACAGATTGCCAAGCTCAAGGGCGCTTCCCGGGTGATCGGCTCGGCTGGCACCCCCGAGAAGATCGCCCGTCTGGAGGAGCTCGGCTTCGATGCTGCCTTCAACTACCACGACGGCGACGTGACCGAGCAGCTCGCGAAGGCCGCCCCGGAGGGCATCGACGTGTACTTCGACAACGTCGGCGGTGACCACCTGGAGGCCGCGATCGCGAACCTGCGCACCGATGGCCGGGTGGCGATGTGCGGGGCCATCAGCCAGTACAACTCCACCGAGCCGGCCTCCGCCCCGCACAACCTGGCGCTGGCCATCGGCAAGCGGCTCACGCTGCGTGGGTTCGTGATCGCCAAGTACGCCGAGCAGGCGAGGGCGGACTTCGAGCGGGACATGGGCCGTTGGATCGCCGACGGCTCCATCCACTGGGACGAGACCGCCCGTGACGGTCTCGACGCCGCCCCACAGGCCTTCATCGATCTGCTGGACGGTGCCAACACCGGCAAGATGATCGTGAACCTCTGAGCAGGTCATCGGCTGCCTTCGTCCGCGGTGACATCACCACGGACAGTTGACCGGGGGGACCTCCGAATGGGCTGGGCGTTGGCATGCCCACGATCCTGCGGAGGTCCCCCCGGTGCGCCCCGAGGCCTGGTGGCCGCCAGGCAGGGGGTCGTCTCGAATGGCCGCTGCCCCCCGGTAGACTGGACGCATTGCTCCACAACCTCTCGCAACGCCTGGTGCAAGCCCCTGCGCTTCCTGCCATCCCGGCCGAGGCGGAGACCACGGCGAGTTCGACCCACCTGCACGGCGCCACAACGGCCGCGACGTCATCCTCATCAGCGCGGTCACCCTACAGCGAACTGTTCGCCTGGACCACCGGTGCTGGTCGGTTGGTGAGGGGGGCTGGCTCCGCGACGTCCTTCACGTCGACGCCTGAACGGCCGAGCTCCCGCATGCGGCGCACCAGCCTCAGCGTGGTGACGGCGGCCTGCTGGTAGCCGACGCCCCTCGGCGGCCGCACGTTGCTGATGCAGTTGCGCTCCGCGTCGTGGCGTCCGGGGCGTGGCTGGTGGGTGATGTAGATGCCCAGACTGTTGACGGCGCTGAGGCCCGGACGCTCGCCGATGACGACGAGCATCGTCTCGACGCCCAACTGCTCGCCAACCTGGTCGCCGAGCGCCACGCGCGCCTGCGTGGCCAACACCGGCGTGGCCACGCTGGGGCCTGACCCTTGTTCGTGGACACGCTGATTCCAGCATTGGCTGGGGAAGCGAGATTATGAACCATGGCCAGAAAGAACTACTCCGAGGAGTTCCGCCGGCAGGCGGTCGACCTGTATGAGTCGACTCCGGGAGCGACGCCCCGCGGTATCGCGGAGGACCTCGGGATCGTCCGGGGAACGCTGCGGCAGTGGCTGGAGACTCACGGGACCGGGAAGAAAACGGCGGCTGACGGCACGCTGACAGACAGCCCGTTGCGGTCCGCGCCGACGGCTTCCACATCGAATCCTGATGAGCCGCTCGAGCAGCGCGTGGCACGGCTGGAGGCGGAGAACGCCCAGCTGAGAGCCGAGACGACGAAGCTCACCCCTGCACGCTGACGGGGACATTAGAGCTCGTTCTCGTTCCGTCACCGAGCTGACCGTCGGAGTTGTCGCCCCAGCACTCGACACCGCCACCGTCGGTTACCAGGCACGTGTGCGCCCGCCCGGCAGAAAGCCACCCATTCTCCCCGGAAGGGGAGGCGCTAGATGCAGCCGGCACGGCCGCACATAACGCAGCGGCCACTACGGCGAGCGCGCGGCGGACGGTGAGAGATCGCATCGTCGGACCTTTCGGGTCGTTTTGCCCCATCATGTCAGGCCAGGCTGTCGGCCGGCGCCCGAAACAGTGAAGCCTTCGCGTTGTGCGCAGTGCGCGCCAAATGCAGCCAGGAGGAGGTGGATGTCCAGACGATCGCACACCATCATGAAGTGCCGGCTGGTGAAGATGCTGCCGTGATCGGCTCTGATCGCCTCGGGCAGGACGCCTGGGATCACGTGCTCCCCGATCAACGGGCGCACGGACAACTCCTCGGCCTTGACAACCGCATTGCTGATGGGGCCGAAGAACTCCGGCGCGCCGGCCCACCGCCAGTCATCTGCGCGGTCCTTGCTGACGGCCTGGCTGAACGGGCGCAGCACGTCGTACAGCAGGAGCCCGGCTTCTATGGACGTCGCGCTTCGTGGGACCACCCTCAGGGCGAGAGCCACCCGGGAGCTCACGTCCAGCGCCGTCATGATCTCCACCGAGATCGCCTCGCCGGTCCACGGGTCCACCACGAAGTTGTCGGCTCGGGTCACGTCCACCGCCACCACCTGCCCAGGCCGCAAGGCCGGGTACGACGTGACGGCCATGGCCCCGCGCAGGCGCGTCGTCGTCTGCCTACGCGTCGTCCGTCCGCGCTGGTTCAGGCCACGAGACAGGTAGGCCCGCAGAGTTGCTTCGGGAACGTGGACGTCGTGCAGACCTTCGCAATTCAGCGCCAGTCGGGTGCGCCGGTACAGTTCGTTGATCTCAAGCAGAGACTGGGTCCCGTCCATGGCCGACAGGACCTCGTCGGCGACTCGCATCAACTCGGGGTCAAGGCTGGCGAAGTCCTTGTGAGACTTCTTGCTCCGTCCATCGATCAGGGCGAGGACACCGCCGTTGACGGGATCGTTGTAGGCCTGGACCCACGCCTGGATCGTGCGTAACGCGGTGCCGCCGATCGACTCGTACGGGCGGCGTTCGCGGTCCTCGCGGGCGCGCTGCGCGCGACGGTTGATCGCAGCCTCCGACTCCAAGAGAGCGGCCATGGACAGGCACCTTGCACGTTCGCTGAAGCCTCCCTTGGGGTCGAACGCCGAGAACGGTTCCCCTTCCCGGGCGAGAGCAGGATGTCCGTTGGCGTATCCCGTCAAGATGGTCTGCACCACCTCCAGCCGGTCAAGCGCCGCATCCCTCGCAGGTTTGCTCAGGCCGGCCAGCAAGGAGGCCACCGGAAGTGCCACCGCGTCTACGCGTCCATCCGCAACCCTGCGAGCTGTCTGCAGGTCAGCCCACAAAAGCGTCGTGGCGTCGCCGGAGAAGTCCTTCACGACCACTCCGGTCGGATTCACCGACACCACCACGCGAACACCCTTGGGCAGCAGAACACTTGAACCCGCAACCAGGTCTACACGCACCCCGCCGTTCATGCTTCCGCCCCACCGCGGGCCACCACGAGAGTGTCCTCGTCCCACAACTCGTCCAGCTCCATCACGAGGTCTTCGGTCCACACCAGGTGCCAGAACGCCCGGGTCCGAAATCCTCGTCCGTCATCACTGGCCAGCACGTCCCTGAGCGGCCGAGGGCCCGCAGTGAACAACTCCATCAGGGCCGGCCTGGCCGCCTCCAACCACTCGGGGATTCGCCGCGCACCGGCGATCCACCGCAAATTGGACGAAGCCACCGCCGGCAGGCCGGCGAAGGTCGAGTATGACCATCCCACCCGCTCACACTCGGCCCCAGTGCGAGCAGCCTTCAGATCGAATGCGTCATCCTGGCGCGCCGCAGGGCGGGCGTCCCACACCTGAACCTGTCCATACGAATTGACCGCAAGAATGTCAGGGCAATGGGAGATCCCGTCAGACCACGTCAGTCGAACAGGTTGCGCGACGATCCACTCCACGTCCCGACGATGGTCGAGCCAGGTCACCAGCTCGTGCTCCAGACCTGACTCCAGCAGCAGTGGGCCGCCGATCGTAGACACGCGCGCCCGCACCGGGATGTGGCGGGACAACGCCGCGGAGCGCACCTTGCGGACCGGCAGAGATCTCTCACCGGTGGCGCCCCGGAAGCCCAGTCCCACTCGGACAGGACGCCATCCGGCCCAATAACCCTCCACGTCGGTGAACCTTCCAGCGGGCTCACCAGCGACAGTCCTACACTGGACACGACAGAACTCATCTTCAACGTCGCGAAGCAGGTCTTTGTCATCGAGGGCGTCCCGCTGCAACGGGACGCCCTCACTGCGTCTACACGAACTAAGCACACTCACCCCCAACGCGGGGTGCCTTTATCATGCAACAACTCTCCTGATCCCGTAGACACGCCGTCGCCTCCGTATGCTGCATACGCGGGCAGTTGTGCAAAGTAGGGGCGGTCTCGACAACGATCAGAAGTTCTGGCCGCCCATGTCCTTGAAGCGCGACAGGTGGCCCTGGAAGGCGACGGTGATGTCCTTCGTTGCGCCGGCACGGTGCTTGGCGACGATGATGTCGGCCTCGCCGGGGCGCTGCGAGTCCTTGTCGAAGTAGTCGTCTCGGTGGAGCAGGATGACCATGTCGGCGTCCTGCTCGATCGAACCCGATTCACGCAGGTCCGACATCTGTGGACGCTTGTCGGTGCGCTGCTCCGGGCCACGGTTCAGCTGCGAAATCGCGATGACCGGAACCTCGAGCTCCTTCGCGAGCAGCTTGAGCGCACGTGAGAACTCCGACACCTCCTGCTGACGCGACTCGACGCGCTTGCCCGAACTCATGAGCTGCAGGTAATCGATCGCCAAGATCTTCAGGTTGTGCCGCTGCTTGAGGCGGCGCGCCTTCGCCCGAATCTCCATGAGCGACATGTTCGGCGAATCGTCGATGAACAGCGGCGCCTCGTTGATGCGCCCCATCGTCGTGGCGATCTTGACCCACTCGTCGTCGGTCATCGTGCCCTTGCGCATGTTCTGCATCTGGATGCCCGCCTCGGCGGCCAGGATGCGCATGGTGATCTCCGTGCGCCCCATTTCCAGGGAGAAGAAGGCCGCGCAGTGCCCGTGCTGGATGGCCGCGTTGCGGATGAAGTCCATGCCCAGCGTGGACTTACCCATCGCCGGTCGCGCCGCGATGACGATCATCTGGCCGGCGTGCAGACCGTTCGTCAGTTCGTCGAAGTCGGCGAAGCCCGTGAGGATGCCGGCCGCCTGCCCGCCACCCTGAATCTGCTCGATCTCGTCGACCGTCAGCTCCAGCACGTCACCGAGCTGGACGTAGTCCTCACCGCCGCGCTTGTCGGCGACCGCATAAACTTCTGCCTGCGCCGCGTTGACGATGTCCTCGACATCCCCGCCGTCATCGCCATAGCCCATCTGCACGATGCGCGTACCCGCGTCGACGAGGCGACGCAGCACCGCTCGCTCCGCGACGATCTGCGCGTAGTACCCGGCGTTCGCCGCGGTCGGCACGCTCGAGATGAGCTGGTGCAGGTACGCCTGCCCACCGATGCGCCCGAGTTCGCCGCGCTTCGTCAGCTCGTCGGCGACGGTGATGGCGTCCACCGGCTCGCCGCGCCCGTACAGGTCGGTGATGGCGTCGAAGACGACCTCGTGCGCCGGACGGTAGAAGTCGACGCCCTTGACCTCTGCAATGACGTCGGCGATGGCGTCCTTGCTCAGCATCATGCCGCCGATGACGCTCTGCTCGGCCTGCAGATCCTGCGGCGGCAGCTTGCCGGGCGGCATCGCGTCGCCGGGTGCGTCGAACTCCGGCGGCGCCTCGTACGGCTCCAACTCGGCCATGCCGCCACTCCTCATCCCGGCGCGAACTCGCCGCGTCGCACTGCCCGTCGGTGCCACCTCGAGCGGCACAGAAGGCACCATCTCACTCAGCACCGACAACCGTACGGAGCAACCCCGTCCGTTCACCAACCGGCCTGTGGACAACGTTGTGCACAACGTGTTGGAAACGCCGTCCACCCCTGTGGGAAACACGGGGACAAGCCTGTGGACGAATTGAACCGACCCTCACGAAAATCCCGTCATGACGGCGCAACCTTCGTCCCCAGCCTGGGGACGAAAATCTCTTCCGTCCTGTGCGACAAGAAATATTGCCGTCCACAGGCGTTGGGATCGTTCACCGTACGATCAACAGCCGTTCGGGCCCCGTCCGCCCGACCTGGCTGGGCGAAATCACGACGTGAAACCGGCCTGCCGGACGCGAAGGCGACGTGGTGGCGTCCCGGCTCGCGATGGTGCTCGCCGACGAACCCCGGACGCCGACCCGCGAAGCGAGCCTGCGTCCTTCGGCGACGAGCGGTTGGGGGCTGACGAACCGAGACGCCACCCTCACCAAATCAAGAAACCGACCGTGCAGCACGCTTCGACACGCAACCACCCGGCACAGACCGAAATCCGAAGCGACGCCGCTGCGCTCGGAGCACCGGGTCGGAGCCGGCCACCGGTAAAGCCCCGGCGGCCTTCGTCACCCCTTGAAGGACTCCACCGGTGGAACCGCCCGCAGACGGAACCAGCGCTGCGCGGCTTGCCGGGACGAGTCCGTCAACACCGTCCACCCACCTGCGTTCACGCCGCGGTGACGCGCCAGCGCGTCCAGCCCGTCCCGCACGAGCCACACGACGACAGGATCCGCACCCCGCATGGCAACGGTGTCCTCCACCGCCTGCGGTTCGAGGTCAAGCCAGGCTGCCAGCGCCTGCTCGCTCACCCCGAGCACCTCGACGTGACGACGCAACTGCTCACCGGTGACTTCACGTTCACGACTGTTCAACGACACGTCCCGACCCCTACGCTCGCGAACGCCGACGGGCGCCTCTCCCAGTCGGAAGAGGCGCCCGTCGGTGAGCACACGGCGGGTCAGCCGTTGCGCGACATCGCGAGTGTGCCGGGCACGTACGACGTACCGAGCTCCTTCGACTCCGCGATCTTGATGCTCACGAAGTTGCGTCCGTCCACGATGCCCCAGTGCAGGTGCGGGCCGGTGGAGTTGCCCGTGTTGCCCGAGCGAGCGATCTGCTGACCCTGGACGACACGCTGACCGGGAACGACGTTCATGGACGACAGGTGCGCGTACTCCATCGCGTGACCGGAGGCGTCGCGGATGAGGATGGTGTTGCCGCCGCCGGTGTTGTACTCCGCCATGATGACGACGCCGGAGGCCGACGCGACGACGGGCGTCCCTGCGGGCACCGCGAAGTCGACGTGGTGCTTGTCGTTCCACTTGTAGTGGCTGGCCGAGCCGTACGGGCCCTGCGAGATCGGCGCCGCGTAACCGCTCGGGAACGGCAGTTCGTAGGGGGCGTTCGGGCTCACGAGCGTCGGACGAGCAGCCTTGCGGGCCACCTTCTTCGACGAGCTCTTGGGCGTGCTCTTCTTGGCGGAAGCAGCATCCGTCTTGGCGAGCGCGTAGGTCGTGCGGACGCCGACAATGCCGTCGACGGCGAGGCCCTTATCGGTCTGGAACGCCTTGACGGCGGTGAGCGTCTTCGGGCCGAAGACACCGTCGGCCGTGATGCCGAGCTTCTTCTGCACCGCGCGCACGACGGCGCCCTCGTCGCCGATGTTGACGACCGAGTCCTTCGAACCCGGCTTCGAGGCGGGCTTCGTCGACGTGGCGTTGAGAACGGACCAGGTCTTCGATCCGACGACACCGTCGACGGAAAGGTTGTTGGCGCGCTGGAAGTCCTTGACCGCGGCGGTCGTGATGGGGCCGTAGATGCCGTCACGCACGAGCGCCAGGCGGGCCTGGACCTGCGTCACGTCACCACCACGAGCGCCGAACGCCACCGTCTTGGGGGTGTCACCGGCAGCTGCCTCGGCGGCCTTGTCGCCTTCGACGGCGAGAGCGGGGGCCGCCATGAGGGCTGCCGCACCGGTCGGAAGGGCCGCACTCACACCGAGCGCGACGGCGGAACGACCACTGCGCGCAGCTGCGGCACCGACACGAGCCGAGTCGAGGTAGCCGGCATGCGAGGAGAGATGCTTGGGCACGTACTTCGTCATGGCTTCTGCACTCCGTGAGTTCGTGGAGCGCACGGGCGAAGCCGACAACGCGCTCACAGGGATCTGAGGCCACGCTGAATGCGTGACATGACCGAGGATGCCCCACCGAATGAGCGCTTCAAAGCACCGAAAAAATTACACTCGTGTCGTTCAGAGCCGCCGTGATCTGCCTGTGATGACGGGAAATTCGGGCGAATTGTGCGAGTTTTCGGGCAGCACGAATCGAACATCCTTTCGCTCTTCGAAAAAATGTTCGACAGAAAATTTCTTCTTCAATTTTGTCCACGATGTGGGACGGCGCTCAGCTCGTCGACCGTGTCAGCTTCCCCACTGCCGGTACCGAACCGATCCGAGCGCCATCCCCGTCACACCGCGGAGGCTTTGGTGATCCCTACTTGATGACGCGCGCGTACCCCGACGGCAATCTGTAGACCTTGCGCATCGCAACCGGAACGCCCGGCTGCGACGAGTCGATCATCATGCCGTTCCCCACGTAGATACCGACGTGGTACGCCGGGTAACCCCAGAAGACGAGGTCACCGGGCTGCGGGTCGGAGACACGCGGGAAGTACGCCTGCTGCTGAGCCGCGGTACGCGGCATGTAGTAGCCGAAGTTCTTGAACACGTAGCTCGTCAGACCGGAGCAGTCGAAGCCGGCAGGCGACGAACCGCCCCACACGTACGGCGTTCCCGCGAACGTCTGGGCGAAGGCGATGACCTGCGCCGCGGTACCCGTGGCCGGAGTACTCGGCACGGACGGCGTCGACACCGGCGGCGTCGTCGGCTGCGGGGCGTTCGGGCCGACGCATCCGAGCTTCGTCCACGTGCGCGGGCCGACGATGCCGTCCGCGTACAGACCGGTTGCGCGCTGGAAGGCGAGCACCTTGGCCTTCGTGTCGGCACCGAACCAACCGTCCGTGGGCAGGCCGAGACGGTCCTGCAGCACCTTGACGAGCTGGCCCGAGTTGCCCATGCGCAACGTCGTCGACGTCGGCGAGCAGGCCGGGGTCGTGGTCGTCGGCACCGTGGGCGTCGTCGTGCCCGTGGTGGGTGTCGTCGGACGCGTCGGCGTGACGGCCGAGCCGCCCACCTTGGCCCAGGTGCGCGCTCCCACGATGCCGTCCGGCACGAGGCCGTTGGCGCGCTGGAACGTCTTGACCGCGCTCAGCGTGGCGGGGCCGAAGATGCCGTCGGCGGTGACACCGACGCGGGCCTGAACGATCTTGACGGCGGCGCCGCGCGAGCCGTACGAGAGCGTCGGGCGGGGGGTGGAGGCGGAGCCGTTGGTGGTGTCGTCACCGGGCGCGGCGAGCGCCGGCGCGGCCGCCATCAGCGTGCCACCCGTCGGAATGGCGAGCGCAACACCGGCGCCGACGGCTTGCTTGACCGTCAGGCGCGGCAGCGCAGAGGTAGAGCGTTGGCGCCGCCTCATGTGCAAGGGAACGTGGGTACTCAAATGAGCAGCCTTCCTAGGTGAAGTCGTCACGACGTGCACACCCCCGACGTCTCGGACGTCGGGTGCGTGCGCACGTCACTGCCACACCCCTGCCAGCCCCCGCTCACAAAGGTGCTCGTTTACTGTGCCTGACCGGACCCTGTGAAGAAAGTGAAAGTTGCCGACACGCAGGGGTGGATGCTTGACTCGTCGAGCAGTATGCGCGTAAAAGCACGACGCTGTGAATCACCCGATCGTGCGTGGTTCTGCAGAATTTCGGCCCATATCAGATACAGGTCGAACGTCATGGAAGGCGCGCCGACACTCCGCGAAAAAATGTGTGGTGCATCTCGCATCGTGAGACGTTAGGAGCCGTGTGACGCACCCCATCGCCCGACTCGCGGTGCCTGCGTTCTTCACCCTGATCGCAGAGCCCCTGTTTCTCCTCACCGATTCGGTCGTCGTGGGGCGCCTCGGAACGTCGGCGCTCGCCGCGCTCGGAGCCGCGAGCGCGATCCTCCTCACCGCCACCGGCATCTTCGTCTTCCTCGCCTATGCGACGACCGCCGTCGTGGCACGACACCTCGGCCGCGGCCACCAGGACGACGCCGTCCAGGCCGGCCTCGACGGTGTCTGGTTGGCCCTCGCTCTCGGCCTGCCGCTGTCCGCCGTCACCGCAGTCCTCGCCCGTCCCGCAGCACGCGCCATGAGTGGCTCGGGCGGGGCCGACGTGGTCGACCAAGCCACGACCTACCTCCAGATCAGCTCCGTCGGCATCCCGGCCATGCTCATCGCCCTCGCGGCACAGGGCCTTCTCCGGGGCCTCCAGGACACGAAGACGCCTCTGTGGGTGACAGGCATCGGTTTTGCGGTCAACGCCGCTCTCAACGCCTTTCTCGTCCTCGTGGTCGGCTGGGGGCTGGCCGGTGCCGCCGTGGGAACGGTGGTCGCACAGTGGCTCATGGCCCTGGCGCTACTCGTCTCCATCGTGCGCCGCACCCGCCACCTCGACCTGCGTCCCCATCCCGCCCGCGTCCTGGCGGCTGCCCGCTTCGGCGCGCCGCTGCTCGTGCGCACGGTGGCGCTGCGCGCCGTCCTGCTGCTGACGACGGCGGCGGCCGGCACGTTCGGTGCCACGACGCTGGCCGCGCACCAGGTCGCGATGACGATCTTCACCTTCCTCACCTTCGCCCTCGATGCCATTGCCATCGCCGCGCAGGCACTCATCGGGGAGTCGCTCGGGCGCGGCGACCACGACGAGACGCGCGAGCTCTCGGCCGTCATCACCCGCTGGGGCTGGTACAGCGGTGCCGCAGCGGGCCTGCTGACACTCGCCGCCGCGTGGCCCCTGCCCCACCTGTTCTCCGACGACCCCTCGGTGTTGCGCGCGACCACGGGCGCCCTGGTCGTCATCGCCCTCGTCCAACCGGTCGCGGGGGTCCTCTTCGTCCTCGACGGCGTCCTCATGGGGGCCGGAGACGGCCCATTCCTCGCCAAGGCACAGGTCGCCCTCCTGCTCGCCTACCTCCCGGCCCTGGGCGTGCTCATGCTCGCCGACGAGTGGCTCGAGGGGCTGGACGTCGCGGCCCCGCTGACCGCTCTGTGGGTTTGCTACTCGCTCTACCTGACGGCTCGCTGCGTCGTGCTGGATCGTCGCCGCCGCGTGGACGCGTGGATGGAACTGGCTGTTCCGTAACCGAATCGACATGCCGAAGTCGACAGAACGACGCTTGCCTGCACGTACCCTGAGGGCCACACCACAGAAGTTCGGGAGGCCACATGGCTCGCGTCGGAAAGCATCATGAAACCCCCAAGGGGTACACTCGACGAGGCGTCGTCCTGGGCGCCGGTGGCGTCGGCACGGCTCTCGCGCTGCCGAGTCTCGTCGGCGCAGCTGAGGCCTCTGCCACCACCGTGGGCCTTCGCGACAAGATCTACGCCATCGATGCGGCGACGACCGGAACCCTGTCGGTCGCCGTCTACGACCGCCGCTCCGGCCGGTTCTGGCAGTACAGCGCGGGAGTGCGCAACGAGTGCGCCAGCATCGTCAAGGTGCTCATCCTCGCCACGGTGTGTGACCGCGCTCAGCGCCTCGGGCGTGCCCTGACGGCGTGGGAGAAGTCGCAGGCGAGCATCATGATCCGCTACAGCGACAACAACGCTGCGACGAATCTGTGGAAGAGCGTCGGCGGCGCGCCGGCCGTTCAGGCCATGGCCACGAAGCTGCGCATGTACCAGACGGTGACGAACAAGGCCTGGGGCCTGACGACGACGTCCGCCTACGACCAGATGGTGCTCATGGACGAGATCTTCTGGTTCGGTCGGGTGCTCAACAGCACCAACCGCGGCTACATCAGCACGCTCATGGGTCAGGTGACCTCCGGCCAGCGCTGGGGTGTCGGCACGTACGGCACCTCCCAGGTCAAGAACGGGTGGCTGCCCTACAACGGTCAGTGGCGCATCAACAGCGTCGGCCACGTCGGTGGCTACGGACGCAACCACACGCTCGCCATCCTGCAGCGCACCCCCACGATGGCCATCGGTACGAGCGTGGCCAACCGCGTCGCGAAGACGATGTGGGATCACCTCGCGACGCCCCTGTGACAGCCCTCGAAGTGTGACGGCGAAGGCCCCGTGGACATCCGAGGAGGATGTACCGGGGCCTTCGTCATGCGTCCGCCAGATCGAACCTCGTCGAGGACAGTTCTCCCCACGACATGCGGAAGCTCCCACCCTCTCAAGGAGGGTGGGAGCTTCTGCGTGGTCTACGCGAACGCGTCAGGCGCGCGCGACGTTCAGCTTGACCGTCGCCTGAACCTCCGGGTGGAGGCGGACGAGGACGCTGTGGTCGCCGAGCGAGCGGATCGGGGTGGTGATCTCGATCTTGCGCTTGTCGACGGAGCCGGCGCCGGCTTCCTTGATGGCGTCGGCGATCTCGTGCGTGGTCACGGCGCCGAAGAGGCGACCGTTCTCACCGGAGCGCGCCTTCAGCGTCACCTTGGCGTTCTCGAGGTTGCCCTTGATGGACTGAGCCTCTTCGAGCGTCTTGACGGCGCGGGACTCGCGAGCCTTCTGGATGGAGTCGACCTGCTTCTGGCCGCCCTTCGTCCATTCGGTGGCGAGGTTGTTCGGCAGGAGGTAGTTGCGGGCGAAGCCGGGCTTGACGTCGACGACGTCACCGGCCGTGCCGAGCTTGGAAACCTCGTGCGTCAGGATGACCTTCATGATGGTGTTCCTTTCCGCCTGATCAGCGAGCCGAGCTCGAGTACGGCAGCAGGGCCATCTCGCGGGCGTTCTTGACGGCGTTGGCGATGAGGCGCTGCTCCTGGACGGAGACGCCCGTGACGCGACGCGCACGGATCTTGCCGCGGTCGGAGATGAACTTGCGCAGCAGGGCTGCGTCCTTGTAGTCGATGTTCTCGACCTTCGCCGCCTTCAGCGGGTTGGCCTTCTTCTTGGGCTTACGCACAACGGGCTTTGCCATCGTGGTGCTCTCCTTCTATGAGAGCCCGAGTGGGTGACTCGGGATAGCGAGTGTCTTGTTTCGCCTCGGCCGTCGGCCGGTGCGAGGTGGGTCGTGACGAATCACGACCGGTGTGAGGAGGAGCCGATCAGAACGGGGGCTCGTCGTAGGACGGGCCGGTGGACCAGCCACCATTGCCGCCCTGCTGACCGCCGTCGTTGCCCTGACCACCCTGCTGGCCGCCGGTGTTGCCACCGGTTGCCCACGGGTCGTCGTTGGGGCTGCCACCGAAGTTGCCGCCCTGCTGGCCGCCACCGAAACCACCACCGTTGCCGCCCTGCTGGCCGCCGAAGTTGCCCTGGGAGACGTTGCCGCCCCCCTGGCCTCCTCCGAAGCCGCCGCCGGGGCCACCGGAGCGCTGGGTCTTGTTGACCTTCGCCGTGGCGTAACGCAGCGAGGGGCCGATCTCGTCGACCTCGAGCTCGGTCGTCGTGCGCTTCTCGCCTTCCTTCGTCTCGTACGAACGAGACTTCAGTCGGCCGGTGACGACGACCCGAGTGCCGCGCTGCAGGGACTCGGAGACGTTCTCCGCCGCTTCACGCCAGATGGAGCAACGCATGAAGAGGGTCTCGCCGTCCTTCCACTCGTTCGACTGACGGTCGAACTGGCGGGGGGTCGAGGCCACGGTGAAGTTGGCGACCGCCGCCCCGTTCGGCGTGTACCGAAGCTCGGGGTCGGCGGTGAGGTTGCCGATCACGGTGATGTTGACGTCGCCTGCAGCCATGGGTGGTTCCTCCTACTTAAGTGTGGGGAGTTCTCAGGCGTCCTTGCGCAGGATCTTGGTGCGCAGGATGGACTCGTTGAGGCCCAGCTGGCGGTCAAGCTCTGCGGCGGTGGCCGGGGTGGACGTGAAGTCGACCACGACGTAGATGCCTTCGGACTTCTTCTTGATGTCGTACGCCATGCGACGACGGCCCCAGGTGTCGACGTTGTCGACGGTGCCACCGTCCTTCGTGACGACGGTGAGGAACTTCTCCAGCGAGGGCTGGACCGTACGCTCGTCGAGCTCGCCGTCGAGGATGATCATCATCTCGTAGTGACGCATGCGGTAACCCACCTCCTTTGGTCTAAAGCGGTCACGGTCTCTCCGTGACAGGAGGGTTGCAGCGTTGCTCGCCCTCACCGCCTCCTGGCCCGATCGTGCTCGTCGTGAGCGCTTTCGGGAAGAAAGTGGCGTCCACGGGTTGTGGACAAGAGGGCGTAAGCCTCTCAAGACTACCCGTTGCCGTCACGACGGACGAAATCTGTGGACGACTGCCCATGAGTCGGTGCGTCGGCTCGGGCGGCGATCACTTCGCCCGGCGGGCGGGGCCGGCCACGGAGTCGATGCAGGCTCGCACGAGGAAGAGAACGGCGATGAGCCGCACGGCGACGAAGACCGCGAACCACTCCTGCGGCAGCGCCTTGGCCGAGTTCGAGGAACGCGCGATGAAACCCCACACGACGACGAAGTAGGCGAACTCTGCTCCCGCCCACGCGAGGTGGTCGCGCCAACGAATCGCGCACAGGGCGACGAGCGGAAGCACCCACAGAGCAGCCTGCACCGGCAGCGCCCGCGAGGTGAGCATGACGACGACGAGCATGAGCAGCGCGACGGCCGCGGGCGTCATCGTCTCGTCGCGGCTCGCGAGAAGCCAGCCGAGACCGATGGCGAGGATCCAGCCGGTGACAGCGAGCGCCGTCAGGGACGTGGGCGAGAGTGTGAAGCCTGCGAACGAGAAGATCTGCCACAGCGAGCCGTACGACGCGCCCTGCGCCTTCCACGTCGTGAAGGACGCGAACGGGTTGGCTCCGGAGATCAGCATGAGACCCCCGACGACGGCGAACGTCACGGCTGCGCCGAGAGCAACGCCGGCCAGATCGCGGGTGCGCCGACGAGCCAGAGCCACGAGGATGACGGCGAGCAACACGGTGCCCAACGCGGGCCTGGTGAGAAGCGCTGCGGCGAGCAACCCGCCACTCAGCGCCGCCCGGTTGCGGCTCCAGGCCCACAGCCCGGCCGCAACGAGCAGCACGGCGAACGCGTCGAACGAGATGAGAGCCGTCGTGATGAGGACGGGCGAGAGGGCAACGTGCGCAGCAGCCCACGGTCCCTTCGGCAGCGACGCCGCGGTGAAGCAGACGGCGAGGGCGATGAGCAGGGCGATGAGCGCTGCGCCCCAGGCGAACATGCCCTGCTGCAGACGCAGCTGCGAACCACCGGGCACGAGGATCCTCACGATCCAGGTGATGGCCGCGGTCAGCGGTGGCTGCCCCGCACTCCCCGGTGACGACCACGGCGTGCTGCCTGCGTCACCCGCAACGGCCACGGGGAGATCCGAGTAACAGGCGCGCCACAACGATCCGGGCGTGGCCCAGCCCGTCGAGACACAGTGGTTCTTCTGGAGCACGCCCAGCGCGACGAAGACCGAGCTGAGGGCCGACAGAACCGCCGCAGCGGGCCGCCATCCGCGCACCCCCGGCACGGCGTGACGCCCGAGCGGGCCTCCGATGACGTGCGAAGCCGCTGCGACGACGGAGTCGGTGCGCGAGGGCATCGCGGCGCGCCGCGGCACACGCTGAGGACGCATGCTCTTCCTCTGCGCACCTGAACTCATGGGCCCAACCCTAGAGCGTGGCCGCTAGGTCACGGAGCCGAGGTGAGGGAACCACTCGGTGTCGGCGTCGGGCTCGGCGGAGAACTCGACGTTGGCCGCGGCGTCGACGGCCTGGGACTCGACGTACTCGAGGAACGGCTCGGGGACGAACTCGACGAACTGGGCAGCTTGCTCGAGCTGCTCGAGGACGACTCCGGGGAGTCGCTCGTCTCCGGCGAGGGCGACGACGTCGAGGACGTGCTGCGCTCCGGGTAGGGCGTCGGTGCCGTTGACGGGGGCACGTAGGTGCTGCTCGGCAGAGGATCCTGGGTCTGCGGCTTGTTTTGGTTGTAGTACGAGCGCTCCGGCAGCTTCGTGACCTCCTGGCCCTGGAGCGCGGCCTTCATGAAGTCGACCCACACCTTGCGAGGCAGGCCGGCGCCGTAGACGTCCTCCGACGGGATGCCGGGCAGGTTCTGCATCGGCTTCGCCGTGCGTCCGTCCTCGCTGTAGTACATCCCGACGGAGGTCGTGAGCTGGCCCGGCGTGAATCCGTTGAACCAGATGTACTTGTTACCCGTCGCGGTACCCGTCTTCGCGGCCAACGGACGGTTCAGCTGGTACTGCGTGCCGGCGGCCGTTCCGTAGACGCCGGTCTTGCCCAGAGCCCACGTGACGTCGTCGGCGATGCCCTTGTCATAGGCCTGCTCGCCCTCGACCTTCACGTCGTAGCTGTAGCTCTCGTCGTACGTACGCACCTTCGAGATGAGGTAGCGGTCGTAGCGCTTTCCGCCGGAGTTGAGCGTGTTGTAGCCCGTGGCCTGGTCGACGACGCGGCTGTCACCGGTACCGAGGACGTTGAGGATCTCCTTGGTGTCGTTCATGCCACCGAGGGTCTTGGGCATGCCCGAATCCTGTGCGGCCTTGAGGGTCTTCTCCGGGCCGATGTCCTGGTTGAGCCGCACGAACGCCGTGTTGATCGAGTACGCGAGCATGTTCGTGATCGGCTGGAAGCCGTACGACTTGTTGTGGTCGTTCTGCACGAACGAGTTCGGCCCGAGCCGCATGTAGTTGTTGCCGTTGTACCGCGTGTCGATGGTCTTGCCGTCGCGCAGCGCAGCGATGGCTGCGTAGATCTTCATCGTCGAGGCACTCTGCAGCATCGAGCGGTCGGCGTCGGAGTAGGGCGCCTTGACGGGGTCGTAGTCGGCTCCGCCGTACATGGCGACGACGGCACCGTTGTTCGCCTTCTCCGCGACGAGACCCGTGTGCAACTTGCCCTGCAACACGACAGGCGTGTGGGCCTCGACGGCGCGGACGGCGGCGTCCTGGGTGCGCTTGTCGATCGTCGTCGTGATGCGCAGACCGCCACGGTCGATGTCGGTGGTCGAGAGCTTGAGCTTGCGCGACAGCTCCTGACGCACCGATGCGACGACGTACCCCTCGGGTCCGTCGGCGTACTTGACGGGCTCACGCTTGTAGAACGTGGGCATCGTCGCCTTGGAGCGCTCCGCCTCCGAGAGCCACCCCATGCTCACCATGCCGTTGAGCGTGTACGCCATACGCGCGTTGGCGCGCTTCTCGGAGTTGGGACCGACCGTCGGATCCATGTTCTCCGGGTTGTTGACCACCGACGCGAGGAAGGCGCCCTCGACCGGCGTCAGCTTCGAGACGTCCTTGTGGAAGTAGGACTTGGCCGCAGCCTGGACGCCGTACGCGCCACGTCCGAAGTAGACGTTGTTGAGGTAGGCCTCCAGGATCTGGTTCTTGCTCATCTCCTGGTCGACCTTGAGGCTGATGACGACCTCTTTGACCTTGCGGGTAATCGTCTTGTCCTGGGTGAGGAAGTAGTTCTTGACGTACTGCTGCGTCAGGGTCGAACCACCCTGACTGCCGCTTCCCTCACCCTTGAAGTTGTTGATGAACGCTCGGGCGATGCCCTTCGGTGAGATGCCTCGGTTCGAATAGAAGCTGCGGTCCTCCGCAGCGATGAAGGCGCGCTGGACGTGCTCGGGCACCTTCTCGATGGCAACGGGATCGCGGTTCGTCGTGGTGAAACGACCCATCTCCGTCTTGCCGTCGGCGTAGTAGACGACAGAGACGGACTGGGTGGCTTGCGCGTTGGCCTTGGGAATGTCGATGGCCATGTAGAGAACGACGAAAGCCAGGACGGCGAGCAGGAACAGGCTGGCGAAGCCGATGAGAGCACCGCGCAGGATGCGCACCGGCATCGAGCGCTTGGACGCCTTGGCGCGGCGGGAGGCGATCCACCCGGCCGCAGCGCTCTTCGAGGAACCCTTCGAAGAAGCCTGCGGCTTCCTGCCTCCGGCGGCGGGGCGACCACCCGCGTTACCGCGCCCCTGGCCCGACTCATTGACCACGTACTTGCCTCGCTTCGTGCGGCGCGAGCCTCGGAGCACGCGCGGATATTACCTTCCAGGGTACCGACCGTCTCCGACATCGCCTTCCCACCGATTCGAAACCCGCACCTCCCGACAGCCGTCGGTCGTTTCTGTTTGGATTCCCCCATGAGCCGCAAGTCACTGCAGCGAGCGAACGCGACGTACGCGTCCCGTCACCCTCGTACCGTGCGGCGCACCGACGAAACGGTGCGCCGCATCCGCGCGATCGTCGACGACGCCGGCATCAACTACCTGTCGGTGACGGGTCGCGCGAAATCTCCTGCGTCCTTCTCCGCCAAGGTGGTTCGCCGCGCGGAGCAGCTGGGTCACACCGACTTCGACCCGCTCGTCGAGATCACCGACCAGGTGGGCGTGCGCATCGTGACGTACACGCTCAGCGACATCGAGCCGGTCGCCCAATTGCTCGGCGACCACTACACCGTCCTCGAGGATCGCGACATGGGACGCGAAACCGCGAGCGAGGGACGGTTCGGGTACGCGAGTCGTCACATGCTGATCTCGACCGACCCCGACGCGACGGGGTACGAGGCGTCGAAGTGCGTCTCGGTGCAGTTGCGCACGGTGCTGCAGCACGCGTGGGCCGAGTTCGAGCACGACGCGCGGTACAAGGGTGAGGTGCCGAGCGAGCACGCGTCGGAGCTGGACCGCCGCTTCACACTGGCGGCAGGGCTCATCGAGTTGGCCGACCGGGAGTTCTCGGTCATCCGCGACACCTTGGCGTCGGGGGTGCGTGAGCGCGACTTCGACGATGCCGGTGGGCGCATCGACCCGCGCGAGCTCGCGTCGTTCCTCGCAGGCCGCTACGCCGATTCGCGCTTCTCCCGTGTCGATCACTACGTCGACACGGCCGACTTGCTGACGGAACTCGGCGTCGAGTCGATCCACGACCTGCGCGTGGAGTTGCAGGGTGTCTCGTCCGAGCGGGTGTCCCGTGCGATGGGCTACAGCTTCCCGCCCGGCGCGGTTCGCCGACTCGAGGACGACCTGCTGGCTCGGTTCCGGGAGCGCTTCGTCGAGCTGCCGGGCAACGCCGAGCGTCAGGATTCGCTGCGCGGCCGCCTGCAGCGCCTGGGCAACCTGTCGTAAAGGCGAGGGCGAAGGCCCGCGACGCATCCGGTGCAGTTATCTCGATCTGGCGGCGATATATCGCGGCCAGATCGACACAAGTGCACCGG
>NZ_JAGTHU010000026.1:0-34215 GCF_019895135.1 Dermacoccus sp. Tok2021
CCTCGCCGTCGTGGGGCTGGCCACGCGTGCCCGCGATGCACTGGCACGTCCGCTCGTCAACCGCGGTGTCGAGGGCGGTACGGGCGTCGTCATGCTTGGTTTCGCGGGGGCTCTGGCCGCGGAGGGCTGACCTCGCGCCCGTTCGGCCGCCAGATTCGTGGTCGGTGGGCGTCCCAGGCAGGGTGCGGATAGGTTGAAGGCATGGCAACCAAGCGCATCACCTACGTGCTCATCGACGGCGAGAACATCGACGCGACGCTGGGCACGTCCATCCTCGGACGACGACCGCACCCGGACGAGCGGCCGCGCTGGGATCGGCTGCTGCGCTTCGCGGAGCAGGAGTGGCGTCAGGACGCCAAGGGCCTGTTCTTCCTCGCCGCGAACGGCCCCGAGCTGCCGATGTCGTTCATCCAGGCGCTGACGGCCCTGGGTTACCAGCCGATTCCGCTCTCCGGTGCGTCCGACGAGAAGGTCGTCGACATGGCCATCCAGAAGACTCTGGACGCGCTGCGGACCTACCAGGCCGACGTCATGCTCGTCAGCCACGACGGAGACTTCCTGCCGCAGGTGGAGCCGCTGCTCGGAGGCTCGCGCAAGGTGGGACTCATCGGCTTCAAGGAGTTCCGCAACTCGGGCTTCGCTCCCCTCGAGGCGCAGGGCATGGAGTTCTTCGACCTCGAGCACGACGTCAAGGCGTTTAACGCGACGCTGCCGCGTCTGCGCATCATCCCGATCGACGAGTTCGACCCGATCGCCTACCTCTGAGTGCTGGCCCGCCTCCGCACAGGGAAAGCAGGCTTCGCCCGAGAAGGGCCTCGTGGGAGCGTCACCGCGCCCACGAGGCCCTTCTTTCGTTACGGTCGCCGCGCCAATTGCTCCCGTGACGCGACGAAGGCCCTCACCTGTGCGGTGAGGGCCTTCGTCGTTCAGTGGAGGTAAGGGGACTCGAACCCCTAACCCCCTGCTTGCAAAGCAGGGAGGATAGTCAAGTTTTGCCTGATAAACGAGGGTTCCTGAAAGCCTCGGGGCGCACACGGGGCGCACATCCCTTCTTGCTCCCGAAGACGGGTTCGATCGACGGCGTCCTCGTTCCTCGGTCAACGCTTCCGATCACACGGCAAACGCCGACCCGCAGATGAGGCAGTAGAGAGTCCCGGTGTGATCTTCAGGGACCTTCACCGGCTCGAAGTCATGGCAGGGCGAGGTCACGATGACCATGTCGTCGGGTTCAACGAGTGGTTCGGCCGGCTCCGTCACGTCATCCCGCCCGCGCTGGTACGTGAATCCCTTCGTCCTGCGGAACATCGACTCAAGCTCGTCCTGCACGGCCTCGAGCACCACAGGCATGGCCACCGGTTCGAACAACTCGACCTGCTCTGGGGTGTTCCACGAGTCATCGGCGGCCGGCTGACCGCACAGTGGGCAACTGTAGGCCGCTGGCCGGGCATGGTTCTCTGCCTCCTCATTGGCAGGCCCGTTGTGCCATTTGAACTGCCGCCCGCAGTGCGGGCACTCTCGACGCAGGAAGCCGTCTGCGTCGAGCGGGACCGACACCTGGATCGTGTACTCATCGTCCACTTACGAACTCCTCAGCTCTGATCTCCACACCATCGGCTGTCTTCCCGGTAAGCACCACTGTGAAGTAGGCAGGCGATGACGACGCCATCGAAAGGAACCGGGCAGCACTTACGGACTTCCCAGCTGGCAGCCTCGGTACCGGGAACCCCTCCTCGCGCCACTCGCGCGTGCTTTCCCGGTCGTCGGCCAGAGCGAAGTCGAGGTCATACACATCGCCGGGCCCGTGGTTGGTGATGGTCATGCGCTGCTGGCTCTTGCCTGACTTGCTAAGGGTCGCCTCAAGGCGCGGCTGGCCCGACGTCTGGGATGAAGGAAGCTTGCGACCGAGCGGCAGCCCGCCGCCTGGCGGGGCCGGCGGTGTCAGGTCACCCTCGGTGTGCCAATCGGTGCCCCCTAGGTTGACGGCGCATCCGGCGGTGCCCAGGCGCTGGGCAAGTTGCTGGCGCTTCGCCGTGCTGTTGTCGAGACGAACCACGTGACGACCGTGAATGTCGCTGAAGCTCTTGATCTGACCGAGCTCCACGATGATGGTCCGGTCCGCATCGCGCGCCAACGCCATGCCCGCCTCGAAGAGGACATTCGGACGAGGCTGCATCTGCGGGCTTGTCTCTGGGTCGCCAGGGTAGGTCAGCGACTCATGAAGGTGCGCGACGTCGTCTGGCGTCTGAAGCACAACCACAGCCTGGGCCGCTCCGAAGGCGACGTTGAGGACGTCCCCGATGTACGGCGATCCCTGTCCGGTCATCGAGATTGCCTCGGACCACTCAATAGGCTCCAGCCCAATCGAGCGAAGAAAGGCGAATAGGCCCTTTCGCGCGGCCTCATTCCGCCCGTGGATGACGAAGACCGCTCGACGGTCGGCCTCCGATTGTGCTTCTGTCACTGGCAGTCCCTCTCGTCCGACTTGTGTCCAAGCCTAGATGGCCGCACCGACAACGATGGCTACTCGGGGAACGCATCCCGGTCGGGTCAGCCCGATCAAGACATGGTCGCGACGATCGCGTCGATCTTCCCCATGAGCGGCGCGAGACCCTTCTTCGAGAGGTGCCCGTACCGGTCGAGCGTGATCGACGGGCGGGCGTGACCCATCGCGTGCGAGACGCTCAGGAGGTCGGCACCGGCCTCGGAGAGGGAGATGGCGGCGAAGGTGTGCCTCAGCCCGTGAACGGTGAGGCGGGGGGCCCTGTTCCGGCCGACCCCCGTTCGCCTTCGTGATCGCTCGAGTCAGGGCCTGGTTGGGGAACTGCGTGGCGATCGCGCAACCTGCCTTGCGGGTGCTCGGAAACAGCCAGTCGGACTTGGGGCGATCGCCTGCGAGGTCGACCAGCCAGGGAAGCACTGTCATCGGGATGGGGAGCACCCGCCGTGAAGCTGTCGTCTTCGTGGTATCGGTGCCGGCCCCGCCGTTCTTCACGCAGGTGTCCCTCCCTCAGGTCACCGACGAGCAGTGATCGTGCTTCCCCGGATCGGTGGTCGTCGGCTTCCGGGCTTGTTCCGCTGCTTCGCGCTTCCGGCGAAGACTGAGGGCCCGCGCGCGAGGCTGCCGGTCGAGTGCGTAATTGTGGCTTTCGCCGGGACGCACGGGCGCACATGGTCGGATCGCCGGTTCACCACCCGCGTCATCCCGCGGATCTCAGGACGCACGAGACGCAGCCGACCCAACACAGACTCATACCGATATTCGACCAATCTAGTACCAATGCGCACCGGTCACCGAACCTCGGGTACGACGACACGGATGCAGCAAAGTGCCGCTGACCTGCACCGATGCTTACGCCGAAGGCCCGCACCATCCCTGGTGCGGGCCTTCGGTTTCGGGTGGAGGTAAGGGGACTCGAACCCCTAACCCCCTGCTTGCAAAGCAGGTGCGCTACCAATTGCGCCATACCCCCGGAGGGTGACGGTCAGTTCTTGCCCGGTGCGGTGTTCTCCGGCTGATCCGTCGCTTTCGCCCACAGCTCCTTGCCCAGTTGTTGCTTCTGGTACTCACTGTTCGCGTAGATGGCTGTCGCCGCGGCGGCGGCGGCGAGAAGAACCTTGTACATCGGGAACTCCCAAGCGAACTCGAGGGGCAGTGGTGGTGGGCCTAACTGGACTTGAACCAGTGACCTCTGTCTTATCAGGACAGCGCTCTAACCGACTGAGCTATAGGCCCCTGCACCGCTTCCGCGCCTGCTCGTTCACCGAGCGGCACGAGCGTTGAGATTACCCTACGCCGCGCGCGCCCCGCAAATCCGAGGGGCACCGGCGACGCAGGGGCCGTCGCGCAGACGAGCCCCACCCGGATCTGGGGAACTTCTGCCGATCTGACGGCGATATATCGCGGCCAGATCCACACATCTGCACCGGCCCGAACCGAGGATGCCCACAGACGCCCGAAGGCCCCCACCACGAGTGTGGTGAGGGCTTTCGAAACAGCTCCCGCGGGCCTGAAAACCCAGCAGCAGACCAACCGGACCAGCGCAGACCTTACGAGACCACGCTGGAAGCCGACCGCCCCCGAAGGCCTGTCGCACCGAGGCTGGGCAGCGAGCTTGCGAGCTGCCCAGCCCGGAAGACGGGCCGAGGGAGCTCACTCGTCGCTGAGGGTCAACTGCACGCCGCCGACGAGGGAGGCGCAGATGTTGTAGAGGAACGCGGTGAGGGTGGCGATGGCCGTCATGAGGATGATGTTGAGCACGCCGATGACGATGCTGAACGAGATGGCGCGTCCGAATCCGACGTAGTCGAGGATGTCGAACTGCGATCCCTGACGGTCGAGGGTGCGCAGCATGTCGTTGGCGGCGCTGAAGGTGCCCATGCCGGCGAGGACGGTCCACAGCGTCGCGACGAGCACGACGGACGCGATGGCGACGGCCACGGACAGCAGGAAGGCGATCTTCAGAACCGACCAGGTGTCGACGCGCGACAGGGTGAGGCGCACGCGACGAGGCGTGGTGCGCCGCGGTGCCGGACGCCCCGCGCCGCCCTTCGGCGCTCCCGCGGCCGAGCGGCCGGCTGGTGACGCGACGCGCTGCTGCGGCGGGCGTCCCTGGCGTGGTGCCGCTGCGGTCGCCTCAGCGCCCGGCAGTTTGGTGCGCGGTTCTCGCGAGTTACTCACTCACTGTCTCCCGACTCGTCGTTCTCGGCGGTAACGGCGTCCTCCGAGGGGTTTGTCACCTCTGCGTCATCAGCCGTATTCGCATCCGAACCTACCTGCTCGTCGGCAATTTCCTCGGCTTCCTTCTCGGCGTTGCGCGCAACCGCGACGATGGAGTCGCCCTTGCCCGGGGTGGCGAACTGGACGCCCTGGGTGTTGCGCCCGGTCTCGCGCACCTCGCTGACGGCGCTGCGCACGATCTTGCCCTTCTCCATGACGACCATGACCTCGTCACGGTTCTCGACGACGAGCGCGCCGACGAGGTCGCCGCCTCGTTCGGAGATCGTGGCGACCTTGACGCCGAGCGTCGCGCGGCCCTTCGTCGGGTACTCCTCGACGGGGGTGCGCTTCGCGAGGCCGTTCTCGAAGACGACGAAGACGTAGAGCTTCTCGGCGGCGCCGCGCTCCACCTCGTTCGAACCCTCGGGCACGACGCTGAGCGACAGCAGTTCGTCGCCGTCGCGGAACTTCATGCCGGTGACACCGGACGTGGAGCGGCCCATCGGGCGCAGCGAGTCGTCCGTGGCGGCGAAGCGCACGGCCTGACCCTTGCGCGAGACGAGCAGGACGTCGTCGCTCGCCTCGGCGAGCTTGGCGCCGACGAGTTCGTCACCGTCACGCAGGTTGACGGCGATGAGGCCGCCGGAGCGCGGCGAGTCGTACTCGGACAGGCGCGTCTTCTTCACGAGGCCGTTGCGGGTGGCGAGCAGCAGGTACTCGTGGTCGGAGTACGTGCGCAAGCGCAGCACCTGGGCGATCTGCTCGCCCGGCTGGAACGCGAGCAGGTTCGCGACGTGCTGGCCCTTGCTCTCGCGCGAGCCCTCGGGCAGTTCGTAGCCCTTGGTGCGGTAGACGCGGCCGGCGTTCGTGAAGAACAGCAGCCAGTCGTGCGTCGACGTGGTGAAGAAGTGGCCGACCACGTCGTCGCCGCGCAGCGTCGCGCCGCGCACGCCCTTGCCGCCGCGACGCTGGCTGCGGTACTCGCTCACCTTCGTGCGCTTGACGTAGCCGCCGCGCGTGATGGTGACGACCACGTCCTCCTCGGGGATGAGGTCTTCCATGTTCATGTCGCCGTCGAACGGCACGATCTGGCTGCGACGGTCGTCGCCGTACTTGTCGACGATCTCGGCGAGCTCGTCGGAGACGAGCTGACGCTGACGCTCCGGCTTGGCCAGGATGTCCTTGTAGTCGTCGATCTGCGCCTGGATCTCGTCGTGCTGCTCGATGATCTTCCGACGCTCGAGGGCCGCGAGGCGGCGCAGCTGCATGTCGAGAATGGCGTTGGCCTGGATCTCGTCGACGTCGAGCAGGTCGATGAGGCCGGCGCGGGCCTCCTCGACCGTGGGGCTACGACGGATGAGGGCGATGACCTCGTCGAGCGCGTCGAGCGCCTTGAGGTAACCGCGCAGGATGTGGATGCGCTTCTCGGCCTCGTCGAGGCGGTACTGCGTGCGTCGCTGGATGACGTCGATCTGGTGCTCGACCCAGTAGCGGATGAACGCGCTGACCGGCAGCGTGCGGGGCACACCGTCGACGAGGGCGAGCATGTTCGCGCCGAAGTTCTGCTGAAGCTGCGTGTGCTTGTAGAGGTTGTTGAGCACGACCTTCGCCACGGCGTCGCGCTTGAGCACGATGACGAGGCGCTGGCCGGTACGACCCGACGTCTCGTCGCGGATGTCCGCGATGCCCGCCATCTTGCCGTCCTTGACGAGCATGGCGATCTTCTCGGCGAGGGCGTCGGGGTTGACCTGGTAGGGCAGCTCCGTGACGACGAGGCACTGACGGCCCTGGATCTCCTCGACGTTAACGACGGCGCGCATCGTGATGCTGCCGCGACCCGTGCGGTAGGCGTCCTCGATGCCCTTCTTGCCCATGATGAGGGCGCCCGTCGGGAAGTCGGGGCCTGGGATGCGGCGCAGGCACTCCTCGAGCAGCGCCTCACGGCTCGCCTCGGGGTTGGCGAGCAGCCACTGGGCGGCGTCGGCGACCTCGCGCAGGTTGTGCGGCGGGATCTGAGTGGCCATACCGACGGCAATGCCGGCGCTGCCGTTGACGAGCAGGTTCGGGAAACGGCTCGGCAGCACGGTGGGCTGCATCGTCTTGCCGTCGTAGTTCGGCTCGAAGTCGACGGTGTTCTCGTGGATGTCGCGCACGAGTTCCAACGCGAGCGGCGCCATGCGGCACTCGGTGTATCGCGGGGCGGCGGCGCCGTCGTTACCCGGCGAACCGAAGTTGCCCTGGCCGTCGACGAGCGGGTAACGCATCGACCACGGCTGAACGAGGCGCACCATGGCGTCGTAGATGGCCGAGTCACCGTGCGGGTGGTACTGACCCATGACATCACCGACGACGCGGCTGCACTTGTTGTAGCCACGGTCCGGTCGGTAGCCACCGTCGTACATCGCGTAGACGATGCGGCGGTGCACGGGCTTCAGGCCGTCACGCACGTCCGGAAGCGCACGGGAGACGATGACACTCATCGCGTACTCGATGTAGCTGCGCTGCATCTCGGCGTTGAGGTCGATGGGGTCGACGCGGTGGGCGACCGGGGCCTCGACGGCGGCGCGAGCCTCCGGAGTGTTCGGCACCTTCGGCGTCTCGCCGTCACCGGGCGTGCCGGCGGTGGCCGCTGCGGCGCCGCTCACGGGCGCGTCGGGGTCTCCGGCGGGCACCTCGGGGAGGTCGGCCGCGTCGTCACCCGGCAGGTTCGTGTCGTCAGACATAGTTTCTTTCCTTCGACGAAGGGAAATTCATTGAGTTCTTAGGTGGTGTTCCACGTGAAACGAAGGACGGGAACGTCCGACCGTTCCACGTGAAACACGATGTTCAGTTGGCAAGGATCGCAACCCAGCGCGCACCTCGCGTCAGATCCGACCCCGGACGGCGACGCCCCCTACGGGAGCCGACCGCCCACGACGTCGCGCCGCCGATCAAGCGCGGGAAGCAGGGGATGCGACGAAGGAGCAGACCCTGAAGCCCGCGCGCTGAGAAGGCGCGACAGAGGTTAGATATCCAGGAAGCGGACGTCCTTGGCATTGCGCTGGATGAAGCTGCGGCGCGACTCGACGTCCTCACCCATGAGCACGGCGAAGATCTCGTCGGCTGCCGCGGCGTCCTCGAGGGTGACCTGCAGGAGCGTGCGCGCCTCCGGGTCCATCGTGGTCTCCCACAGCTCCTGGTAGTTCATCTCCCCGAGACCCTTGTAGCGCTGGACGCCGTTGTCCTTCGGCAGACGACGGCCCTTCGACTGACCTTCGGCGATCATCGCGTCGCGCTCGCGGTCGGTGAACGCGAACTCGTGCTCGTGGTTGCTCCACTTGAGGCGGTAGAGCGGCGGCTGCGCGAGGTAGACGTAGCCGGCCTCGATGAGCGGGCGCATGAAGCGGAAGAGCAGCGTCAGCAGCAGCGTGCGGATGTGCATGCCGTCGACGTCGGCGTCGGCCATGAGCACGATCTTGTGGTAGCGCGCCTTGTCGATGTCGAAGTCCTCGCCGATGCCGGTACCGAAACCGGAGATGAGGGCCTGGACCTCCTGGTTGGCGAGCACCTTGTCGATGCGGGCCTTCTCGACGTTGAGGATCTTGCCTCGGATGGGCAGGATCGCCTGGTTGAACGGGTTACGACCCTGCACGGCGGAGCCGCCTGCGGAGTCACCCTCGACGATGAAGACCTCGGACAGGCTCGGGTCCTTGCTCTGGCAGTCCTTGAGCTTGCCCGGCAGACCGCCGCCCTCGAGCAGGCCCTTACGGCGTGCGGTCTCACGTGCCTTGCGGGCCGCCATGCGCGCCGAAGCGGCGGCAATCGCCTTGTTGACGATGGCCTTGCCCTCGCGCGGGTGCATCTGCAGCCAGTGGTCGAACTCGTCGCGCACTGCGGCCTGGACGAAGCCCTTGATCTCGGAGTTGCCGAGCTTCGTCTTCGTCTGGCCCTCGAACTGCGGCTCGGCAAGCTTGACGGAGATGACGGCGGTGAGACCCTCGCGGATGTCGTCACCCGTGAGGTTGTCGTCCTTCTCCTTGAGCAGCTTCTCGCGGCGGGCGAAGTCGTTGACGAGCTTCGTCATCGCGGCGCGGAAGCCCTCTTCGTGCGTGCCACCCTCGTGCGTGTTGATCGTGTTGGCGTAGGTGTGGACCGACTCGTTGTACGCCGTCGTCCACTGCATCGCGACCTCGACGGAGAGGTAACGCTCGGTGTCCTCGGCCTCGAACGCGATGATGTCCTCGTTGACGACCTCGGCGCGCTTGCTCGAGTTGAGGTGCTTGACGTAGTCGAGCAGACCGTCGTCGTAGCGGTACGTGACCGACTTGCCCTTCTTCGCCTTCTCGGCTGCGGCGTCGGCCGTCTCCGCGTCGCCGCCCTCGGCTGCTGCGTCAGCAGCGGCCTCGTCGGCCGCGCCCTCGTCGAGCACCTCGGCACGCTCGTCGGTGAGCGCGATGGTGAGGCCCTTGTTGAGGAACGCCATCTGCTGGAAGCGAGCGCGCACCGTCTCGAAGTCGTACGTCGTCGTCTCGAAGATCTCGGGGCTGGCCCAGAACGTGATCGTCGTACCGGTCTCGTCGGTGGCCTCCTCCTCGCGCAGGGGGCCGAGCGGCACGCCGCCCTCGAACTCCATGCGGTAGACGTGGCCCTTCTGGCGCACCTCGACCTCGAGGCGCGTGGAGAGCGCGTTGACGACGGAACTACCGACGCCGTGCAGACCACCGGAGACCTTGTAGCCGCCGCCGCCGAACTTTCCGCCGGCGTGCAACTGCGTGAGGACGAGCTCGACGGTCGACATGTCGTACTGCTCGTTGCGGCCGGTCGGGATGCCTCGACCGTTGTCGCTGACGCGTAGACCGTTGTCCGGCAGGATCGTCACGTCGACGCGGTCGGCGTGGCCGGCGAGGGCCTCGTCGACAGAGTTGTCGACGATCTCCCACACGAGGTGGTGCAGGCCGCGTTCACCGGTCGAGCCGATGTACATACCGGGGCGCTTGCGAACCGCCTCGAGGCCTTCGAGGACCTGAATGGCGCTGGCGTCGTACTCGGTGTCGATCTGCGAGCGCACGTGTGCCTCGGGCGGAAGCACCTGCTGTGCTTCGCCGCCGGGGATCGGCTCGTTCGTCGCGTCGTCGTGCGTGGGCTGGTCGGCCACTGTGCTCCTTCACCGTGCGGTGCCTGCCACGGTGGTGCGGACGCGACACGGGGTCGAACGTCACAGATCGGCGTACGAAGGCCGAGAGAGGGTGGCAGGTCCTTATCGTGTCCATTCTACCGGGTCAGCGGACGCAGGACTGCCCCGAAACATGCCCACACGGGCATTTTCCGCGATTTTCTCTCGCCCGGCGTGCCGGGGATCGTCCCTGGGGCCACCGAAGGCGCTCGGGGCCGTCTGCGACGTGTCGCCCGTCCGAGCGGAAGGGGATCAGCCGGCACCTTCCTGTACCCAGATGTCAACGTCGGGATCGCTCGCCCGGAAGCAGTTGACGAGCCCACCCCGGCGCGAGCAGGTGAGGTCGATGTACCCGTCGGAACCGGCGACGTTCTCCTTGCGATAGGCGCTGTAGACCTTCAACGGGAAGGAGGAGGTCTCGGGCGTTCGCGCCACCTGGCTCAACGCTGCGTCACGCACGGTGACGAGGAAGGGGCAACTCGAATAGTGCCCCTGCCCCTGGCGCACCTGAACGGCGGTGTTGGTCTGCTGACTCGTGCGGTCGCCACACAGGTTCCACGTCGTGGCCGGGAACGGCGTCAGACCCGTTCGCGTGGGAGTCGGGGTGCTGGTCGGAGCCTCGGCCACGGAGCTTCGGCTCTCACTGTGCGCTGGGGACGACGGCGCAGGCGCCGCGGTTCGGGAGTCGCCACCGGTCTCGCTCGTCGTCGACGACGGCGCCGAGGACGAACTGCTCGAGGAACTCGAGGAGGAGGAACTCGACGTCGACCGCGCGTCGCTCGAGGTAGCGGGGCCGGAGGGCGGCGGGGATGCGTCCTTCTGTCCGCGCGTCAGGGCGAGCGCCCCCAGTGCCAGCGCGAGGACGAGCACGGATGTGAGCGCGACGGCAATGACAAGGCCACGTGAGGGCGATCGCCGCTCCGGCGTCTCGGCCTCTGGCTCGTTCCAGAACGCCGGGGTCTTCCGTTCCGTGTCGTGCTCGGGGCCCGACGCGCGCGTCTCCTCGTCGTGGGTCATGGCCCGACCGAGTCCTTCACCCACGCCCTCACAGCAGTGCCACCCGTGCAGAGGCTGAGGTGATCGGAGCGTTCACAGGTGAGCGGCACGTACGCGCGCTTCGAGACGCTGTAGGGGTTGATCGTGAACGAGGTAGCGCCCGAATCCTGGGCGAGGTGCGCCAGCACGTTGCTCCGGATCTCCACGACGTAAGCGCAGCTCGTGTTCGACTCGCGTGCAATGCGGATGTCGGGAACGGTGATGGGGTCGCCCTGGCCGCACGTCGTCACGCTGTCGTCGGGGAAGGTGGCCTCGGCAGCGCTCGGCTCGCTGGGCGTGGAGGACGGTGCCGAGGCAACGGTCGAGGACTGGGTGCTCGCCGGCGTCTCGTCACCCCCGGACATGAAGAAGGTGACGACGGCGAAGCCGACGATCGCGGCAGCGACGAGCAACACCGGTACGAGCCACTGCTTCAGCCCGCGAGGGGGTTCTCCGTAGTACTGCTGCGACGTGCCCCCGCTATCGGCCATCGTCCGGTCGGCCGTGACCCACGACGTCGGTGCTTCGTGTGGCTTCGGCGACTGCGGGTAGGCCCGCGTCTCGTCCTCGTACATGATGATCGTCTTCCCCTCTCCGCCGTCAGTCTAGGTGGAGGAGGAGACGCGGTTGCCACAGTTCAGCCGACGCTGTCGCTCACCCAGAGACGAACGTTGGAACCACCGGTGCATTCGGAGAGGTGGTCGGCGCGGGTGCAGTGCAACGTCACGACCTTGCGCAACGAGGAGCTGTACGGACTGACCGTGTAGGTCGTGGCACCCGGATTCTCCGCGAGGTGCGCGTTGACCTTGGTCACGACGTCGGCGACGTAGGAGCAGGTGGAGTTCGTGCCGCGGGCGAGACGAACGCTGGACGTGGGTACGGCCTCGCCCGAGCCACACGTCGCCACGGTACCGGCAGGAAAGGATGCCTTGGTCGCCGCGGAGGACGAGGGCGTCGTCGACGAGGACGCCGGCGCCTCGGACGTCGACGGAGCGGCTGTCCCGGTCTGCGGCTGCGTCCTGGACGACGGTGTGTCGGAGGGAGCCGTGACCGCCGACGGCTGAGCGACGGGTGGCCGGCTGCCCGATCCCCGGGTGATGAACCACGCCGTGGCGAACGCGAGGCTGGCGAGCACGATGACGAGCGCCGGCGCCAACCAGTCGGGTCGGCGTGAGGTGCGGTAGGGCACCGGTTCGCTGGCCTGACCCCACAGGTCGGCCACACCGGGCTCGGTTTCGCCGCCCGGGTCGGAGCCACTGCCGCGTGACGGGGGTCGCTCGACGCCCCGATTCCACTCCTCGAAACCGTTCGGCTCGTTCATTCGTCACCTCTCGTTCCGTCCTCATGTTCCACGTGAAACGTGAGGTGAAGCGATCGCGCCCCCTATGGCGCCGGACATACCACGCTAGCGGTGGACTGCGTTGTGTTGGAAATGTCAGCCGTAGGTGTCCCGCGGACCACGCCCGGCGACACGTCGGGGACCTCGCACCCAACTGGGGGCAGAGGGACCGACGATCTTGAGCTCCGCCACCACGCCGTCACCGACGCCCTGCTCGATCGACCGGATGATCGTCGACGCAAGCAAGGTCAGCTGGGTAGCCCACGCCGTCGACTCCGCCCGTACCGTGAGAATGCCGTTCTCGAAGCTGACGGGAGAGGCGTGGTCCGCGACACCCGGTCCGACGAGATCGGCCCACCGTGACATCACGGTGCCCCCGGCGACATCGACATTCCATCCGCGGTCCTCGAGCAGTCGCTTCATGTTGTTGCCGAGCAGCAGCGGGTCGCGACCGTTGCGTCCGCCTCGTCCTTTGCGCGCGTCGTGTGTGTCCGTGGCGCGTGGGCTTCGACGCATGGGTCGAGACCCCGGACGGAACCCGCGTTCGGCGGCACCCCGTTGAGCGCGAGCCAACGCCGCTCGGGCTGCCGTCAGGGGGTCGTCCTCGACAGCAGACGTCGCGGGTGCCTCCACCGAACTCTCGTCGAGTGCCGCGTGCGTCGACCGGGCGTCCGTGGACTCGTCCCCGCGGCTGTCGCCGTCGCCGTCAGTCATGATCGGCACCGCCGTCATCGGACGTTGCGTCGGCCGACCCCGAGGTGGTGCCGGATTCGGTGAGCGGGGCATCATCCGCCTCCTCGGCGGAGACCGACCCCTTCGTCACGTAGTACGTGCGCCCGCTGAGTATGTCGGGGACGTCCTCGGCCACCGCGGCGGTGATGAGCACCTGCTCGGCGTCGGCCACCATGGCGGCCAGGCGCTCGCGTCGTCCCGCGTCGAGCTCGGCGAAGACGTCGTCGAGCACGAGAACCGGGTCGGTCTTGAGGTCGTTGCGCAGGAGGTGGAAGGCCGCAAGACGCAGGGCGAGGGCGAACGACCACGACTCACCGTGGCTGGCGTAGCCCTTCGCGGGCAGGTCACCGAGTGTCAGCGTGACGTCGTCGCGGTGCGGCCCGACGAGGGTCACGCCCCGGTCGATCTCGCGCTGACGCATCTCCTCGAACGCTTGGTGGAAGGCCTTCTCCAGTTCCTCGCGCTCGGGCACCTCACCGTCGGCGATCCGAAGAGCGACGGCCTCCGGCAGCGACGAGACGTACGTGAGCCGAGCCTCCGAGCGGCCCGCGCTCACCTCGTCGTACGACGACGCCACGTGCGGTGCCAGATCGCGCAGCAGACGCAGGCGCGCATAAACGAGAGAGGCGCCCACCGCGGCAAGGTGGGTGTTCCACTCGACGAGGGTGTCGAGAGTCGTTTCACGTGAAACGGCCTCTTCGGGGGTCAGCGTGCCGCCCCGGCTTCCTTTTCGCAGGACGGGCTGCGCCGAACGGAGGAGGGCGTTGCGCTGCTTGAGTATCTTGTCGTAGTCGGAGCGTGCGCCAGCCCACCGAGGCTGGCGAGCCACGAGCAACTCGTCCAGGAAGCGGCGACGTTCTCCGGGGTCGCCCTTGACGAGAGCCAGATCCTCCGGCGCAAAGAGCACGGTACGCAGCGTGCCGAGGATGTCACGGGGGCGCGTGGCAGCCGATCGCCCTACGCGTGCCCGGTTCGCTCGGCCGGGCACAATTTCCAGTTCGAGCACTGTTTCACGTGAATCACGGACGACGGCCGCACGGACGAAGGCGCGTTCCGCACCGAACCGGACGAGGGGAGCGTCGTTCGAGACACGGTGCGACCCCAGGGACGCGAGGTAGCCGGCGGCTTCGACGAGATTCGTCTTGCCCTGGCCGTTGAGTCCCACGAATGTGGTGACTCCTTCGGTGAGATCGACTTCCGCTTCGCTGTAGGAGCGGAAGTCACGCAGCGACAAGTGACGCAGCCTCACGTCGAACTCGTGTGCCCTGGGGTCGAAAGAGGAAGACTCAGTGCTCGCTCTTGGCGGCACCCGGACGCGACGCGCCGTCGTCCTGCTTGGGCTGGGCCGCGGGCGAGACCTCGGCCTGTCCCTCCTTGGCGACGCGGTAGGGCTCCTGGCCGAACTGCATGACCTCGTGACCGCCGAACTGTCCGCGCAGCGCGGCGACGGCCTGCATCTGCGGGCTGTTCTCCTGGCGCGACGTGAAGCGGGAGAAGAGAGCGGCGGCGAGCACCGGCATCGGCACGGCGTTCGCGATGGCCTCCTCGAGCGTCCACCGACCCTCACCGGAATCGGTCGAGTACTCGGAGATTCCCTCGAGGTGCGGCGTCTCCTCGAGCGCCTTGACCATGAGATCGAGCAGCCAGGACCGCACGACCGTGCCGCGCGTCCAGGCCTTGAAGCAACCGTGGACGTCGGTGACGATGTCCTTCGCCTCGAGCAGTTCCCAGCCCTCGGCGTACGCGTGCATGAGGCCGTACTCGATGCCGTTGTGCACCATCTTGGCGTAGTGACCGGCGCCCACCTTGCCCGCGTGGACGAAGCCCTCTTCGCGAGGTCCTTCGGGGCGCAGCGCGTCAAAGACGGGCATCATGCGCTCGACGTCCTCCTCGGCGCCACCACACATGAGGCCGTAGCCGTTCTCCTTGCCCCACACGCCACCGGACACGCCGCAGTCCATGAAGTGCACGCCGGTCTCGGCGAACTGCTCCGCGTGCCCCAGGTCATCGGACCACTTGCTGTTGCCGCCGTCGATGACGAGGTCACCCTCGGCGAGCAGGCCCTGCAGCTCGGACATGACCGAGTCCGTGATCTTGCCGGCCGGCACCATGACCCAGATGTTGCGGGGAGCCTCGAGCTTCTCGACGAGTTCCGCGAGATCGGCGACGTCGCTGATCTCGCGGTTGGTGTCGAAACCGATGACGTCGATGCCGGCGGCCTTCATGCGGTCACGCATGTTGCCGCCCATCTTGCCGAGGCCGATGAGTCCGAGCTGCATGGTCTAACTCCTTGCTGAGGAAGTCTGGTTGCCGCACCCGAAGGCGCGGCGTTCGGTGCTTACGCTACGCCGCCGTCGCGGGAACGACCACATGCCGTCCGACACCGCCGGACGAGGCTGGTCAGTTGGCGAAGCGCACCGGCATGATGAGGTAGCGGTAGCTGTCGTCGGCCTCGCCGTCGAGCTCGTCCTGACCGGACAGCACGGCCGGACGCGTGGGCTGGGTGAAGCCCAGGCGCACGTACTTCGTGCCGACGACCCCGAGGCCGTCGAGGAGGAACTGGGGGCTGAAGGCGATCTCGAGTTCCGGCCCTTCGATGCGGGCTTCGAAGGTCTCCGAGGCCTGGGCGTCCTCGCCGGTACCGGCCTCGATGCGGACGGCGTCGTCACCGAAGCGCAGACGCACGGGCATGTTGCGCTCGGCGACGAGCGAGACACGCTTGGCGGCCTCGACGAGCATCGCCGTCTCGACGACCGCCGTCGTGTCGACGCTCGTGGGGAACAGGCTCGTCACCTTGGGGTAGTCGCCGTCGAGCAGGCGCGTCGTCATGCGGCGCGCTCCGGCCTCGAAACCGGCGAGGCCGGAGCCGGTCGACGCGCCGCTGAGCGACAGCGAGACGCTGCCCGCCGCACCGAGCGCCTTGGCCAGGGAGTCGAGCGTGCGAGCCGGGACGAGGGCCGCGTACTGCGCGTTCTCGTCACCGCCGTTCCACAGCACCTCACGCATGGCGAGGCGGTAGCGGTCGGTGGCCAGCAGGGTGAGCTTGTTGCCCTGAACCTCGATGCGCACACCCGTGAGGATCGGCAGGGTGTCGCCGCGGTCCGCGGCCACGCTGACCTGCGCGACGGCCTGGGTGAAGACGTCACCGCCGATGACGCCGGTGGGCTCGGGGTTCTCCGGCAGCGTCGGGTACTCGCCCGTCGGCATGCTCTGGAGGCTGAACTTGGCCGAACCGCAGGTGACCTGGACCTTGGAGCCCTCGCTCACGAGCTCGATCGGCTTGTGCGGCAGGCTCTTGCTGATGTCGGCGAGCAGGCGGCCGAGCACGAGCACGGTGCCGGGCTCCTCGACGTCGGCGTCGACGGTGACCTTGGCCGAGACCTCGTAGTCGAACGCGGAGAGCGTCAGGCCGTCCTCGGTGGCTTCGAGCAGGACACCCGCGAGCACCGGAACCGGCGGGCGCTGCGAGAGACCTCGAACGGCCCACGCCACAGCTTCGGCCAACACATCACGTTCAACCCGGAGCTTCACGTCCACCGTCCTCGTCACTTCGTGGTTCGCCTACGTCGTGGGGAAGCGAGCGCAGGAGCACAGGTATTCGCGGTGAGCTTAACGCAGGTGGAGCTGACGCCCCAAGCGTCGAGGAGCTGTCCTAGGCGGTCGCCGCGGTTGGCCTGGGTGTGGATTCGTGGGGCGCTTGATCGCGATCGAGAAAGAGTTGGTCGTCGTCATAGGGGGTGTGGATTCTGGGGACAACCACATCTGTGCCGGAGATCCCGCGGTTTCCGGTTGTGGGCAGCGTGGGGATGGTCGTTGGGGACGACACAGTGGGGGTGTGGACGGATTTTTCGCGTCCACAGACGCCGACGGCGCTCAAGGGGTGTTATCCCCTGATTTCGACCGTTGTCCACGGAGTTATCCCCAGATTCTGTGGAAAAGCGTGTGACGAAGGGGTCCTGTTCATGTGGGGCAGGTGAATCACAGTGGTGTTGTCCACAAATCCACAAGGATGTCCCCAGGCGGAGTTTCGCGGAATGTCGGGGCTGCTCCGGCTGTGATGGGGAGTCCGAGCGGTCGTTGCCCACAGCGTCCCCAGGGTTGTCCCCAGAACCTGTGGACAACCCCGACTATCGGCCCCAAGCTCAAGACCGACGGGACGAGCCGGGGACAGTGCGTCGGACGCTCTGACGGAGCGCGTTGACGGGGCGGGTCGAGACGAGGTGCCACAGCCACATCGCGGCCCCGAGCATGACGAGACCGAGCGCCGTGACCGCCATCGTCCAGGCGCTCTCGGCCGCGAAAGGAGCCACGAGACCTGCCACGAGAGCGCTTGTCACGAGGTTGACGAAGGTGCCCGCCGACGCCGCGCTTCCGCGGGCGTGGGGGAACTGGTCGAGCATGGCAATTTGCAGGGTGGGCAGGGACAGCCCGATCCCATAGGCGATGAGAGCGGGAGCCACGATGGCCCACGGCAGGACGTAGCCGACCGGCGTCACCGAGACAATGGCGCCCGCTGAGGCCGCGAGGAGGGCGAAGCCCAGGCCGTAGGTGATCTGGCGGTCGCTCGTCACCCGTCCGGCGAGCCGTCCACTCGTCCAGGATCCGGTGATCATGCAAGCCACCATCGGGACGAAGAACACCCAGAAGTCTGATTCGCCGAGACCGAGCAGTCCGATGAGGAACAACGGTGCGGCGGAGATGTAGAGGAACTGGCCCGCAAAGGAGAACGCGGCTGCGAAGGCCACGCGCATGAAGCGGCCGCTCCGCATTGCGGCGAGCAGCCCAGACACGAGTGAGCCCACGCGCAGCGGCGTCCGGTGCTCGGCGGGGAGGCTTTCCGGCAGAGAAAGAGCAACCGAGACGGCCATGATGATGCCGAAGGCGACGAGGAACCAGAAGATCGTGCGCCAGGAGCCCACCTGGAGGAGGAGCCCGGACACGACGGGCGCCACGGCCGGTGCGACACCGAAGATCATCGAGACCTGGCTCATGAGTCGCTGCGCTTCCGCTCCCTCGAAGAGGTCACGGATGACGGTTCGCGCGATGATCTGCCCTGCACCGGCCGCGAACCCTTGGAACATGCGGAAGACGAGCAGCATCGTCAGGGAGGTCGACAGGGCGCATCCGATGGACGCGACGACGTAGACGCCGATGCCGATGAGCATGACGGGACGCCTGCCCACGGCGTCGGAGATGGGGCCGTGGAGCAGGCTCATCAGCGCGAAGGCGAGGAGGTAGACGCTGACGACCAACTGCATCGCGGCTGGTTCCACGTGAAACTCCGCACCCATTTCGCCGAAGGCGGGCAGCGGCGCATCGACGTTGAACGGGCCGAACATCGACAGGCCGGCCAGGATGAGGGTCAGCAGGACGCCGGCGCGTCGTGGGGCGGAAGTCACCGACCGAGCCTACGAGAGAGGGTGTGTTTCACGTGAAACACACCCTCGTGGATCAAGCGCTGCGGCGCCTGATCTGTGTCGTCAGCTCGGTGATCTGGTCGTAGATCGGCTGACGTTCGCCGATGAGCTGGCGAATCTTCTTCTCCGCGTGCATGACGGTGGTGTGGTCACGTCCACCGAAGTGCTGCCCCAGTTGGGGGAAGGAGTGCTCGGTCAGTTCACGTGAGAGATACATCGCGATCTGGCGCGCGGTGACGAGGTTGCGCGAGCGGGACGTGCCCTTGATGTCGTCCACCGTGACACCGAAATAGACGGCCGTCTCGGAGATGATCTGATGCACCGTGATCTGCCCGGTCTCACTCGGTACGACGTCCTTGAGGACGAACGCCGCCTTGGCCCGGTCGACCGGCTCCTTCTGGAGCGAGGCGTACGCAGCGACGCGGATGAGCGCGCCCTCGAGCTCTCGGATGTTCGTCGAGATCTTCGAGGCCACGAGTTCGAGGACGTCGTCGCCGATGTCCATGCGCTCGGCGTTGGCCTTCTTGCGCAGGATCGCGATGCGGGTTTCCAGTTCGGGAGGGTGCACGTCCGTCGTGAGGCCGGACTTGAACCGGCTGCGCATGCGGTCGGCGAACGTCGTCAGCTTCTCCGGCGGCTGGTCGGAGGTGAGCACGATCTGCTTGCCCGAGGAGTGAAGAGCGTTGAACGTGTGGAAGAACTCCTCCTGCGTCTGCTCCTTGCCCTGGAGGAACTGGATGTCGTCGATGAGCAGGACGTCGACGTTGTCGCGGTAGCGGCGCTGGAAGGTGGCCGCACGGTCGTCGCGGATGGAGTTGACGAAGTCGTTCGTGAACTCCTCGGAGCTGACGTAGCGCACCCGCAACTTGGGGTGGTAGTCGTGCACGTAGTGCCCGATGGCGTGCAGCAGGTGGGTCTTGCCGAGGCCCGAGTCACCGTGGATGAACAGCGGGTTGTAGGCCTGTCCGGGCTCCTCGGCGATCGCGATGGCGGCCGCGTGGGCGAAGCGGTTGCTGTCACCGATGACGAACGTGTCGAAGGTGTACTTCGGGTTGAGCCGTGGCGAGTACTCCTCGTCGCTCGGCGGCGGAGCGTCCGTGCGGCCACCCACGGAACGGGGGGGCAGAACGACGCCGGGGTGCGCCGATCGAGGACGCGGAACCTGCTCGGCCGCGATCTGGGAGCCGCCCGGCAGCGAGAATCCGAGTGTGCCGTCGGAGTGGTCGGGCTCCTGGGCGTTCATGTCGGGATTCGCATCTGCGCCAGTCTGTGCAGCACCTTCCGCATCGGCGCCCGCGCCGTCGAGTTCCTGGACTGCGGCCTGAAGGCTCTCGTCGACGGAGATGGCGACGCGAACCTGCTGTCCGAGCTGGTTCGAGAGTGCCTCGGCGACCTGGTCGCGCAGCGGACCTTCGAGCATGCGCTTGGTCTGCTCGAAGGGAACGGACAGCAGGACGTTCTCACCGATGAGGCCGACGAAGCGCGTGAGGTTGAGGAAGGCTCGGTCACGAGAACCGATGCCGTGCTTGCTCATTTCCGCCAGGGCGGCGTGCCACGTGCGTTCGTAGTCGACGGGCTCGTCGGTGGTCACGAAGGCTCCTCCTGGTGCGGTGCTCGTCTGTGGAACGCCCATACTAAGGGTGGTTTCCACAACGTTATCCACAGCCTGTGTACCGGAGTGTCGCGGCTTCGGGGCGCTGGAGAGGACAACGGGTCTGCTTTCCGGACACGTTAACGGCGTGTCGACTGGATTTCACCTCGCCCGTATGAATCACACATGTGTTATTTGCGCGTGTGCGCCGTTGAACATCGAGTCGCGCGTGTGTCGTTTTGACCGGCTTGGTCACGGCCCGTACAGTTGATGGCGATTGTCTGCGCCCCAAATGGGGCTCGGGTCGAGACGCGCACATCGCGACATTGCCCGAAACAACCGAGAAATCGGCGGCGCGACAACTAGACCACCAGTACGACGGCGACGCGTCAGCGCTCGCCCATTTCATCGGAGATCGACGTGAGCAAGCGCACCTTCCAGCCCAACAACCGTCGCCGCGCCAAGACGCACGGCTTCCGTCTGCGTATGCGTACCCGCGCCGGCCGCGCCATCCTGGCCAACCGCCGCGCCAAGGGCCGCAGCAAGCTCTCCGCCTGAGCCTCGGCGGCAACGGCCGTGCTGCCAGCGCCTCACCGTCTGCGTGACGCCGGGCAGTACCGCGCCGTTCTGCGGAATCGCCGCTCCGGTCGAGCCGGCGGTTCGCTGCTCGTGGTCCAGATGATCGACGCCGACGCGTCCGGCCTCGCGCACCCGGAAAGGGTGGGGCCGCGCGTCGGTTTTGTCGTATCCAAGGCCGTCGGAAACGCGGTGGTTCGCTCGCGCACGAAGCGGGTGCTGCGTCATCTCGTGCGTGACGAGTTGTCTCGCCTCGATCCGAGTCTCGACATCGTCGTGCGCGCCAACCCGGCCATCGCCGGCGCCGGCACTGACGCCGTCCGTGCCGAACTGCAGCGCATGCTCACGAAGGCGCACAAGCGGATTCGGACCGACGACGGCGTTCCACGTGAAACGGCGAGTGCCGGAGCGGAGCGATGACGACGTCCACGGCCGACGATGTGACGGGTTGGCGACATGTTGCCGTCCGGCCCCTGCTCGTCATCGTGCGCTTCTATCGCCGCTGGATCTCGCCCGCGCTACCTGCTACCTGCCGGTTCTACCCGACGTGCTCGTCCTACGGCCTCACGGCGCTCACCCGGTTCGGGCCGATCAAGGGCACCTGGCTCACCCTGAAGCGTCTCGCGCGCTGTCACCCCTGGAACCCCGGCGGGGTCGACCACGTTCCACCGAAGGGCCACTCGGCCCACGGGGAGCACGGACGGTCCGACGCCGCACCTGCACCCGTCAAAGCGAAGGATGATTGATGCTTGACACCCTGCTCTATCCGCTCGAGTGGTTCGTCGCCGCCATCATGGTCGGCTGGCACAAGCTCTTCACCCTCGTCGGGCTGCCTGAAGCGTCGGGCTGGACCTGGGCCCTCTCGATCGCCGGACTCGTGATCGTCCTGCGTATCTTGCTCATCCCGCTCTTCGTCAAGCAGATCCACGCCTCGCGCCGCATGCAGCTCGTGCAGCCCGAGATGCAGAAGATCCAGAAGAAGTACAAAGGCAAGAAGGACCCGGAGTCCCGCCAGAAGCAGCAAGAAGAAATGATGGAGTTGTACCGGACCACCGGTACCAACCCCATGGGTTCCTGCATGCCTATCCTGCTGCAGGCACCGTTCTTCTTCGCGCTCTTCCGCGTGCTCAACAACCTCGACGACATCGCCCGCGGTGACCGTGGGCCCATCGGCTTCCTCACGAAGGAGCTCGCGAGCCAGGCCGAGAGCTCGACTCTTCTCGGAGCGAAGCTCTCGTCCACCTTCATGGGAACGTCGGGTTGGGGTGCAGCCAAGTGGGTCGCCGTCCTGCTCATCATCCTCATGTCGGCGACGTCGTTCATCACGCAGCACCAGCTCATGCGCCGCAACATGCCGAAGGCCGCGCTCGAGGGCCCGATGGCCAAGCAGCAGCAGATCATCATCTACCTCATGCCGCTGTTCTTCGCGATCTCCGGTGTGAACTTCCCGATCGGTGTTCTCATCTACTGGTTCGTCACGAACCTGTGGACGATGTTCCAGCAGTGGTACGTCATCCGTCGCATGCCGACCCCGGGTTCGGACGCCGAGAAGAAGCTCGAGGAGCGCAACCGTTCCAAGGGCCGTGAGCACAAGACCGTGACGATGGACGACCTGCGCAAGGAGAACGAGGGCAAGCCGAAGACGCGTTTCCAGCAGGCGATGGACCGCGCTCAGGAGCAGGCCAAGGCGCAGCAGGCCGCGAAGAGCGGTGCCACGCCGGCGTCCGCTAAGAAGGACAAGTCGGTGAAGACCGCGGACACCTCCACTGAGGTTTCCAGCCCGGTCAAGGAGAACGTCCGTCCGGCCAAGGCCCAGCAGACCGGCCCGCGTAACCAGCCCAAGAAGAACACCCCGCGCGCGAAGCGCAAGAAGAACTGAAAGCAGAGGTAGCAAGGATGTCCGAGAACACCTCCGCGCGTTCCGACGTGACAAACCTCGAGCGCGAGGGCGAGATCGCTGCCGACTTCCTCGAGAAGCTGCTCGACATCGCCGACCTCGACGGTGACATCGACGTCGAGGTCGACGGTGACCGCGCGTCCGTCTCCATCGTCGACTCCGAGGAGGGGCAGGTGCCCCGCTCGCTCGTCGGTTCGAACGGCAAGACCCTCGATGCGCTGCAGGAACTCATGCGCCTCGCCGTCCAGGCCGAGACGGGTGAGCGCAGCCGCGCGATGCTCGACATCGCCGGCCACCGCGCCGAGCGACGCTCGACGCTGGAGACCAAGGGCGCCGAGGCCGTCGCGCGCGTCAAGGAATCGGGCGAGAAGGTCGAGATGGAGCCGATGAGCGCGTTCGAGCGCAAGGTCGTCCACGACGTCGTGCTGGCCGCCGGTCTCACCTCCGAGTCCGAGGGCACCGAGCCGAACCGCTACGTCGTCGTTCTTCCGAACTGACGTTTCACGTGGAACGACCGGACGTGAACACCCCGGAGGAGACACCGACGATCGGTCAAGCGGCTCCACCGCCGCCCACTCCGGATGCCGCACGAGAGTTCCTCGGTGCGCGTGTCGACGTCATGGAGCGCTACGTCGCGCACCTGTGTGACACAGGGGTGACGCACGGCCTCGTCGGGCCACGTGAGGTTCCGCGCATGTGGGAACGGCACGTGCTCAACTGCGCCGTCGTCCATCCCGGTATTGCGGACGAGAGCGCCGTGGCCGATATCGGCGCCGGCGCCGGACTGCCCGGCTTGGTGCTCGCCATCGCACGGCCGGACCTGCGCTTGACGCTCGTCGAGCCGTTGCTGCGCCGCACCGTCTGGCTCGAGCGCGTCATCGACGACCTCGAACTCGACAACGTCGAGGTGGTGCGGGCTCGGGCTGACGAGTTGTGGGGCAAGCGTTCGTTCGACGTCGTCACCTCCCGTGCCGTGGCCCGGATAGGCGAACTCGCCCGATGGTCGTTGCCCCTCGTTCAGCGGGGTGGCGAGATGCTCGTGCTCAAGGGTTCGAGCGCGGCTCTCGAACGGGACGAGGACGCCTCGATCCTGCGCAAGCTCAAGGTCGTCGAGGCGGACGTCGAGACGTGGGGCGCCGGAATTGTCGACCCGGAGACCGTCACCCTGCGCCTGAGTGTCGAGGGCCTGGCACCGCAGCTCACCCGGAAGCAGGCCGGAACCGGCCCGTCAACGGCGAAGAAGAAGGCGGCGCGCATACAGGGTCGTCGCGACTGAGCCCAGTTTTCTTGACGTTGTCCCCAGGTGTGCCGGCTAGCCGGAGCCTGGGGACAACTGCGTTCGGGGCCGTTCGCGAAGGTGACACAATGGGCGGGCTCGTCAACGCGACTTCAAGGAGAAACGGTGACAACGACCGCACCCGTGGGCTGGCCGGCGATCACGCCGGGCGCCGCTGAATCTGCCTCTTCACCGACACCGGTGGGATGGCAGGGGTTGCCGACGTCGGCCGTTGAGGAAGTCGTCGTCGAGACCGCTGTCGACATTGACGGCGCCCCTCGTGATTCACGTGAAACGAGGATGACGAACTCGGAAGGCGCAGAGTCAGTAGTGCTCGACCCGCAGACGCCGGTGCAGGCGGAGGCGCTCGAGCCGATCGCCGAGACCCCTGCTCCTGAGAACGATCCAGATGCCCGACGTGATGTTCCGGCGGCCGATGCTTCAGGCGTCGCTCCCTCCGAGGCGAAGGGCTACGACATCCTCCTCGGGAGCCACGATGTTTCCCGTGAAACATCGCAGGTGGATCAGCCCGCGGTGACACAGCAGGACGGCGCTTCGACACATAAGCTCGAGGAAGTCGCCGTCGAGGACGAGGCCGCGGTGGGTGACGCGGCAACGACCGTCACCGAGGTACCGGCGGCAGATCCGGCCGAGGCGAGCGAGCCCGCCTACGTGCCTCGGCATCACGCGTCGGGGGCCGACATTTCGGCCTCTTCGGAGGGTGCAACGGCACCGGCGTCGACCGAGTCGGCCACCGCGGCCGGCGCCCTCAGCGCACCTGCTTCCACTGACGACGATGCTGCGCAGATCCCGGCCGACACCGCCTTGGCCGCGCAGGCTCTGCCCTCCCGCAAGGCTCGCCGAGCCGGACGTCCGCGGGTGCCGAGTTTTGACCGCGTCACGGACGATGCCTGGCGTGAACAGGAACCCGACGAGGACGAGCCGGCGGTTCCCGCTTATGCCCCTCTCGGGTCGACCGTCACGCACGAGACGTCCGGCCAGGACATGACGACGAGCGAGGAACCCATGGAAACGCCGCTCGCGCAGAGCTCCGACGGGGAGCAGGAGGTCCGGGCCCGCGCGGCCCGCTCCGCCCTCACGAGTGTGGAACGACTTCCGCGTCCGGCCCACCCGCGGGTGCTGACTGTGGCCAACCAGAAGGGTGGCGTCGGCAAGACGACGACCACGGTCAACGTGGCCGCCGCCCTTGCCCAGGCCGGCCTCCAGGTCCTCGTCATCGACATCGACCCGCAGGGCAATGCGTCGACGGCACTGGGCATCGAGCACCACTCGGACGTGGCGAGTGTCTACGACGTCATCGTCGAGGGCACGCCCCTGGCCGACGTCGTCCAGGAGTGCCCGGAGATCCCGGGCCTGTGGTGCGCTCCTGCCACCATCGACCTGGCCGGCGCGGAGATCGAACTCGTCTCGCTCGTCGCCCGCGAGTCGCGCCTGCACCGAGCGATCAACGCGCAACTTGCGGCGGCGAGTGACGAAGACCGCTACGACTACGTCTTCATCGACTGCCCGCCGAGCCTCGGTCTGCTCACGGTCAACGCCTTCGTTGCGGCGGACGAGGTCTTCATCCCGATCCAGTGCGAGTACTACGCTCTCGAGGGGCTGAGCCAGCTCCTCAAGAACATCGAGATGATCAAGATGCACCTCAACCCGGGCCTCCACGTCTCGACGATCCTGCTCACGATGTACGACGGACGCACCAACCTGTCCGCGCAGGTGGCCGAAGAGGTGCGCACGCACTTCCCGGACCAGGTGCTCGGCGCCCTGGTGCCGCGTTCGGTGAGAATCTCGGAGGCACCGAGCCACGGCGAGACGGTCATGACGTACGACCCGTCGAGTACCGGCGCTCTCAGCTACCGCGACGCTGCGAGGGAGATCGCGCTGCGCGGCACAGAGGTTCCGGAACCCTCCGGACGTATCGGCCGATGACGCCCACACACCACCCCGCCGGCTCGACCGGCATGTTCGGATCACGAGCCGTGAGCGGTTCGATCGACTCAGTAGGAAGTGGACTGCGATGAACGACAAGCGACGCGGCCTCGGGCGAGGTCTCGGTGCCCTCATCCCCAACGCGACCGAGCCGACACGGGTGACGCGACCCACCGACGTCTTCTTCACCGACAGCAAGCGCGAGCAGGCTGCTCAGGAGGCCGCCGCGGCCCCCGCAGCCCGTGAGTCGCGCTTCAGCGAGGCCCTCACGCCCCGCCCTTCGTACAACCAGCCGCGCGAGACCGAGCCCCGCACGGCGCCGCGCTCGGCCACGCACCGGCGTGCTGACCTCGCGGCCGCGGCGGCCGCGGTGACGCAGCCCGCCGGCAAGGCTCCCACCGTTTCACGTGAAACGGAGATCGAGAAGCTCGAGAACGCCACGCCGAGCGAGACGCCGACCGAAAAGGAACAGCCGGAACTCGCTCCCGTGCCCGGCGCCGAGTTCGCCGAGATTGCACCTGCGCTCATTCGCCCGAACCCGAAGCAGCCGCGGTCGGTGTTCGACGAGGAACACATGGCCGAGCTGGTCCACTCGATCGGCGAGATCGGCGTTCTCCAGCCCATCGTCGTGCGTCCCGTGCCGGCGGAAGACCCCGAGCACGCGACGACACCGTACGAGCTCATCATGGGTGAGCGCCGTTGGCGCGCCTCGCAGGAAGCCGGCCTCGAGGCCGTACCGGCCATCGTCCGTTCGACCACGGACGAGGACCTGCTGCGCGACGCGCTGCTCGAGAACCTCCACCGCAGCCAGCTCAACCCGCTCGAAGAGGCCGCCGCGTACGCGCAGCTGCTCGAGGACTTCGGCTGTACGCACGACGAACTCGCCTCGAAGATCGGTCGCAGCCGCCCGCAGATCTCCAATACGATCCGTCTGCTCAAGCTGCCCCCGGTCGTCCAGCGTCGTGTCGCAGCAGGCGTGCTGTCGGCCGGCCACGCCCGGGCCCTGCTCGGCATGAGCGACCCGGCCGCCATGGAGCGTCTCGCCCAGCGCATCGTCGCCGAGGGCCTCTCGGTGCGTGCCACCGAGGAGATCGTCGCGATCGGTGAGGACAAGAAGCCCCGCCGCACCGCCACGCCGCGGGAGCCCAACCCGGAGCTCGACGACCTCGCGTCGAACCTGTCGGACAAGCTCGACACGCGCGTCGGCATCACGATGGGCAAGAACAAGGGCAAGCTCACCGTCGAGTTCGCCTCCGTCGACGACCTCAACCGCATCATGGACGCCCTCGGGATCGATCGTGACTGAGCGCAAGAACCCCACGCCGGACGGCGACCTGCCTGAGAACTCCGAAGCCAAGGGCGCTCAGGGGGAGCACCTGAACCCCGACGGCAGCAGTGCCCTCGACTCGACGCAGGACGGACGCTTCACCCGCGACGACGTCGCGAACTCCCCGTTCCAGCAGGGCACGGACCCGTTGAGCGACCGGGCGATCGATCGGCGCACCGGTCGTCCCTCGATCCAGCTCATCGTCTTCGCGATCCTGGCCGTCGTATTCGGGTACTTCTTCGTCAGCGACCTCATCAACGGCGAGTGGCTGAAAGCCGTCCTCGGCGCGGCAGTGCTGGGCATCTGTGCGGTCGCAATCACCCGTGAGCTGCGGGGTGGGCGTCCCCGCGACTGACCGAACCATGCCCGCTCGAGCGGGCGAGCGCACCGGCCCCACGTCCGACATCGGGCGTGGGGCCGCTGTGCACACCCGCACAGACACACGGAACATCTGACGAAACACCGGCGTCTTCAACCAGTTTCATTCCGGCATCGGCTCTCTGCGCACCGTAGGGTACGGGGCATGGAAGCAGCAGCCGACTTCATTGCGACGATCAACGACAAGTTCTGGTATCTCGTCATCGCCCTGCTCGTGGCTGCGGGCCTCTGGTATTCGGCGCGCACCCTGGTGGTCCAGGTGCGGCTGCTGCCGGAGATGTTCCGAGCCATCAAGGAGACGCCCTCCGGTGCCGGCGAGAACGACGGGATCTCGGCGTTCCGCGCCTTCACCATCTCCGCGGCGTCCCGCGTGGGTACGGGCAACATCGCCGGTGTCGCGGTAGCCATCGCCATCGGTGGCCCCGGCGCCGTGTTCTGGATGTGGATGCTCGCCATCCTCGGTGGTGCCACCGCGTTCATCGAGTCCACGTTGGCGCAGCTCTACAAGGTGCGCGGCAAGGACGGCTACGTCGGTGGTCCGGCGTACTACATCCGCGAAGGCTTGGGCCGCAAGGGCATGGCCGCAACGTTCGCCGTCGTCATCACCGTGACGTACGGCTTCGTCTTCAACGCCGTGCAGGCCAACTCGATCAGCGCCTCGGTGCAGGCCAACTTCGACGACGCCAAGGGCCTGGCCTGGATCATCGGGCTCATCGTCGCCGCGCTGACCGCAGCCGTCATCTTCGGCGGCGTGCGTCGCCTCTCTGCCGTCACGGAGATCATCGTGCCGGTCATGGCCGTCGCCTACGTCGGCGTGGCGCTCGTCGTCGTCGCGATGAACATCGGCGAGGTTCCGGCGATGATCGGCCACATCGTCGGTCACGCCCTCGGCTTCGAGCAGGTCACGGGTGCTGCGTTCGGTGCGGCCCTCATGCAGGGCATGCGTCGTGGTCTGTTCTCCAACGAGGCCGGTATGGGTTCGGTGCCGAACGCCGCCGCAACCGCAGAGGTATCGCACCCGGTCAAGCAGGGTCTCGTGCAGGCCTTGGGCGTCTACTTCGACACGATCATCGTGTGTTCGGCGACGGCGTTCATCATTCTGCTGACGCAGCCTAAGTACGGCGTGAGCGACCCGGAGGGCATCGGACTGACGCAGACCGCCCTCCAGTCGCAGGTCGGATCGTGGGCCGGGCCGTTCCTGTCGATCGTCATCTTCTTCCTCGCCTGGTCGTCGATCCTCGGCAACAGCTACTACGGCGAGGCGAACATCCGCTTCCTCACCGAGTCCAAGCCGGGCGAGGGCCTGCTCACGGCGTTCCGTGTCGGCGTCCTCGTGTGTGTAGTCGGCGGTGCTCTTGGTTCGGTGGCCCTCGTGTGGAACATAGCGGACCTCGCGATGGGCATCATGGCCACGATCAACCTGCTTGCCCTGCTCCCGCTCGGCGGGCTGTCCGTGGCGCTGCTCAAGGACTTCCTCACGCAGCGTGCCGCCGGCAAGGATCCCGTGTTCGAACGCTCGAGCCTCCCGCAGGCGAAGAACGTCCAGCTCTGGGACGCGCCCCCGGCGCGCAGCGCAACACCCGAGTGATCGGCGCCTGACCTCCGTCAGCGCTCGACACGAAAGACTGCGGCCCCGTCGATTCGACGGGGGCCGCAGTCTTTGCTGAAAGCGATGATCAGCCGATGAAGGGCTCAAGCTCGCGCAGGAGCTTCGGCTTCGGCATGGCGCCGACGATCGTCTTGACGACCTCGCCGTTCTGGTAAACGTTCATCGTCGGGATACCCGTGATGCCGTACTTGGCGGACGTCGCGGGGTTCTCGTCGGTGTTGAGCTTGAAGACCTCGATCTTGTCGCCGTTCGCGGCGGCGATCTCCTCGAGGATCGGCGCGATGGCGCGGCACGGGCCGCACCATTCGGCCCAGAAGTCGACGAGGACGGGCTTGTCGTTCTTGAGAACGTCAGCCTCGAACGTGGCGTCGGTGGTGGGCTTGGTGGTTGCCATGGGGCATTCCTTCCGGGACGTCGGTCAGTGCTGGTGAAGAGAAACGGTGGGGACGACGCGCGTCAGCGCGGCTCGTCCGTGCCCTGCGGCTCTGCGGTGAGGGACGCGTCGGGCTTGGGCTCGCCGGCGGCGTCGAGCGAGGCGAGGAAGCGCTCCGCGTCGAGGGCGGCCGAACAGCCGGAACCGGCGGCCGTGATGGCCTGGCGGTAGACGTGGTCGACGAGGTCGCCGCAGGCGAAGACGCCGTCGACGTTGGTGTGCGTCGTGCGGTCCTGGACGAGGACGTAGCCCTCGTCGTCGAGGTCGATCTGGCCGGTGACGAGTTCGTTGCGCGGCAGGTGGCCGATGGCGATGAACAGGCCCGTGGTCTCCTGCTCGCGCTCCTCGCCGGTGACGGTGTCGCGCAGCGTGACGCTCGAGACCTTGGCGTCGCCGTGGATCGCGACGACCTCGCTGTTCCACGCGAAACGGATCTTCGGGTCCTTCTCGGCGCGCTCGGCCATGATCTTGGAGGCGCGCAGCTCGTCGCGGCGGTGCACGAGGGTGACGCTGTTCGCGAAGCGCGTGAGGAACGTGGCCTCCTCGACGGCAGAGTCGCCGCCGCCGACGACCATGATGTCCTGGTTGCGGAAGAACGCGCCGTCACACGTGGCGCACCACGAGACGCCGTGACCCGACAGGCGCTTCTCGTCGGGCAGCCCCAGCTCGCGGTAGGCCGAGCCCATGGCCAGGATGACGGCGTTCGCCCTGTGAACGACGCCCTCACCGTCGGTGACCGTTTTGACATCGCCCGTGAGGTCGACGGCGGTGACGTCGTCACGCACGAGCTCGGCGCCGAATCGCTCGGCCTGGGCGCGCATGTTCTCCATGAGGTCCGGGCCCATGATGCCGTCGGAGAAACCGGGGAAGTTCTCGACCTCGGTGGTGTTCATGAGCGCGCCACCGGCCGTCACGGAGCCCTCGAACACGAGGGGCTCGAGGTTGGCACGCGCCGCGTAGACGGCAGCGGTGTACCCGGCGGGGCCGGAGCCGATGATGATGAGGTTGCGCACGGCCTGGTCGCTCACGAAAGCTTCCTTCGTCGGTTTGATGCGGTTCGCGTAGGTCAACGCACTCTATCCGCGCGTCATTCCCCGGCGCACACGCGCGCTCGGCATCAGGTGGAGATGGGCGTCGGCCCCGCCTTGAGGTCATCGGCCTTGCTGCACGTGCGCGAGACGACCCAGGCCGTCTTCTTGCCGTCCTTGACCGTGACGACGATGACGGCGGGCTGGCCGTCGTAGGAACCGAAGTCGGCGTACACCTTGTCCGGCGCCTGCGCGAGGCCGGCGTCGACGGCGTCGAGGCAGGACTGCACACCGGTGCCGGTGGCCAGCGGGCCGAGCGACTGGGCGTCGGCCTGCTTGGGCTCGATCGGGGTGCTCGTCGAGGTGGGCAGCGAAGCCGCCTGCGTGGCGAGCGAGTCCGACGTGTACTGCGTCTCGGTCTGGGTGACGCGCACCCGCGAGGCGTAGTTCTGCGTGCCGTCGTTCGCTCCGCTGCTCACCGACGACGACGGGCTCGGGCCGTCAGCGACCTGGGCGTCGTCGTTGCCGCCGAGCGACTTCGAGACGCCGACGGCACCGATGGCGACGGCGGCCGCAGCACCGAGCGCGAGCGCGGCCTTGCCGAAGCCACCCTTCTTGCGGGCACGGTGCGCGTCGAGCGAGGCGACGGAGTGATCACGCTCGGACTCGGCGCGTGCGGACGTCTCCGCTGCGGGACGGGCAGGCGCGGGACGCGACGGCGTCACGGACGCCGGGCGCGTGGAGTCGGGGTCGTACTCGGCACGCTGCGCGGATTCGGTGCGGCGCGGACGGGCCGGCAGCGGCACGACGGTGGAGCTGCCGGACGAGGCCCGCTTGCTCTCGTCGAATCCGGAGGCGCGGTCGCCGAACTCAGCCTTGAACGCCTCACGCATACGCGCCTCGACATCGCGGGGCATGGCGAGTTCGGGCCCGTCCTCGGCTGCGCTGCGGCGCAGCAGAGCCGAGATCTCGTCCTGGACGTGTTCGGGTGCGAGGTCGGCGGGCTGCTCGTCCTTCGAGCGGCCGCTGTTGGCCGCCTCCCACTCGTCACGGAAGTTCCGGGTCATCTCGGGCCTCCTTTCTGCTGGGCATACGTTCGCTTCATGGTCTCCGACGCGAGGGACGTCGCTTCGGTTCCATCACGGTTCGAGAATTTTTCGGAACGTTGCGTGAGGAGCCGGCGAGGCGCGTTCAGGTGACCCCGAGGAGCTCGGCCAAAGCGGTGCGCCCACGGGCGCAGCGGGACTTGACGGTGCCTTCGGCGATGCCGAGTTGTTGGGCGACCTCGGCGACGGACAGGCCCTCCATCTCGAGCAACACGAGGCAGACGCGCTGGCCCTCGGGGAGCTTGTCGAGGGCCTCGCGCACGTCGAGGCGGACGTCGGTCTGTGCGTGTTCGTCGCGTTTGTCGGCGATGTCGTACTCCGGCCACTCCTGCGTGGGCTTGAGCCGGCGCAGTCGATCGAGGGAGGAATTGACGATGATGCGGTGCAGCCACGTGGAGAACTGGGCGTCGCCGCGGAAGGAGTCGATGCGTCGGAACGCAGCGATGAAGCCTTCCTGGACCGCGTCTGCGGCGAGCTCCTGGTCGCGGGTCGTGCGCAACGCCACGGCCCACATCTTGTCCTTGTAGCGTTCGAACAGCACTCCGAAAGCGTCGGCGTTGCCCTCGCGATACGCGTCGACGAGAGCGACGTCGCTCAACTCGCGAAGTTCGTAGCCGTTCACTTCTCTACCGAGACCTCGGAGACGGCCGACTGGTAGTAGGACGTGCCGGGCGCGAGGCTCTGCGTCGTGATGAAGATCGTCACGTAGCTTCCCTTCGCAGTGGACGAGATCGTCTGCTGGCTCGTCGCATTCGAGACCGAACCCACCTTCTTGCCCGCGGTGCCGGGCGCGTCACCGACGTAGACGTTGGCGGTGAGCGGCTGGCCCTCACCCGGCGTGATCTTGATGCTCTTCACGTCGGTCGAGGTGCCGAGATTGAGTGCGAGGCCACCGTAACCCGGGTAACCGCCCCAGGGGCGGTTGCGATACAGAAGGCTCTTCCATGCTGTGCTGGCGTCACCGTCGACAGCCTGCGCCATGGAGCTGGAGTCGTTGACGCGCATGCCGCGCTGATTGACGACGGAGGCGCTCTGGACCTTCACGGGAGTGCCGGCCCGACTGGCCGAGCCCGAGGGCGACGCGCCGGACGACGCAGCGCCCGAGGACGCGGAGCCGGAGTTGGACGCGGCAGGGGTGTCGGCATTACCACCGATGCCGCGGATGCCGAGGACAGCGAGCACGAGGGCACCGATGACGAAGAGCGCGACGATACCGAGCGCGAGCTTGCTGCTGCCCGCGTCGGGGTCGTCGGTGCCGCCGTGGAAACCGGGGACCGGCGGCTCGAGCTCCTCGAACGAGGGGTCGTACGTCGTGCGGTGGTAGGCCGCGTCCTCGTCATCGAGGGAGAACTGGGTGGTCTCGTCGGCGTCGAACTGGACCGGGCGGCCGATCATCGTCGCGTCCGCCGGATCCTGCTCATTCGCCGCACGGGGCGCGGGCTTGCGCGGCAGGGCTGCGCGCGGGCCCTCCGCCCGGGCGCCCGGATCGGTGTCGTCGTCGGCGTTGCTGAGTCGTCGAGCACCCTTGGCGGCGCCCGCGGTGCCTGCGGCGGCCAGGGCGGCCGCGCCGACGGCACCGACGCCGCGTCGGCCCTCACCCTCGATGCGGTCGGCGGCACGACGCACGGTGAAGTTCTGGTCCTTCTCGTCCTCGTCGCCCGCGGCGTCGTCCGAGCGTCGTCCCTTGCCGGGTGCCGTGATCATCTGTGCCGACCAGGGGGCGAGCTGACGGGCGACCTCGCCTGGCGTGCGCGGTGTCTCGTCGTAGTTGAGCGACTGGCGGCACATCGTGTCGAGGTCGCTCGGGATGCCGTCGACGACCTCGGACGGGGTGGCGATCTGCCCGTCGGCGCGACGCTCGGCCACGGTGAGGCCCTTGAGGCCGGTGATCTCCTCGGCCTTGCCCGGCCACTCGCCCGTGAGCGCGGTGTAGAGCAGCTTGACGCACGCCGCCGCGTCACGCTTGGTGGCCTCGGCGGAGGAGATGTCGTCACGGCCGGCGAGGGCGCCTCCGACGGCCACCTGTGTGACGGCGATGGAACCGTCTGCGAGGCGCAGCACGTGGCGGGGGGAGAGCGTGAGGTGGTGCAGGCCCCGCTGACGCGCGGCCTCGAGGGCGCTCGCAGTCTCACCGACGATGCGGCGAGCCTCCTCCGGGTGCATGGCTTCGAAGCGGACGAGATCCGCGAGGCTGTGCGCGCCCGTGTGGGCCTCCTCGACGACGAAGGAGTGGTCGTCGTCGCTCCCTGCGTCGAGCACGCGCACGAGGCGGTCGTCCTCGACGCCGGCGGCGCGGCGGGCGCTGTCGAGCGCAGCCGCGGCATGGGAGGACTTGGAGCCGAATACCGTGATGGCGACCTCGCGGCCCAGCTTCTCGTCACGGGCGAGCCAGCGGGCGAGCCCGGGCGCGTCCGAGATCTCGGACGTCAGTTCGTACCGGTTTCCCAGCACTGTGCCCTTGGTGATGCCCTGCACTCGAACTCCTCGTCGTCGACGCCATCGATGTCGCTGCCGTCCGGGTACGACGCTGGACGTCGGGTGAGCGCGGGCGACAGCAGGCTCGGCTCATCCTAAGCAAGGGGCCTGACAACCGGCCGGTATCGCGGGGGGGGGGGGGGGGCGCCCCCCCCGCCCCCCCCCCGGGGGGTATAAAAA